>DATIDF010000261.1:0-12766 GCA_035456445.1 Anaeromyxobacter sp.
AGCGCGACCCGGAGCCGCGGACGCGTCCGCAGCCCCGCCCCGAGCCGGGCGAGGTTGTCGGCGGCGCGCTTCCCGAGGTCGAGCACCTCGCGGGCGGAGTCGTCGAGGTGATAGCCCAGCTCCGCGAGCCGGTCCCGCTGCCTGAGCGCGTCGAGCCATTCGCCGATCGCGAGATCCAGCCCGCCCCGGGCCCTCGCCGCCCAGGCGAGGAGCTGCTCGCACGCGTCCGCCTCCGGCTCTCCGCCGCGGAACCACGTCTCGAGCTCAGCCCGGGTGAGCGGCGGGAGCTCGAGCCGCGGCGCCGCGTAGCCGGCGAGCGAGGCGTCGGGCGTCACCGCGTTCGTTTCAATCGTGGATAGCGCGGCCTCCATCGCGTACAGGATGGCATGAAGGTCTGACACTGACGGTCAACGACGTGGTTTTCGAGTCCACCGATCGGAAACGCAGCGATGCCGATCAGCCGGCTGCGTCTTCGCGCGTCCAGACGCGCAGTTCACACACCAACCCGATCAAGGCGAGGTCCAGCGTGATCGGACGAGCGTATCGCTCCGCCTCGGGCCGCGACGAAGTCCGGCAATCCGAAGCGTTCACGGAGAGGCCGGCTTGGGCGTCAGCCCCCGGTGATACGTTACGGGCGTGTCCGGCCGGTCCGGCACAGGGGGTTGGAATGACATGACGCGCGCTCGTCGCCTGCGAGACCGTCCGCGAGTTCGATGGCGGCTCGATCCCAACCGCGAGATCGAGCTACATCACGTCACCGACGGGCCGGCGAGGGGCTGGCTCCACACCCACGGCCTCGCCGCGCACGGCCTGCCGGAGTTGGAGATGAGGAACGTCCCGCTGTTCCTCGGGAAGGCCGCCGCAGGCGTCCTGAACGATCTCGCGGACTACCTGCTGAACGAGGCGACCGCTCCGCTCCTGGCGGGGCAGCTGGTGAGATTGGGGCACTATTCGGTTCAGGTCGTCGCCGGGCAACCCGACCAGGCCGCTGGATACGATCCGGAGCACTACGCAGACATTCGGCTCGTCGTCGTCGATGCGCCGGAGATGGAGTGCGCGTGCGAGGAGTGCGCGCGCGAGCTCGCGCAGCGACCCTCACTCCTGAGCTGACGCCCACGCCGCCTCGCTGCCCTGATACGCATCGCCCGGACCGTCGGCCCGCCCCGAAAATACAGCGGCCCAGCCACCGTGGAGGGTGACCGGGCCGCCGAAGCTGGTTGCGGGGGCCCGCACGACGCGTTTGCGAGCCCCGTCAGGCCAGCGATGTTCGCTAGGGTTCTCGGTGACTTCCGGAGCAGCTGAACACCTCGCAACCGTTAAGCATCCGCTGCATCCCGCCTGCCCGCGCCGCTCATCGCCATCGTGTTCGGGAGCGGTCGGTAGTCGTGGGCACCGCGATGGACTTCAGCGTCAGCCGAGGCTTCCGAGCGTTCGGCTGAGGAGGGAAGGATCGGGGCGTAGCTCGCCGCGCGTGATGGCATACACCGTCTCCACGATCGCGGCGTTCGCCGGCGTTGGTATTCGCATCGTGCGTCCGACATCCGCGACATAGCCGTTGATGAAGTCGATCTCGGTCGGACGCCCCCGCTCGAAATCTTGGAGCATCGAGGGCTTCACGTCACCGTAGGAAGCGAGGATGTCGCGCAGCCACGCGTCGTGCGCCTCGCCCGGAACGCTGTGTCCACTCCACCCTGGTGGTATTGGCTCGACGAGCATGCGTTGAGGGTGGACGCCGCTCGCGAGCGCGACCGTCAGCGCCTCGTCATATGCGAGGTCGAACAGTCTTCGTCCGTGGGGAAGCGCGATGTACTCCCGCATCGTTCGGCCCGCGATGGCGCCGATCGTCGTCACGGAACAGTTGAGTAGCAGCTTCGACCAGATCGCACCCCTGAGATTCGTAGTCACCCGCACCTCGACGCCGCCGCTCATCGCTTGGCGCACGCGTTCGGCGCGCGCCGTGTCGCCGCCGGAGAGCTCGCCGACGAGGAGGTGGCCTGCGTTCCGCTGCTCGTAGTAGCCAGGCTCGTTCATCGTCGCGCCGAGGTTCGACAGACCCCCCAGGATCCGGTCCAGGCCGAGGTGATCCGCGAGCGCCTGGGACACGCCGCCGTTCTGGATGGGCAGCAGCACGCCGCCGCGGCCGAGCATGCGGACGAGCTTCGGAGCGACCTGCATCGCGTCCCGGGCCTTCGTCGCGAGCACGACGAGGTCGAACGCGTCGCTCTCACCGTAGGCGTCGAGGGGAGCGATCTCGGCCATCTCGACGGAGACGGCGCCGCCGACGCCCGAGACGTGGAGTCCGCTCGCCTTCAGCTTGGCAGCCGTCTGCGCGTCTTTCGTCGCGATCCGCACCGTGCGGCCGGATGCACGCAGGCGTGCCGCGATGAGCCCGCCCAGCGCTCCGGCGCCGACAACGAGGATCTTGGCTGCGCACGACGATTGCGAATCCATTGCGTCTCCCGCTGTAACGGTGCCGCGCTCACACGCGCTCTCAGGAGTGCAGCCGCTCCGCGAATAGCACGACACCGATGGCGATCATCGCGATTCCGGACGCGCGAGCGACCCCACGGGCGATCCCGGGCCGGTTCGCAGGACGACTCGGGCGAGCAGCGCGACAGGCATGTAGACCACAGCGCAGTTGAAGATGTGCGTTAGGCCCAAGACCCCGATTTGCCGCGGGAGGGAAAGATCGCCGCTCCGATCGGTGAACTGGGGGAGGAGGGCAAGAAACAGCAGCAGCGCCTTCGGATTCAGGCCGCTGATCCCAGCACCGGTGAGGAGCTGAGCGCGAGCGGAACGGACCGGAGCATCGGCGGATGCTTCCACCGTCGCCGGCTTGCAGACCGTCATGACTCCGAGCCAGACGAGGTAGGCAGCTCCGACCGCCGTCAGCGTGGACAGCACTGCCGGGTTCTCGGCAAGGAGGGCCGCCACCCCGGCCATCATCTGCCACCGAGCTCGCTGCCATGAGGTCATCCCCCTCGAAACGATAGTGCGGAGGAACAATACGCCTCAGACTACTTGTTGCGGATCATCTGCAAGGACCTAGCGGCCTACCAGCGCCTGTACGACGAGAAGCTCGCCACGCTGCGGGGCGTCCAGCGCCTGACCTCCACGCTCGTCATGAAAGAAGTCGTGCCGGAGCGCCTCCTGCTGGATCAGCGTCCACGACGGTGAAGAGCAGCTCGGCGCTCGACTAGACGTTGAGTCGCTCTTGAGCGACGACATGACGTGTCCTGGCTCTCGCGTTCCGCCCTGCCCGCGACCAGGGCCGCTGGTAGTGTGAGCCCATGGGTTCCTTCAAGCCTGCCGATCCGGAGTTTGGAGCTCGCGTCCGAGCCAGCTTCGCGCGCCAAGCGATGATGACGACGCTCGGGGCGACGTTGGAGCGCGTGGCGCCCGGCGAGGTGGACATCCGTCTGCCGTTCCGCGGCGACCTGACGCAACAGCACGGGTTCCTCCACGCTGGCGCGATGACCACGGTCGTGGACAGCGCATGCGGGTACGCGGCGCTCACGCTGATGCCGGCGGGCGCAGCGGTGCTCACGGTCGAGTTCAAGGTGAACCTGATGGCGCCCGGGGACGGCGAGAGCATCGTGGCGCGGGGGCGCGTGCTCAAGGCGGGGCGAACGTTGACCACCTGCGCCGGCGACGTGTTCGCCATCGCGGGTGGTGACGAGAAGCTCGTCCTCACCATGCTCGCGACGATGATGACAGTGCAGGGCCGGCCCGGCCTCGCGGACTAGAGTCGAGGCGCATCGAGGCGGCCGCCCCGCGAGAGCGCCTATCTAGCACCAGCAGGTGGAACCACAGAAACACGAAGGCCCCGCGGGAGGCTGAACGCCTGCGGGGCCTCGGTTGTTTGTTGCGTCTCACGCCGGGGCCGGACGGCTACCAGATAGCGCTGACGCAGAAAAACGAGACGGCCGCTCTTGCGAGCGGCCGTTCTCTGTTGAGCGAGAGTTGCGGGGGCAGGACTTGAACCTGCGACCTTCGGATGTCGATTAGCCGGCAAGCTACGGCGTTATCCGCTCCATCATCCGCGCGAACGGGATGGTCTCGCGGACGTGGTGGAGCCCGCAGATCCACGCCACGCAGCGCTCGACGCCCATGCCGAAGCCGGCGTGCGGCACGGTCCCGTAGCGGCGCAGATCGAGGTACCACTCGAACGCCTCCTTCGGGAGCTGGTGGTGGGCGATGGCGCTCTCGAGCGTCTCGAGCGAGCTCTCGCGCTCGCCGCCGCCGATGATCTCGCCATAGCCCTCCGGCGCGAGCACGTCGCACCCGAGCGCCACCTTCGGATCGCTCGGGTCCTTCTTGAAGTAGAACGCCTTCATCTCGGCCGGGTAGCGGTGGACCATCACCGGGCGATCGAACTGCTTCGCGATGACGGTCTCCTCGTCGCCGCCGATGTCGTCGCCCCACTTCATCGGGTGACCGGCCTTCTGCAGGACGTCGACCGCCTCGGTGTACGTGATGCGCGGGAAGGGCGGCTTCACGCTCTCGAGCTTCGAGACGTCGCGCTCGAGCACGGTCGTGAGCTCCCTGCGGTGCTTCGCGAGCGCGGTCTGGACGACGTGCGAGACGAACTCCTCCATGAGCTGCATGTCGCCGTCGAGGTCCATGTAGGCGACCTCGGGCTCGACCATCCAGAACTCCGTCAGGTGGCGGCGCGTCTTCGACTTCTCGGCGCGGAAGGTCGGCCCGAAGCAGTAGACCTTCCCGAGCGCCATCGCCGCGGCCTCCATGTACAGCTGGCCGGACTGGGTGAGGTACGCCTTGCCGAGATCGAAGTAGGGGACCTCGAAGAGCGTGGACGTCCCTTCGCAGGCGGACGGCGTGAAGATCGGTGCGTCCACGAGCGTGAACCCGCGCGCGTCGAAGAAGTCGCGGATCGCCTTCTCGACCGTGTGGCGCACGCGCAGGATCACCTGCTGGCGCTGGGAGCGGAGCCACAGGTGCCGCTGCTCCATGAGGAACGCGACGCCGTGCTCCTTGTGACCGATCGGGTACTCCTGGCTCGGCAGCGCGACCACCTTCAGATCGCGGACGTCGAGCTCGAAGCCGATCGGCGAGCGCTCGTCCTTCTTCACGAGCCCGGTGACGGTGAGGCTCGTCTCCTGCGGCAGGTGATCCGCCTCCCGGAACACCTCGGGCGTCACGTTGCCCTTGAACACGACGCACTGGATCGTCCCCGTCCCGTCGCGGACCTGCAGGAAGTGGAGCTTCCCGGACGAACGGCGGGCGTAGAGCCAGCCGTGGAGGGTGATCTCCTTCCCCTCGTGCTGGGCGATGTCTGCGACGTGTACGGGCGGGAACATGCGCGTGGGCTCCCTTGCTTTGCGTGCGGGCTCGGAAGGCGCCGGCACTATAGCCGAAGGTTCGCCGCCGGGCCGCGGCGCGAACCGCGGCGACCCGGCGTCACGCCTCAGGAAGGGCAGACGAACCCCCCGACGTCCGGTAATATCGCCGGCCCCTATGGCGATGAACGAGCGTTACGAGCCGCAGACGATCGAGCCACGCTGGCAGTCTCGCTGGGAGGAGGCGGGCGCCTTCCACGCCGGCCGCCGGCCCGGCGCGGAGAAGCGCTACGTGCTCGAGATGTTCCCGTATCCCTCCGGCGCGATGCACATGGGCCACGCGCGCGTGTACACGATCGGCGACGCGCTCGCGCGCCACCTCCGCATGCGCGGCCACGACGTGCTCCACCCGATCGGCTTCGACGCGCTCGGGCTCCCCGCTGAGAACGCGGCCATCAAGGACGGCCGGCACCCCGCGGAGCGCACGGCCGAGAACATCGTCGCGTTCCGCGGCGAGATGAAGAAGCTCGGGTACGCGTTCGACTGGGATCGCGAGGTCGTCACCGCCGACCCGTCCTACTACCGCTGGAACCAGTGGTTCTTCCTCAAGATGCTCGAGCAGGGCATCGTCTACCGGCGCGAGGGAAAGGCGAACTGGTGCACCGGCTGCGCGACGGTGATCGCGAACGAGCAGGTGATCGACGACGACCGCTGCGAGCGCTGCGGCTCGCCCGTCGTGGAGAAGGTGATCCCGGAGTGGGCGTTCCGGATCACGGCCTTCGCCCAGGACCTCCTCGACGGGCTCGACCGGCTCACCGAGTGGCCCGAGCGCATCACCACGATGCAGCGCAACTGGATCGGCAAGAGCATCGGGGCGGAGGTGGACTTCGTTCTTGCCGGGGGGCGCGGTGAGGCTGCGCCCCCCGAACCCCCGCTCGCTCCGCTCGCCGACGCGGTTCGAATCAAGGTCTTCACGACGCGTGTCGACACGATCTTCGGCTGCACCTACGTGGTGCTCGCGCCGGAGCACCCGCTCGTCGGAGAGCTGACGCGGCCGGAGCAACAGGCCGATGTGCGGGCCTTCGTCGAGCGGATGCGCAAGACCGACGCCGTGGAGCGCACCGGTGAGGGCGCGGCGAAGGAGGGCGTGTTCACGGGCGCGTACGCCGTGAACCCGTACACCGGCGAGGAGGTCCCCGTCTGGATCGCCAACTTCGTGCTCGCCGGTTACGGAACGGGCGCGGTGATGAGCGTGCCGGCGCACGACCAGCGCGACTTCGAGTTCGCGCGGAAGTACGGGCTGCCGGTGCGCGTCGTGATCCAGCCGGCGAAGGGCGAGCGGCTCCCCGCGGGCGACGCGCTGGCGCAGGCGTACGTCGAGGATGGGGTCCTGGAGGCGTCGGGCGACGCGACGGGGCTCTCGAGCGCTGCGGCGCGCGAGAAGCTCGCCGCCGAGGCCCAGGCGCGGGGCTTTGGCCAGCCGACGGTTCGCTGGCACCTGCGCGACTGGGGCTTCTCGCGCCAGCGCTACTGGGGCACGCCGATCCCGATCATCTACTGCCCGGACCACGGCCCCGTGCCCGTCCCCGAGGATCAGCTCCCGGTGACCCTTCCCGCGGAGGCGCTCATCACCGGCACCGGCGAGCCGCCGCTCGCGAAGGTGCCGTCGTTCGTGAACACCACCTGCCCGCGGTGCGGCAAGCCGGCGCGCCGCGAGGTGGACACGATGGACACCTTCGTCGATTCGTCCTGGTACTACGCGCGCTATCTCTCGCCCAGGGACGACACGCGCCCGTTCGATCCCGCAGCGGCGAAGCGCTGGCTGCCGGTGGACGTGTACGTGGGCGGCCCCGAGCACGCGGTGATGCACCTGCTCTACTTCCGCTTCTGGCACCGGGTGATGCACCGGCTCGGCCTCGTCCATGAGGACGAGCCGGTGAGGCGCCTCGTCACGCAGGGCATCGTGAACGGCCCCGACGGCCGCAAGATGTCGAAGCGCTGGGGCAACGTCGTCGCGCCCGGCCCGATGGTCGCGCGCTTCGGCGCGGACACGGTCCGGATGTTCATGCTCTTCGCGGCGCCGCCGGAGAAGGACATCGACTGGTCCGACGAGCAGGTCGACGGCCTGTTCCGCTTCCTCTCGCGCGTCTGGCGCATCTTCCACGCGCGGCAGGAGTGCTTCCGCGCGCCCGAGGCGGCGCTCGCCGAGGCGCGAGGCGACTTCCTCGAGCTCCGCCGCAAGACGCACCGGACCGTGAAGCGGGTGACGGAAGGGCTCGAGGGAGACCTCAAGTTCAACACGAGCATCGCCGCCCTGATGGAGCTCGTGAACGCGCTCTACGCCCTCGAGCCCCGGGCCGATCCCGAGCGCGCCGCCGTGCGCGAGGCGCTCCTCGCCGTCGCGACGCTGCTCGCGCCGTTCGCGCCCCACGCGGCGGAAGAGCTGTGGCACGAGGTGCTCGGACCTCCCGCGCGCGAGCGGCTGCTCGCGGAGGAGCCGTGGCCGGCGTTCGACCCCGCGCTCGTCGTCGCCGACGTGGTCACCATCGCCGTCCAGGTGAACGGCAAGCTGCGCGGCGAGGTGCAGGCGCCGATCGCCGCCGCGGAGGCCGAGGTCCGCGCGCTCGCCGAGGGCGAGCAGCGGGTGAGGGCTCACCTCGACGGCAAGACCGTCCGGAAGGTCGTGTTCGTGCCGAAGCGGCTCATCAACTTCGTGGTGGCGTGACGGTGCGCCTGCGCCCACGCCTCGCGGCCGCCCTCGCGATGGGGGCGGCCCTCGCGCTGTCCGCGTGCGGCTACGCCTTCGAGACGCGCTACGCCGCGCAGGGCGGCGCGGAGCGGATCCACGTGAGGCCCTTCGAGAACCTCTCGACGGAGGCGTCGCTAGGCGCCGAGGTGACGGCGGCGCTGCGCGACGAGCTCGCGCGCCGCGGCGCCTCCGCGGGCCCGGGAGCGCCTGCCGAGATCGTGGGGCAGGTGCGCGCGGGCGCGCCGGGGCCGTCCTCGCCCGATGGCGCCACCTGGCGCATCGGCGTGGAGGTCAAGGCGCGCCTCGTGGTGAAAGGCACGACGGTGTCGGAGCGAACCGTGCGCCGCGAGGCCGACTACCTCGCGGGCGTGGCCTCGGACGCCCTCGAGACGGAAGGGCGCCGCGCGCTCGCGCTCCGCCGGGTGGCGGACGACGCGGCGCGCGAACTCCTGCGCGCGTTCGAGCGCTGAGGGGTGCACGCTCGGGCGGTTGGCCCGAGCGGGCGGCGCTGCAACTACTTCGCGGTGGCGGCCTTCGCGGCCGCCTTCGCGAGCCGCGAGATCTTGCGCGACGCGGCGTTCTTGTGGACGACGCCCTTCGACGCCGCCTTCTCGAGCGCGCGGGCCGCGGCCTTGAACGCGTCGCGGGCGGTGTTGGCGTCGCCCTGGGTGATCGCCTCGCGGGCCTTCTTCACGGCGCTCTTCACGCCGGTGCGGACCTGAACGTTGCGGGCGCGGCGCTTCTGCGCCTGACGGTTGCGCTTCTCGGCCGATGCGGTGTTCGCCAAGCTGACCTCTTTGTCCTCTCGAGGGTTCGAGGGCGCGCTATCTACCGTCCATCGCGAGCGACGTCAAGGGGTTATGGCCGCTCGGCCGCGAGAACTCGGCTGAAGATGCTCCGGGAGCACCCGAATGGCGATCCCACGTCCGTCGGGGGTCCGCATGACACGGGGGAGGGGGGAGTTATCCACCGCAGAAGAAGAGGCGGGAATCCGCGAGGGGCACTTGACCCTACCCTGTGGATGGATGAGCCGGTGAGCGGGCTCAACGCGTGGGAATCACGGGGTTTCGACTGTGATGCAGGATGCAGCAGAGCGTGTCTTTCTCGTGAAAATCGTATTCCCGAGGGGGCTGCCCACAGAGTTATTCACGCTCTTTCCCCAATCCCTGCGGCGGCGCGGCGACGGTGGGAGCCGCCGCCGATTTTGCCTTGCCCTCCAGCACCTTCGCCTCGTTCCAGAGGGCGTCCATCTCCTCCAGGGAGGCGGCCCCGTGGGGCACGCCGCGGCGCGTGAGCTCGCGCTCGATGTGGGAAAAGCGTGTGACGAATCGTGAAACCGAGCCGCGGAGGGCCTCCTCCGGGGGTATCCCGAGCTTGCGGGATAGATTCGCGAGCGCGAACAGGACGTCGCCCATCTCGTGCTCCACCGCGGCGCGATCGCCGGCCGCGATGGCCTCGTCGAGCTCGCCGAGCTCCTCCGTCACCTTCTCGCGCGCACCGCCCGCATCCGGCCAGTCGAAGCCGATGCGGCTCGCCTTCTCCGTGAGCCGGTCTGCGCGCGCGAGCGCAGGCATCTCCCGGGGAACGCCCTCGAGCACGCTCTCGCCGCGTCCCTTCGCGCGCTTCTCCTCGCGCTTCAGCGCCGCCCACTGCCGCAGGACCTCGTCCGCGTCCTTCACCTCGACGTCTCCGAAGACGTGCGGGTGGCGCGAGACGAGCTTGCTCGAGATCGCGTCGGCGACGTCTGCGAACTCGAACTGCCCTTGCTCCTTCGTGAGCTGGGCCTGGAAGACGATCTGGAGGAGAAGGTCGCCGAGCTCCTCACAGTGCTCTCGCGCGTCGCCTGCGTCGATGGCCTCGAGCACCTCGTACGTCTCCTCGAGCACGTAGGGCCGCAGGCTCCGAAGTGTCTGTTCGCGGTCCCACGGGCAGCCGTCGGGGCCGCGGAGCCGCTCCATGATCCCGAGGAGACGTTCGATCGCATCGGTCGCGCGCGTCATGTTCGCGTCTTCTTAGCCCAGGAGCGGGCGTGCTAGCATCCCGTTCTCGGTGGCCAACCGCGGATCGCACTCCCTCCTCGTCGCGCTCCTCTCGCTCGCCGTCCCCGCCGCCGTCGCCGCGCAGGTCGCGCCGCCGCGACTCGTCGTCGAGGGCGAGGAGGTCGCCGAGGAGGCCGCGGCACCGCGGGAGCCGCCTGGCCACTCGACCGCGACGGCGACCGGACCTCATGAGGTCGGTCACCCCGAGCGTGGCGAAGCCGCGCCGGCGGTGCAGCGAGGGGCTCCGGCCTCGACCCCGACCCGGCCTTCGCGTACGGCCGAGCCGGCCGGGAATGAACAGACGCCCGGATCTCCCGGGGCCGGTCATCCCGAGCGTAGCGCCGAGGGCGGCGCCGAGTCGAGGGACGCGGCGTTACCCGCGGAGCGAAGTCGAAGGACGGGCGCTCGCCGCATCGTGCCGGTCTCGATCACGCATGCGGAGCTCATGGATCGCTGGGCGGAGCGTCGCGGCGCGCTCCGCGACGGAGAGCCGGCGCGCGCGGACGCCGCCGCGGAGGCACTGCTCCTGGCGCGCCGGGAGCTCGGGATCGAGAACCTCCCCGCGCTCGCCGTGGCGGAGGCTCGCGCCGCCTCCCGCGCGCTCGCAGCGGGGCTCACGGCCGGCGCGGTCGCCCACGCGGAGCTCGCCGTCGCGCTCGCCCCCGACCTGCCCGACGTGCACCTCGCGCTCGCGCGCGCGCGCCTCGCCGAGTACCCGGACAAGCCCGCGCGGGCGCTCGCCGCCGCGCGCGACGCCGCGATTGCCGCTGCCCGCGACCCGCAGACGCGCCGCGCCTTCCTCGCCGACGTGCTCGCCGCGGCGCTCGCCGCCGCGGTCACGGCCGCCGCGGCCGTGATCGTCCTCCTGCTCGCCCGGCGGCTGCCGCTCGTCGTCCACGACTTCCACCACCTGCCGCTCGTCCGCGGCACCGCGCGCGTCCAGGCGGGGCTCCTCGTCATCGTCCTCCTCGTGATGCCGATCGCGTTCGGGCTCGGCCTCTTCGTCTCGCTCGCCGTGCTCGCGCTCGCCTCGTGGCTCTACCTCTCGCGCGCCGAGCGCGCGATCGTGGCCACCGCGCTCGCCGCGCTGCTCACCGTGCCGTGGGCCGCCGGGGTGGCCGCGCGCCTCACGGCCTGGAGCGGCACGCTCGCGGAGCGGATCCACGCGGTCGAGCACGGGGCGGCGTCCGACGAGGACGCCGCGGCGCTCGCGGGCGTCGCGGACGGCGCGCCTCCTCCCGCCGCGGTGCACGCCGCGCTCGGCCGGCTCGCGAAGCGGCGCGGCGACCTCGCGGCGGCGCTCGGTCACTACCGCGCGGCGGCGGAGGCGGACGAGCGCGCTCCCGAGCTCTCGGTCAACGTGGGGAACGCGCTCCTGCTCCAGGGGGATCTCGAGGGCGCGCGGGCCGCGTACCTCGCCGCCACCGACCGGGCCGCCGGCGATCCCCTCGTGCTCGGCGCCGCGAGCTACGGGCTCTCGAAGCTGTACCTGCGCACCTCCGACATGGAGCGGAGCGCGGCCGCGCGCGATCGGGCGGACGCGCTGGCAGGCCCGTTCCTCCGGGCGCACGGCTCGGACGACGACTTCTCCGCGAACCGCTTCGTCGTCGATCTGCCCGTGCCGGAGGCGCGGCTCACGGCGCTCGCGCGCGCGGACGGGGCGGCGGAGCGCGTCCGCGCCTGGGCGGAAGCGCGGATCGGCGGGGCGATCCCGAGGGGCGCGCTGCCGTGGGCCGGCGCCGGGCTGCTCGCGCTCCTCGGGGCGCTCGCCGCGCTCGCGCCGCGGCTACGCCCGGCCTTCGCCTGCGAGGGCTGCGGCGGCCCGGCGTGCCGCCGCTGCGGGCCTTCGTCCGAGGTCCGCTGCGGGCAGTGCGTGAACGCGTTCGAGCGGCGCGGGATCGTGGACGCGCGCGACCGGTTCCGAAAGGAGGCGCAGGTCCGCAGGCATGCGCGCGTGGAGGCGCTCTCCACCCGCGCCCTCGCCCTGGTGGGCGGCGGCGCGGGCCAGCTCTGGAGCGGCGCGCCGGTGCGCGGCGCGGCGCTCCTCGCCGCGCTCCTGTTCTTCGGGTTCGTGGTCTGGTTCTGGCGCGGCGTCCTTCCCCCGCCGCAGCCGACGCCGTGGCTGCTCGCGGGCAAGCTCGCCGTGGCGGCCCCGCTGGCGCTCCTCGTGTGGGCGCTCGCCGTTCGAGACGCGTTCCGCCGCACGCGGTGACGGAGAGACGATGGCGCTCACCGGGACGCTCGAGGATTTCGGGATCGCGGAGATCCTCCAGCTCATCGGCCAGCAGGCGAAGACGGGGGTGCTGCACCTGCACGGCCGCGGCGAGGAGATTCACATCGCCATCGCCGATGGCTGCGTCGTCCGCGCGGAGACGGCCGGGCGGAAGGCCCGCGAGCGGCTCGGGAACATGCTCGTGCGGGCGGAGCTCATCGGCCCCGTCGACCTCGAGCGCGCGCTCGACCTCCAGAAGCGCACCTTGCGCCGGCTCGGCGACGTCCTCGTCGAAGAGGGGCTCCTCACGAAGGTGGCGCTGAAGGAGATGACCGCGCTCCAGACCACCGAGACGGTCTACCGGCTGTTCCACTGGAAGAGCGGGACGTACGAGTTCGAGCCGGGCGAGGTGGAGTGGGATCGCGAGACGGTGACGCCGCTCCGCGCGGAGTCGGTGCTGATGGAG
>DATIDF010000262.1:0-11663 GCA_035456445.1 Anaeromyxobacter sp.
CGCACTGCGAAGTCCGAGACGTCCTCCTCCGGAACGATCGGCGCGCACGGGACGCGGCGCTCCGCCGCGTGGCCCGCCGCGTCGCGCGTGACGACCGTCGCGTGCATGGCAACGCTTCGCGCGGCCAACCGGATCGAGAACCGCCCATCGCTCCCCACCTCGACGAGGCGCCCCTCGACGCGGACCTCCGCACCGCGCTCCGCCACGCCGGCCACGGTGCAGACGCCCTCCCCTCGCGCCGTCCTCGCGATCTTGAGGAGGAGCGCCGGCGGGATCGGCGTCGTCGGATCGGGCGCCTCGCCACGGAACGACACCGCCTGCCGCCCGGCCGCGACGTCGACGCTGCCGCCCGCCGCCTGGAGGCGGACGACGCCGGTCTCGGTGGCCACGGCGAGGGACTTCCCGCTCGCGAGGGCGCTGAACCGCGCGGTGCCCGCGCGCGCCACGCTCCCGCCGTCTTCGCTCTCGACGACGATCACACGCGCGCCGCCGGGCTGGTGATCGACCGAGATCCTGCCGCGCGAGAGCCGCAGCCGCTGCGCAGCCACCGTGATCTCGCGCACGGTGAGCTGCGTCGCGTCGGACACCGTGACGCGCGAGCGGTCGCCGATCGCGAGCGTCGCGCTCGCGCCAGCGCCGGTGCGGATCGTGTCATCCTCGAGCAATCGCTGCCCCGCGCCGACGGCCTCCCAGCCTCCCGGACGGAGCCGCTCGATGGTGCCCTTCGTCCGATCGAGCACGACGTCGTCCGGCCGCTCCTCCGCGGCGACGGCGGCGGGGGCCGGCGTGCCGGCGGAGCCCGATGGGCGAAACCCGGCCCAGCCGGCGAGGACCACGGCGAGCAGCGCCGCGGCGACCGCGGCGGCGCGGCCAATGCGGCGCTTGCGGACCGCGAGGACGGGGACGGGCACCGCCTCCACCGGCGCCGGATCCGTCGCGCTCGCGGCGAGCTCGACGACGAGCTCGGTGCGCGCCCAGCTGCGGCGCGCGGGATCGCCGTCGGCCGCGAGGCGGAGCTCGCCGCCGGCGGCGCGCAGCATGCGGCGCGAGATCGCGAGCCCCAGGCCGCTGCCATTCCCGCGCGCCTTCGTCGTGTAGCCAGCGGTGAAGATCCGAGCGCGGTCGGCCGAGGAGACGCCGACGCCCTCGTCGGCGACCCGCACCTGGGCCCGCGCGCCGTCCGGCGCGCGCAGCACCCGCACCTCGAGGCGCCCACCGCCGGCCTCCTCGAGCGCATCGAGGGCGTTCGAGATCAGGTTCACGACCGCGTGGAGGAGCGCTCGAGCGTTCCCGTACGCGCCTGGCACGTCGCGGTCGATGACGAGGGCGAACCGGTCGCCCACGCCGTCGAGCCTTGCGCGCGACGCCGCGATCGCCCGACGGACCACCGGCTCGGCACGGAACGCGGCCTGCTCGCCGCCACCGGTCATCAGCTGCTGGAACGTCTCGAGGGTCTCCTGGATGCGCGCGACCTGGCCCGTCGCCATCGACCAGACGTCGAGCGTCGTCACCGAGGCGCCGAGCTCGCGCGCGACGAGCCGCAGGGCGGCGTCGAGCGCCGTGAGCGGCTGACGCAGCTCATGGACCAGGCCTGGGCCGAGCAGGTCCCGGTCCCCTGTGTCCGTCCCGGGCGGTCGGTTCGATGGCTCCTTCATCCTCGCCTCGCGTGGCCCGCGGCGTCATCCACGCTCGCGCGGCATCGCATGGGGCCTCACGCATCGCGAGCGGCCGCGGACAACTCCGGCGCGCGCTTGACCCGGAGCTTACCGTGACCCGGTCGCCTTTCCGTGAATCTCCCCGTCATGGTCTGTGGCCCGCGAGCGCCGATGGGCGGGCGATGTGTGCGCCGCGTCCCCTCCGGCCCCGCCATCCGACATGCGTCCAGAAAGGCGGCGCCCCGCGCGGCGCAGCGCCGGCGGGGCGTCGTGACCATCGGTGCGCCCGGATCTCTGGGCGCATCTCGCTGCGGCTGCGGCCGCACACGTGGGGGCTAGAAGTAGAAGCGGAGGAACGCGAGCCCGGTGGTGAACAGGCCGGAGTCGTCGCCGGACACGTCGGAGTCGGAATGGAAGCCGAGCTGCGCCTCGGCGCCGAGCGAGAAGTGGGTGGCGAGGTAGTGCTCCGCGCCCATCGCCGCGGCGAGGATCACGTCCGTGCCGCTGTCGTCGTTGACGCCGTCGTCGACGTGCGCGAAGTTGAGCTTGAGCCGGCCGCCCATGTAGAGGTCGACGGGCGCGGCGATGCGCTGGACGTAGAAGAGGCCCACGCCCAGGGTGATGTCGCGGGTGTCGAGGTCACCCGCCGGGCCGTCCTGCGTGACGATGCCGAGCGACGGCTCGACGCGAAGCGTCGGCGCGACCGCGATCGGGGCGTAGACCTCGATCGTGGGGGGCGAGATTCCGGCGCCCTCCAGCGGCACGATGGCGACGCCGAGGCCGAACGGCCTGCGCGCCTCCTGAGCGCCTGCGGTGGCGGCCAGCGCGAGGGCGGCCAGGGCGAACACGAGCTTCTTCATGAGTCTCCTTTCACGCACGTCAGGTGCGGACGGCGGGGACTCTAGCCAAGGACCTCCTCCCGGCGAAGAAAAGCGCCGCGCGCGGCGACATGCCGCCGGTGCGATGACGTGCGCGCCGAGACGACGACGCCCCGCGCGACCTGAAGAGGCCGGCGGGGCGTCGGGTGGCGCGGGCGGAGCGCGCGATCCTACGTGAGGCTCTTCGCCATCTCCGCGATGCGGTCGCAGCCCTTGTCGATCTGCTCCATCGACGTCGCGAACGAGAGCCGCATGTAGCCCGGCGCGCCGAACGCGGAGCCCGGCACCGCGGCCACGAGGTGCTTCTCGAGGAGGAGGTCGATGAGCTTGCCGTCGGTGCCGAGCGCCTCGGCGGCGCCGGGCGCCTTGCGCGAGAGGAGCGCGCTCACGTCGGGGAACGCGTAGAACGCGCCGCCCGGGTCGAAGCAGCGCACGCCCGGGATCGCGTTCAGGCGCTGGACGATGTGCTTGCGGCGCTCGTCGAACGTCTTGCGCATCTTCTCGACCTCCTCGTCCACGCCCGGCAGCGTGAGCGCTCCGAGCGCGGCCTTCTGGGAGATCGAGGCGGGGTTCGAGGTCGAGTTGTCCTGGAGCTTCTGCATCGCCGAGATGAGCGCCTGCGGCCCCGCGGTCCAGCCGATGCGCCAGCCCGTCATCGAGTAGGTCTTGGAGGCGCCGTTCACGAGCGCGACCTGCGGCTGGAGCGAGGGGTCGAGGTCGAGGACGTTCTCGAAGCGGCCCTTGTAGACGAGCTTGTCGTAGATGTCGTCGGTGACGACGAGGATCTCCGTGCCCTTCACGCATCCGATGACGGTCTCGAGCGTCCGCCGCGAGAGCATGGCGCCCGTCGGGTTCGACGGGCTGTTCACGATGATCGCCTTCGTCCGAGGGCTGATCGCCTTCTTGATCTGCTCCGGCGCCGGATCGAAGCCCGTGTCCATCGTGGTCTCGACGAGCACGGGCACGCCGCCCGCGACGCGAACCATGTCCGCATACGAGACCCAGAACGGCGTGAAGATGACGACCTCGTCACCCTCGTTCAGGAGCGCCTGGAACAGGTTGTAGAGCGCGTGCTTGCCGCCGCACGAGACGAGCACCTCGGTCGCCTTGTACGAGATCCGGTGCTCCTTCTGGATCTTCGCCGCGATCGCCTCGCGCAGCTCGGGGATGCCGTTCGTCGGGGTGTACTTCGTGAACCCCTGGTCGATCGCCTTCTTCGCCGCGTCCTTGATCATCACGGGCGTGTCGAAGTCGGGCTCCCCGGCGCCGAAGCCGACGACGTCGATCCCCTTCTGCTTCATCTCCCGGGCCTTGGCCGTGATGGCCAGGGTCGGCGACGGCTTCACCGCGTCGAGCCGCTTCGCGAGCTTCATGGTCACTCTCTCCTCGGGCGAGATATCGAGGCCGCCCCCACGGGCGGCGAAGGGGCGGAGGATAGCAGAACGGATGTGGGCGAGCACCCGCGAACGCGGGGGCGGCCGGCTAGCGGGGGCCCCGCGCGCCGAGCTTGCGCCGGAGCGCCTCGGCCACGTTGGGCGGGACGAGACCCGTCACGTCGCCGCCGAAGGTGGCGACCTCGCGCACGAGCTGCGCCGAGACGAAGAAGTAGTCCTCGCCGGTCATGACGAAGACCGCCTCGAACTCGGGCAGGAGCTTGCGGTTCATGTTGGCGAGCTGGAACTCGTACTCGAAGTCCGAAACGGCGCGCAGCCCGCGGATGACCGTGTAGACGCCCTTCGAGCGCGCGTAGTCCACGAGCAGCGCGTTGAAGGAGTCCACCTCGACCCGCGGGTCGTCCCCGATCGCCTCGGAGATGAGCGCCATCCGCTCCGCGGCCGTGAAGAGCGGCGACTTCTGCGGGTTGTTCGCGACCGCCACGATCAGCCGATCGAACACCTTGAGGCCGCGGTAGATGATCGCGAGGTGCCCGTTCGTGAGCGGGTCGAACGATCCCGGGTAGATGGCAGTCCGGCGAGGCATGCGGGCGCGCAGTATCCCTCACTCCCTTACGTAGATCGAGATCCCCGTGCCACCGTAGGTGCGACGCTCGGCGAGCGCGAGGCCGCCGATCCTCTCCGGCGGCGGGCGGCGCGCGTCGTGCTCGGCGACCACGCGCGCCCCCGGCGCGAGGCACCCCTCGGCGAGGGCGAGCGCCGCCTCCGGACCCTCCGCGTACGGCGGGTCGACGAAGGCGAGCGCGAAGGCGCCGCGCGGCAGTCGCTGGACGACGTCCTCCACCCGCCCGCGGCGGACCTCGACGCGCCCCTCGAGCCCGCACGCCGCGGCGTTCCGCGCGATGACCTCCGCGGCCCCCCGGTCCGCCTCCACGCAGACCGCGCGGGCGCAGCCGCGGGAGAGGGCCTCGAGCGCCAGCGCTCCGGTCCCGGCGTACAGGTCGAGGACGTCGCCTCCGTCGAAGAACTGGCCGAGGACGTTGAACACCGCGCCGCGGACCTTGTCGCCCGTCGGGCGGGTCGCGACGCCGCGCGGCGCGGCGAGCCGCCGGCCGCGCGCGCTGCCGGCGATGATCCGGGTCACCTCGTGCGCTCCTCGATCCGGCGCAGGAGCGCGGCGGCGAGCACCGCGCCAGAGCCGCTCGCGCCGAGCCCCTCGACGAAATCGGTCGTCTCCGCGTACGCGCGCGCCTCCCTGCGCTCCGCCTCCTCGCCGGCCTCCGGTGGAGGGGCGCCCTCCCCCCGGGGCCCGAGCGCCCGGGCCGCGACGGCGCCGCCGTCCTCGCAGGCGCGCACCGGCGAGCCCTGGAGCGCCGTGAGCAGGGCCGGCGCGACCGGGCCCCGCCGCATGATCGGCGTCCCGCGCAGCGCGAGCGCCAGCCGGGCGAGGCCGTCCGCCTGCGCGCGCGCGGCGCCCTCGGTGTCCGGCGCCGGGCAGCGCACCCCCACGAGATCCGGGCGGAAGCCGCGCCGCGCGAGCGCCTCGAGCCCGGCGATCGCCCGCGCCGGTGCCCCGGAGGCCTCCTCGAAGGGCAGGATCCAGTCCACGCCGAGGCCGCGCTCGACCGCCGGCGCGGCCACCTCGGCGAGGACGCGGCCGCGCTCGGGCGGAGCGACGGCGGTTCCCTCGAGCGAGACGTGCGTCAGCCCCGCGTCGACGAGCGCCCAGCACTCGGAGACGGCGCGCTCCACGTCGAGCGCCCCGTCCCCGGCGATCGCCACCTCGCCCGCGAGGATCAGCGGGAGCCCGGCGGCGAGCTCGTCCGCCGCGACGGTCACCTCCGCGAACCAGCGATCGGCCCGGCCGCCCCGCGGCAGGGAGAGCCCGAGCGCGCTCCCGACCGCCTTCGCCGCGACGAGCGCGCCGCGCGCGACCGCGGCCGAGGGCGCGCGGACGAATGGCAGCACGAGTCCCAGCTCGGCGGCGGGCGCGACGAGATCCCGAAGGGAGAGCGGACACGCCGCGCTGCGCGCCGGCAGCCGCTGCACGGCGCGCGCGGGCCGGAACGCGGACAGGCGCGAGAGCACGAGGAACGTATAGCACGCGCGCCGCCGCGGTCCCGTCAGTGCGTGTGGACGTCGTGGAGGTGCTCGTACTCGACGGACTCGATCTGGAGCGTCGTGTGATCGATCCCGAACGAGCGCCGGAGGCCGTGCTTGACCTCGTTCAGGATGTCGTCGTTCTTCCCGATCGACTGCGCGTGCACCACGAGGTGCGCGGAGAGCGCGTACAGGCCCGACGAGATCGTCCAGATGTGGAGATCGTGGACGGCGGAGACGCCCTCCGCGGACTCCATCTGACGCGTCACCGCGGCGACGTCGAGGTGGCGCGGCACGCCCTCCATCAGGATGTCGGTGATCTCGAAGATGAGTCGAAGCGCGCCCCACAGGATGAGCGCGGCGATCGCGAGCGACAGCACCGGGTCGAGCCAGCGCGCCTCCGGGTGGATCGCCATCGCGCCCGCACCGCAGAGGATCGCGACCGAGGAGACCGTGTCGGAGAGCACGTGCAGGAACGCCGCGCGGGCGTTGAGCGTGTGCTCCGCGTGCAGGAACCAGAGGATGGCGAGGTTCGCGGCGAGACCGATCGTGGCGACGATCGCCATGAGGCGGAGGTCGATCGCCCCGTGCGGCTGCCGGAGGCGCTCCACCGCCTCCCACACGATCCAGACCGCGAGCAGGAGCAGCGCGCCGACGTTGATCTGCGCCGCGAGCACCTCGGCGCGCCGGTAACCGTAGGTGCGCTTGTCGTTCGCGGGCCGGCTCGCGAGGTAGGCGGCGACGAGAGCGAGCCCGAGCGCGCCCGCGTCGGTGAGCATGTGCGCCGCGTCGGAGAGGAGCGCCAAGGAGCCCGAGAGCCAGCCGCCGATCGCCTCCGCGACCATGACGCCGGCGGTGATCGCGAGCGACGCGCCGAGGCGACGCAGGCTCGCGCCCGGATGGTGGCCGCCCATGCCGTGCAGGTGCGCAGCGTGGTCGTGCTCGTGGGCCGGGTGCCCGCCCCCGCCGTGCGCATGCTCCTCGTGCCGGCACGCCGCGTCGTGCTCGGCGTGCCGGTGACCGTGCGCTCCGTGGCCGTGGGAGTGGCCGTGCGACATTCCGCTTGAACCTCCGCGCCCCTCAGTCTACGCCATGGACCCAAGGACAGGCACGCGGCGGGCCCCGAGAGCCCGCTCGCGCCGGCCGCGCCGCCCGCCGCGGCCCGACCGACGGAGCACGATGGAGAAGACTGCGCACCAGGCGACGGGACAGGACGGTACGCGCATTCACTGGACGACCGCTGGCGCGGGCGCGCCCGCCGTGGTGCTCAGCGATGGGGTCGGCTGCGCCGGGTACATCTGGCGTGCGCTCGAGCCCGCGCTCGCCCACGAGCGGCGCGTGATCCACTGGAACTACCGGTCGCACGGCCGCAGCGCCGCGCCGGCGGATCCCGAGCGCATGACGGTGGAGGATTGCGTCTCCGATCTCGTCGCGGTGCTCGACGCGGCGGGCGAGGACCGCGCCGTCGTCGCGGGCCACTCGATGGGCGTTCAGATCGCGCTCGAGCTTCACCGCCGCCACCCCGAGCGTGTCGCGGCGCTCGTCCTGATCTGCGGCGCGCCGGGGAACCCCCTCGACACGTTCCACGACTCCCACGTGCTCCGGTACACGTTCCCGTACGCGAAGCAGCTCGTGCTCAGGTACCCGGAGCTCGCGCGGCTCGCGTTCCGCGCGCTCGTGCCGACCGATCTCGCCCTCACGTACGCGATGACGTTCGAGGTCGACGGCGCGCGGGTGCGCCGCGCCGATCTCGTCCGCTACCTCGAGGACCTCGCCCACGTGGATCCGGCGCTCTTCGTCCGGCTGCTCGCCTCGGCGGGCGCGCACGACGCGAGCGACCACCTGCCCCAGGTCACCGTCCCGACGCTCGTCGTGGCCGGAGAGCATGATTCGTTCACGCCGCTGCGGCTCTCCGAGTCGATCCACCGCGCCATCCCCGGCAGCGAGCTCGTCGTCGTGCCGGGCGGCACGCACGTCGCGCCGCTCGAGGATCCCGATCTCGTCGCCGAGCGGACGCTCGCGTTCCTCGCCGCGAACGCGCCCACGCGCGCGCCCAGACGGGCGCGCCGCGATGGCGCCGCGGGCGCCCGGGCCGCGAAGAAGCCCCGCCGTCGCGCGGCCGCCGAGCGCGCGACGGCGAATGCCGACGAAGCCGCACCCCGCCCGCGGCGCGGCCAGCGCCCGCGGCCCCGCTGAAGGGTCCCCCCACGTGCGCCGCGCGCTCCTCGCCGTCGCGCTCCTCGGGGCGCTCCTCGCCCCCGGCCTCGCCGCAGGGCAGCCGTACGATCCCGCCTACCGCTTTCGTACGCTCGCCACGGCGCACTTCCGGGTTCACTTCCACCAGGGCGAGGAGGCGCTCGCGCAGGACGTCGCGCGCGCCGCGGAGCGCGCCCACGCGGCGCTCACGCCCGTGCTCGGGTACGCGCCGCGCCGCACCGAGATCGTCCTCTCCGATGATGCGGACGACGCAAACGGCTCGGCGACGCCGCTCCCCTACGACACGATCCGGCTCTTCGCCGTGCCGCCGTCATCGTTCTCCGAGCTGAACGACTATCGCGACTGGCTCGAGAGCCTCGTCTTCCACGAGTACGTGCACATCCTTCACCTCGACCACGTCGGCGGGTTCCCCGGACTCATCAATGGAATCTTCGGCAAGCTGCTCGTGCCGAACGGGCTCGTTCCGGCGTGGATGGTCGAGGGCCTCGCGGTGCTGCACGAGTCGAACGGCGACCGCGAGAGCGGGCGCAACGCGAGCGCGCTCCACGCGATGTACGCGCGCTCCCTCGCCCTCGAGCCGCCGGGGTTCCCGCCGCTCGACGAGGCCTCGAACCCGCTCCTCGAGTGGCCTGTCGGGACCGCGCCGTACCTGCTCGGCGGACGCTTCATGGAGTACCTCCAGGCCCGATACGGCGACGCCGCGATCGCGGGCTACGTCGGCCGCCAGGGCGCGCAGCTCTGGCCGTACGCGCCGTCGTGGGTCGGCGGGCCGTTCTTCGGCGGCCAGACCTTCTCCGCGCTCTGGGCCGAGTACGCCGACGCGGAGCGGCGGCGCGGCGAGGAGGTGGTAGCCGCCGTGCGCGAGCGCCCGGTCACCGTCGCGCGCCGGCTCACGGCCCGCGGCGGCCGCGCGGAGAACCCGCGCTGGAGCCCGGACGGCGCGTTCGTCGCCTGCTGGCGCCGCCCGCTGGACGGGCGGCCCGGGATCTTCCGCGTGGGCGCGGACGGGACCGAGCTCGGTCGCGCCGCGACCGTGGACGCGAACGGCACGTTCACGCTCCGGTCGGCTCACCAGGCGATCATCGCCATCGGTGAAGTTCACCACGAGTACCGCATGTACGACGACCTGTACCGGGTCGATCTCCGCACCGGGCGCCGCCGGGCGTTGACGCGCGGCGAGCGCGCGACCGATCCCGACGTCGCGCCGGGCGGCGCGTTCGTGGCCTACGTACAGCGCACCGGCCCGGGCGTGCTCTCGCTCGTGCGCCGTCCGCTGGAACCCGGAGGCCGCCTCGGCCCGCGCGAGGTGCTGTTCTCGCGCCGCGGCGCCGAGGTTTATCAGCCGCGCGTCTCGCCGGACGGGCGGCGCATCGCGTTCGAGCTGCAGGAGGGCGGGCGGCGGGACCTCGCCCTCTGGGAGGACGGCCACGTAACGCGCATCACCGACGACGGCGCGCTCGACACCTCGCCGGCGTGGACGCCGGACGGTCGGTACGTGCTGTTCGCCTCCGATCGCGGCAGGCTCTACAACGTGTACGCGTGGGAGGCCGCGAGCGGAGCGATCTCGCAGGTCACCAACGTCGAGACCGGCGCGCTCCAGCCGGATGTCTCGCCGGATGGGAGGACCATCGCGTTCCTCCTCTACTCGCGAGCGGGGTACGATCTCGCCACGATCCCGTTCGATCCCGCCACCTGGCTGGCGCCGTTCGCGGCGCCGCCCGCGCCGGCGAGCGGGACCTCGACGGCGATCGAGACGTCGCGCGTGACCGCGGCTGAATGGCCGCTCATCCCGAGCGTAGCGCCGCCGCAGGCGGCGCGGAGTCGAGGGACGACCCCGACCTCGACTGCCACCGGATCTACCGAGGCCGCTCATCCCGATCGTAGCGCCGCCGCAGGCGGCGCGGAGTCGAGGGAGTCAGCGGCGGAGCGAAGTCGAAGGACGACCCTCCCAGCGGAACCGCCCCCGATCCCCTCCCGCCCTTACCGGGCCCTCGACACGCTCGGTCCGACCTACTGGCTACCGTTCCTGCTCGCCGACGCGGCCGGCCTCGTCGTCGGCGCGACGACGGGCGGCGTCGACGTGCTGCTGCGCCACGCGTGGGCAGCCCAGGCCTTCTGGAGCGTCGCGGCGAACGAGCCCGGCTACGCCGTCGCGTACCAGGGGGGTTGGTCGTGGCCGCGGCTCGATCTGTCGTCGTCACGCTTCGTGAGCAGCTCCCCCGACGAAGGCGATCGGCTCCTCTCCGTCTGGACACTCGCGGACACGGGCGCGACGTTCACGTTCACGCGGCTCGCGCGCGCGCTCGCGCTCCGGGTCGCCTGGAGCGGGACGCGCTACGACACGCTCCCCGGCGAGCCCGACCCGGACCCGAGCGTCCCCTTCCCGTTCAGGGATGGCTTCCTCTCGAACCTGTCGCTCAGCCTCTCCTACTCCGACGCCCGCCGGTTCGTTCGCTCCATCTCGCCCGAGGAGGGCCGGAGCGCGTCGCTCACGTTGGGTTACGCCGGCCCGGGCACCGGCAGCGACTACGACCTGGCGCGCGGCCGCGCCGCCGTGGCGCAATACCTGCGCGTCCCCGGCCTCGCGCGAACGGTGCTCGCGCTCCGCCTTTCCGCCGGTCTCGCGCGCGGCACGCTCGGCGGGCGGGCACCGTTCGAGCTCGGGGGCGTCTCGCAGCCGGCCTTGCTGTCCGTCCTGCAGGGCGCGGCGTCGGCGCCGGACGCGCTGCGCGGCTACGAGCCCGGCTCCTTCGAGGGGACTGGGTTCGTCCTCGCGAATGGCGAGCTCCGTTTCCCGCTCGGTGCGCCTGGGCTGGGCCGCACGACCTGGCCGCTCTTCCTGCGCCGCGTGCACGTCGCCGCGTTCGCCGATCTCGGCGAGACGTTCGATCGACCCGGCGAGCCGCTCCTCGCGGGCCACCCGCTCGACGTCGAGGAGCTCCGCCTCGGCATCGGCGCCGAGGTACGTCTCGAGCTCGTGCTCGGGTATTACCTCCGGACCGATCTCCGCCTCGGCCTCGCCCGCGC
Source organism: Anaeromyxobacter sp. (assembly GCA_035456445.1). GTDB lineage: Bacteria > Myxococcota > Myxococcia > Myxococcales > Anaeromyxobacteraceae > Anaeromyxobacter. The sequence continues at coordinate 11,272 of DATIDF010000262.1, forward strand.
GATGGGCGCCCCTTTCGGCGGCTGGCGCGCGGCGGACGCATCGCTCGCGCCGGACGAGATCTCCCCGTACGTGCTGCTCGGCTCGTCGTTCTGACGAGCCCTCTCGTACCGGCGCCCGCCCTACAGCTCCGACGGGTGGCTACGCCGCGCGCGGACGCCGCACGAACGCCTGGACGATCCGGAACGGCGCGACGAGAAGCGTGCCCGCGAGCTTCGCCGTGTCCTGGACGAGCTCCGCCAGGATGGCCGAGACCGGGGTTCCGAGCTCGTCCGCCGTCCGCGTCGCCGAATCGATCTCCGCCATGCGCTCGACCTTGCGCCGCTGTGCCTGGCGGGCGGCCATGCTCTGCTGCGCCCCGCTGCCGCCGATGAACTGCCTCCCGGGCGCCCCG
>DATIDF010000263.1:0-8831 GCA_035456445.1 Anaeromyxobacter sp.
CCTGCGGCGGGATGATCGCCGAGAGGTAGAGCGCCTTCGCGACGAGAAACACGCCGAAGCTCACCTCATACCGCTCGGCGCGCGTGAGCGAGACGGTGTTCGGGATGACTTCGGTCAGACCGTCGCGGGCGCGACGGCGAACGGTTGCGTGCGACATCCTGACGCATTTTGTACGCCAGGGGCGTAATCGACAACTTCCTCCCAGTCCCGGACCCCGCAAAGGGGGTGTCCCTCGTCACGAGCGGCCCGCGCGCGCGAACACGCGAAGGCCCCGGACGCCTCACGGCGCCGGGGCCTCGGAGTGACGCGCCGCGAGTCCTAGAAGAACGCGACGACGCCGAGCGCGCCGCCCTGCGTGAGCCCGGTGTCGAAGTTGAAGAAGCGGGTGCGGGTGGACTCGCTCTTCACCTCCTGGACGAGGACGCCGCTGTTGTACTCGCGGCTCTCCGCGCTGCTCGAGGTCGAGCTGAACGCGGTCACGCCGACGCCGTACTCGGCGAAGAGCGACAGGCTCCGGTGCACCCGCCACTCGAGGCCCAGCTGGCCGAGGAGCCCGACGCCGAACGTACGGTCGAGGTTGTCCACGACCTCGCGGCTCAGCGGGTTGGTGTTGTCGTCGTACTCGCGCTTGTCCGTCGAGTATCCGAGCGACAGACCGCCGCCGAAGTACGGCGAGAGGGCGGCCGTGCCGAGGCGCACGAGGTACGAGCCGCTCACGCCGACGTCGAGCGTCGAGGTCGGGCCGGCCGGGACGTCCAGGGTCTTCTGGTTGATGCTGCCGGTGGGCGTGCTGAAGGTGGTCTCGCGCTCGACCGCGGGGTTCGAGGAGCGCGACGCGTCGACGGCGAAGCGGAGCGCCGTCGTCGGCCCGAGGTTGTACTGGAGGCCGATGCCGCCGCCGTAGCCCTCGAGGATCGTCGAGCGGGTGAAGACGTTCTGGAGGCTGAAGAGCATGCCGTACTGGGTGTTCCAGCCGGCGTCGAGCGCGCCGGAGCTCGACCGCGCCGCCATCGGCTCGGCGCCGAGCTGCTGCGCGCCCGTGGGCGGCGGCGGGAGCGGGACGGCGTCCTGCGCGACCGCGCGAGTGGCCGGCGCGAGGAGCGCGGCGGCGGCGAAGGTGAGCGCGAGCTTGCGAAGCACGTTCATTGTCTGCTTCCTCCGTGAGGGGTCCATTCCCTCGATCGCCCGCTCCCTCCACGGGGCGGCGATCAGCGGCAGGAGTGCTAGCGCACGCCCCGTGTAGGGGTGCAAGCGCCAGGATGCCTCCATCTCGAGGGCAGGCGGCATGTCCCGCGAGCGCGGGACGCTGCGTATTCACGTTGGGTGACCCGACCTGCGCAGAGGTGAGCGTCCGTCCGGCAGGCGCTCTTCGTCACCCCCACGCGTCATACCCGCCACCGCGGCCGCCGGGCCTGACCAGCTGCGTGCGGCGAGGCCCGCCGAGCGGGCCACTGCGAGCGCGCTGCGGGACCGATTAGATGGGCGGGATGCCGCTCGTTCGCATCGCCGGCTCTCCGGTCGCGCCCGGCCGCGCACCGCTCCGCGTGAACGTCCGCGAGCGCGGCCACGGCCCGGCGGCCCTCTTGCTCCACGGCGGCTGGGGTCACGAGGCGTACCCGTTCGACGCCGCGGCGGACGCGCTCGCGCCGCGCCACCGCGTGATCGTCCCCGACCGCGTCGGCTACGGCGCGTCGGATCCGGTGCCCGTCTTGCCGCGCCGGTTCCACGAGGCGATGGCCGACGAGACGGTGGCGCTCCTCGACGCGCTCGGGATCGAGAAGGCGGCGCTGTGGGGCCACTCCGACGGCGCCGTGATCGCCGCCTGGACCGCGATCCGTCACCCGTCACGCGTCAGCGCGGTCGTCCTCGAGGCGCTCCACTTCCTGCGCGCGAAGCGATCTTCGATCGAGTTCTTCCGGACCGGGGTCGAGGCACCGGAGCGCTACGGCGAGAGCACCGTGCGCGCGCTCGAGCGCGACCACGGCGCGGGGTGGCGCGAGGTGGTCTCGCGGGGCGCCCGCGCCTGGCTCGAGATCATCGCGGACGGCGAGCGGGCCGGCGGCGATCTGTACGACGGCCGCCTCCACGAGGTGCGAGTCCCGGCGCTCGTCCTGCACGGCCGGCGGGACCCCCGCAGCGAGCCCGGCGAGATCGCCGCGGCGCTCGAGGCGCTCCCCGGCGCGGAGGTCGCGCTCGTGGACGCGGGGCACAGCCCACACACGAGCGCCGCCGCGAGCGCGGAGGCAATCGCGCTCGCGGCGGGGTTCCTCGCGCGATCTCGCGCCGCGTGACCCGCGATCAGTGGTGTCCCCGCGTCCCGAGATCCGGCTGGGTGGAGGCGGGCTGCTGGGCCCGCGCCTGCCCGTGCATCGTCTGACCGGACATGCCCGGCTGCGTCGTCTGTCCGGCCGTCGCCTCGCCGGCGCGCGCGCCGGTGTCTTGGCGCAGCCGCAGGTGGTTGTGGACCTCGTCGACGCCGAACACGTCCTCCGCGATGTCCTCGAGCATCCGCTTGTCCCAGCGGCTCTCCACGAACCCGGTGAGCGTGACCTCCGCGCGCTCCACCTTCACCTCCACCTCGTCGGCGTCGATGTTGCTGCGCGCGATCTGCTCCGAGACATCCTCCCGGATCCGCTCGTCGGAACGCTTGTAGCCCTTCGGGCCGCGCCCGGTCATCTTGCGCCAGCCCTCCTTCATGCGCTCCCCGAGCCGCTCCATGGGGCCACGCTCCTCGCCTCCGCGACCCCAGTCGCTCCTGCCGTGGTACTCGCCGCGCCCGAAGTCGCTGCGCGCCTCCCACCGCCCCTCGCCCTCGCCGCGGCGTCCCGCCGTGCTGCCCATGTAGGCGCCGTACTCGCCGCGACCGCTGGGCTCGTCGAGGAAGCGGGCGTCGGACCGGCCGAAGCCGCCTCGATCACGGCCGTAGCGGTCCTCGTGACCGTAGGAGCCGGGACCCTCGCCCGAGGGCTCGAACTGCGTGCTTCTCCGCCACCCGCCGCCCTCGGTGCGCTCGCGCTCGCGCGGCTCCCAGCCCTGACCGTACGCGCGGCCGCCCGCGTGGCGCGCGCCTCTCTGACGCGCGTCCCAATCGCGGCCGCGCAGCCGGTCCCACTCCGCGCGCCCGCCGGGCTCCCGTCCCATTCCCTCGAGCCGGCCCTCACCCCCGCGGTGCCAGCCCTCGCGGCGCCACTCGTCCCGCCCCTCGCGTTCCTCGCCCTCGCGCCAGCCGCCGCCGCGCCAGGTGTCGTCGCTCCGCCAGGCGCCGCGATCCTCTCGCCCGCGCCAGCCGCGCTCGTCGTCGCGCTCCCGGCCTCCCTCCCACTGTCCCTGCTCCTCGTTCCACCGTGCCATCGCCCCTCCCCCGTCGCGTCCGCGTCGAACGGTCCGCTGCGGAAGAGAATCTAGCCACCCGGCCGCAGCGCGAGGGCGTGCAGCCGGGGAACGGCCGCGCGGCGCGGAGGACCGCGGGGAAGGTTGCGTGGAGGCGCCCGAGGACCGCCGCGGCGGGCGCGCCGCGGCGACGGCTAGACCGGCTGCGACGCCCCCTCGGACCCGCCCTTCGGGCCGGCGGGGGCGGGCTCCTCCGCCCGCCGTGAGCTCCAGAAGCGCGCCGGTACGAGGGCGAAGACCATGATCGCGAGCTGCGAGGCGACGAACGCCGAGAGGGCCCAGAACGCCTTGTCCATGAAGCCGTACGAGTGGAGGCCGACGCCGAGCATGTTCACGCCGAACCACGAGAAGCTCGTGATGACGTTGCCGAAGATCGCCATCGCCATGGTCCCGCGCTCCCGCGCGTAGCCCGCCCAGCGCGCGTGCAGGATGATCGCGTTCCAGAGGACGATGAGGAGCGCGCCGTTCTCCTTCGGATCCCAGCCCCAGAACCGGCCCCAGGACTGATCGGCCCAGATGCCGCCCAGCACCGTCCCAACGAAGCTGAAGAACAGCGCGAAGCAGATGATGCCGTAGGTCATCGACACGAGCGCCTTGCTCGCGGCGGGATCCGCGCGGCGCACGACGTGACGCCGGACCACCCAGGCGATGGCGAGCGCGCCCGCGAGGAACGTGCCGCTGTAGCCGATGGTGATGGTGACGACGTGCGTCGCGAGCCAGAAGTTCGAGTCGAGCACCGCGCGCATCATCTCCATCGTGTCGCCGTCGGAGGAGAGGTGATGCGCGACGAGGAGGGACGCGAAGCCCGAGGCGGCCGCGACCGCGGTGGCGAAGCCGCGCTTGTACATGCGCTCGAGCAGGACCCCGAGGAGCACCGCGGCCCAGCCGACGAACACCGCCGAGGAGTAGAGGTTCGTGACCGGCGGCCGGCCCTGCAGGATCACGCGCGAGACGAGGCCGAGCGTGTGCACGAGCGCGCCCGCGACGAGGAGCCCGAAGGCGAGCCGCTGCATGAGCTCGGGCCTCCACGCCCAGGACACGAACACGGCGAGGAGCGCGAGTACGTAGATGACCATGCCCGAGTAGAAGGGCTGGGCCGCGTTGAAGAGCCACTCGTGCTCCGAGTGCGCGATCGCCTCGGGGCGGCCGAGCGCGGCGGTCGCGGTCAGATCCGCGACGGAGCGGTTGAAGCTCGCGGGATCCTGGGCCCGGTAGGCGACGCCGGCCCGGGCCCATTGCTCGAGGCCCGGCTCGACCGACGACGTCGCCGCGAGCGCCTCCCCCACGGAGCGCCAGCCGTCCCCGGTCGGCGTCGTGGGCAGCAGGGGCCGGAAGTAGGCGAGCTGCGCGAGCGCCTGGTGGCGCTGCGGCGCACCCGGGCCCTCGCGCGCGGCGATCTCCGCCGCCAGGCCGGGCGTACCCTGGAGCTGCAGCGTGTTCTTGAGCCGGTGGTACAGGAACATGCGCTCGAAGAGGTTCACGACCGCGGACTGGTACCGGCTGCGGAGCTTCGGCTCCACCGGGTCTGCGGCGGCGTACTGCCGCTGGAGCTCGTCGATGTGCGGCGCGAGGGTCGCGAAGCTGTAGTACCGGTTCTTGCTCTGCTGGATGCCGATGAGGCCGAGCACCTCCGGATCGTCGATGACGAAGATCTCCTGCCGGTCGGCGACCTCGGGCCGGAACAGGACGTCGAGGAGCCACTCGTCGGCGCCGAGGCTGCGCCCCTCGAACGGCACCGACTGCTTGCCGCGGATCACGAGCAGCGCGTTGCGCGCGATCGAGTCGAGCGGCTTCACGCGGCCGCCCTCGAGGACCGGCAGCTGACCGAACGCCTCCGCGTCGAAGCCGCGGGGCTTGGCGGCGGGGAGCAGCGACGCGGCGGCGCCCGCGAGGGCGAGGCCGAACGCGATCCAGGCCACGGCGCGCTTCAGGTTCATCTCAGGCCTCCAAAGGCGCCTGCCGCCGCTTGCTGGAGCGGCGCAGGGTGATGGCGAAGTGGACGATGAGGCCGATCGCGACGAGCACGCAGGACACGTACGGGAGGAGCCAGCCCGGGTTCTCGACCACCTGCAGGATCGAGAGCGTGTCACCCTTCCCGAAGCTCGCCTGGTAGAACGCCTTCCCCTCGTAGCGCAGCGGCTGGTTCATGTAGATGAGGACGTCCCGCGCCTCGCCCCGCGATGGGTTCGTGATGTGCACGAGCGAGGAGAAGTTCTTCGGGATCTGCGTCCCCGGGTACACGTCGTGCCGGAAGTCCTTGAGCGTGACCGCGTACGGGAGGTACTCGCGGCGGCTGCGCAGCTGCAGCTCGTAGCGACGCCCCTCGTGCTCGAACGACTGCACCGCGCCGAGGCCATTCGACACGAGCCAGGTGCCGTAGCTCCGGCCCCCGGCGATCGGCTCCACGAACGCGGCGGCCTGGTTCGTCATGTCGTCGCGCGAGACGGGCGGCCGCTCGCGAACGGTCACGGACGTGCCGATCCCCGCGGTGACCGGGGACGGCGGGTCGGTGGGGCCGCGCTGCGTGAGATCCGAGTTCTCGAACCAGCGCCGCACCTGGATGGCGACCGGCGTGCCGGGGATGGCGACGCTCCCGCCGCGCTCGAGGCGCGCGGCCGGGATGCTGTAGACGTCGTCCATCGCGGGATCGGTCACGTCGATGACCGCGAGCTCGAGCTCGCGCGGGCTCTCGACGTAGTTGACGGTCTGCCCCTCCTCCACGGCGAGCTGGGACTCGACCTGCAGCGCGCCGGAGACGAACTCGCCGAAGACGAGCAGGACGAGTCCGGCGTGCGAGATCCAGAGCCCCGCCTTGCTCCAGGAGAGCTCCAGGCGAGAGATCTGGGCGGCGAGCAGGTTCACGATGAGGACGGCCCCGACGAGCGCGCCTCCCGGGAAGACGGGAACGCGCCACTCGGTGCCGGGCACGTCCCACCAGACGAACCACGGGCGCATGTAGATCTCGACGGCGGGCCACGTCCCGAGCTTGACCTGCGCGAGCGTGCAGGCGAGCACGAGCACCATCAGCGCCGCCAGGCACGCGATCGTCAGCTTCAGCGAGACGAGCGGGCGCAGCACCCGTTCAACGATTGGCGGCGTCACGGCGGAGGCTCTCCACGATCCGGAGGAAGTCGGGGCGGGCGGCGGCCACCGCGGCGGCGTCGCCCGTCATCTTGACGAACCAGGTGTTGCCGTCGACGACGGCGAGGCCGGCGACGACGCGGCTCTTCGCGCCCGCGTCGTTCGTGAAGTCGTAGACCGACACCGTCCCGGCCTTCGTGCGGAGCGGCTCGCGCGCCGCTGCGAGCGCCGCGGCGTCCATCGCCGGGAGGCCGATCTGCCCGCGCCAGCGGTTCACGTTCGCGAGCTCCCCGCCCGCCTCGCCGGGGAGCACGGTCACCGACACGTCGATCCGGCCCTCGACGGGGGCCTTCAGCGTCGCGTAGCGCATGCCGCCGCCGCCGGTGCTCTCCGTCCAGCGCGCGGGGAGCGTCCACGCGAGCCGGCTCCCCGCGACGGGAGCGGGTGGCGTGGGCACCTGGCCGCTGGCCGGCACCATCGGAGAGCTCGCCGCAGGAGCCGCAGCACCCGCGGGCGGAGACGAGGGCTTCGGGACGCGGTAGTGGGCGATCTCCTCGCCGCGGCAGGCGGTGAGCGCGACGGTCGCGCAGAGCACCATCAGCGCGGGGACGCGGCCACCGGGGCTGGCGCGGCGCGTCATGTCCTGGCGTTGCATCGGAGCGTTCAGATGTTCCTCGGTTTGGCGAGAGCGCACACTCCGCGGAGGGAAAAGGCCGCGGGGGCTTCAGGGGCAGGTTAGCGTCGGGCCTGATCCGGATCAAATCGCTGTCGGGTTTCCAACGTGCGGCGTGCCCTTTCTCTTCAAAGGGAGCCCCGTGCGGGCTCCCTCGAAGGCGAAGCGCCGACCCGGCAGCGAGGCCCCGCTCGCATGCTTTCCCGGCGGGGATGCGGTACGGATCGCGATTCACCGAGGAGTGCCCGCCCCATGCAGCAGACCGAGAACCTGAACGTCGCAGCGCTCGACGTGATGCCCTCGCCCGACGAGGTGAAGCAGCGCGTCCCCCTCGACGAGCCCGCGGCGCGCACCGTCGTCGAGGGGCGCCGGACGCTCGAGGCGATCCTCGACCGGCGCGACCCGCGCCTGTTCGTCGTCGCCGGACCGTGCTCGATCCACGACCCGGTGGCGGGCCTCGACTACGCGCGCCGCCTGCGCGCGCTCGCGGACGAGGTCTCGCGGACGCTCTACCTCGTGATGCGCGTCTACTTCGAGAAGCCGCGCACCTCGCTCGGCTGGAAGGGTTTCATCAACGACCCGCGCATGGACGACTCGTTCCGGATCGACGAGGGCATGGAGCGGGCGCGGCGCTTCCTGCTCGACGTGAACGAGCTCGGGCTCCCCGCCGGGACCGAGGCGCTCGATCCCATCGCGCCGCAGTACTACGGCGATCTCGTCGCCTGGACCGCGATCGGCGCCCGCACCTCCGAGTCACAGACGCACCGCGAGATGTCGTCGGGCCTCTCGTCCCCGGTCGGTTTCAAGAACGGCACCGACGGCGACCTCGACCCCGCCGTGAACGGCATCGTCTCCGCGGCGAGCCCGCACGCCTTCCTCGGCATCAGCGGCCAGGGCCGGTCCGCGATCGTCCGCACGCGCGGGAACCGCTACGGGCACATCGTCCTGCGCGGCGGTGGCGGACGCCCGAACTACGACACGGTGTCGATCGCGCTCGCCGAGGACGCGCTCGCGAAGGCGAAGCTGCCGAGGAACGTCGTCGTCGACTGCTCGCACGCGAACTCGCGCAAGAAGCCGGAGCTCCAGCCGCTCGTCCTGCGCGACGTGGTCCACCAGATCCGCGAGGGCAACCGCTCGGTGGTCGGGCTCATGCTGGAGAGCTTCCTCGAGCCGGGGAACCAGCCCATCCCCGCTGACCTGACGCAGCTCCGCTACGGCTGCTCCGTCACCGATGCGTGCATCGGCTGGGACACGACGGCCGAGATCCTGCGCTGGGCCGACGACGTCCTGCGGGACGTGCTGCCCAGGCGCATCGGGCCGTGACGGCAACCGGGAGCCGAAACGGATTCGTCCCCGAGGGTGCCCCCGGCCAGCCGCCTAGCGCTCGCGCTCCGGTCCGCGCGCCGCCCGCCGGTCGGGCTTGCCGAGCGCGCTCGAGGGGCGCCGCGCCGGCTCCTGGCGCGCGCCGCCGGGGAGCACCCGCAGGCGGGGGCCGCCGGGGGCTCTCCGCGCGACCGCCCGGAGGAACCTCGCGAGGGCGCGCTCCGCCGGGTGGAGCCCGCCCCTCTTCGCGAGGCCGAGGACGTCGTCGGGTCGGAGGCACGAGCCGACCACGTGACCCCGCGCGAAGCCGTCCAGGACCGCCGGGCTGATGTACGAGCCGCGCGCGACCGCCGGCGTGTTCCCG
>DATIDF010000264.1:0-5791 GCA_035456445.1 Anaeromyxobacter sp.
CTCGACCAGGTGCGGTCCGAGTTCGCCGCCGGCAAGATCGCGTTCGACCCCGCGCTCGAGGACGTGCACACCCACGTCGAGCGCCGGCTGGGGGAGCTCGTCGGGAAGGACGCCGGCTACCTGCACGCCGGTCGCAGCCGGAACGACCAGGTCGCGCTCGACGAGCGGCTCTTCATCGTCGCCGCCTGCGATCGCTGCGTCGCGGCGCTCCGCCGGCTCCAGCGCGCGCTCGTCGCCCGCGGGCGCGAGCACGAGAAGACGATCCTGCCCGGCTACACGCACCTGCAGCGCGCGCAGCCGGTCTCGCTCGCGCACCACCTGCTCGCGCACGTAGAGGCCTTCGCGCGCGACCGTGACCGGCTCGCCGACGTCAGGCGGCGCGCGGCGGTCTCGCCCCTCGGCTCGGGCGCGCTCGCCGGGACGACGCTCCCGCTCGATCGCGAGGCCACCGCAAAGGCGCTGGGTCTCGCAGGCGTCACGCAGAACTCCCTCGACGCCGTGTCGGACCGCGACAGTGCGATCGAGCTCCTCTTCGCGTGCGCGCTCGCGGCGGTGCACCTCTCCCGCGTGGGCGAGGAGATCGTGCTCTGGACGACGAAGGAGTTCGGCTTCATGTCGCTCTCCGACGCCTTCGCGACCGGCTCCTCGCTGATGCCGCAGAAGAAGAACCCGGACGTGGGCGAGCTCGCCCGCGGCCGCGCCGGGCGCGCCATCGGTGACCTCGTCGCGCTGCTCGCGATCGTGAAGAGCCTGCCGCTCTCGTACAACCGGGATCTCCAGGAAGACAAGCGGCCCCTCATCGGCGGCCCCGACGCGCTCGTCCTCACCGCCGACGCGGTCGCGGGCGCCATCGAGACCGCCACCTTCCATGCCGACCGCATGGAGGAGGCGCTCGGCTCGGGCGAGGCCCTCGCCACCGACGCGGCGGAGTACCTCGTCGAGCGCGGCGTCCCGTTCCGCGAGGCGCACGAGGCGGTCGGCAAGGCCGCCGCGTTCGCGAGCGCCGAGGGGCGCCCGCTCGCGAAGCTCACCGCGGAGGAGTGGCGGCGGTTCCACCCCGCGTTCCAGAAGGACGTGCTCCGCTGCTTCGACGCACGGAAGAGCCTCGCCCGGCGCGAGCTCACCGGCGCCCCCGGGCCGAAGCAGGTGGCCCGCCAGCTCGCGCGCTGGGAGAAGGCGCTCGCGAAGGAGGGGCGGTGAGCCGCTTCGCCGCGCTCGCGGCCGCGCTCCTCGTCGTCGCCTGCGGCGTGAAGGCGCCGCCCAGGCCACCGGCGCCCGACCGCGAGGCCCCGAGCCCGAGCCCGACCCCGAGCCCGAGCCCGAGCCCGAGCCCGAGCCCGAGCGGCGCCCAGGCGACCCCATGAACCACTTCCAGCGAAAGAAGGGCGTCCTGCACGCGGAGGCGATCCCGCTCGAGCGGCTCGCGGAGCGTTACGGCTCGCCGTTGTACGTCTACTCGACCGCCACGCTGACCCGGCACTGGAAGGTGCTGCGCCGCTCGCTCGCCGGGATCCGCCACGTCGTCTGCTACGCGGTGAAGGCGAACTCGAACCTCGCGATCCTGGCGCGGTTCGCGAAGCTCGGCTCGGGGTTCGACATCGTGTCGGCGGGCGAGCTCTACCGCGTCGTGAAAGCGGGGGGCGACCCGCGCAAGGTCGTCTTCAGCGGCGTCGGCAAGCGCGACGACGAGATCGCGTTCGCGCTCGAGTCGGGCGTGCGCGTGCTGAACGTCGAGAGCGCGAGCGAGCTCGCCCGGATCTCGATCGTGGCCCGCCGCATGGGCGTCCGCGCGCCGATCGCGCTGCGGGTGAACCCGGACGTCGACCCGAAGACGCACCCGTACATCTCGACCGGCCTGCGCGAGAACAAGTTCGGCGTCTCCGTCGAGGAGGCGCGGCGGCTCTATCCGCTGGCCGCCAAGGACGACGCGCTCCACGTGACCGGGATCGCCTCGCACATCGGCTCGCAGATCACGACCGTGAAGCCGTTCCTCGACGCGATCGACCGCGTGCTCGCGCTCGCGCGCGACCTCGAGGGGCAGGGCATCCCGCTCGCGCACCTCGACGTCGGGGGCGGGCTCGGCATCCGCTACAAGGACGAGGAGCCGCCTCACCCCGACGAGTACGGCGCCGCCATCCGCAAGGCGCTCGCCCGCTGGAAGGGCGAGGTGCTGCTCGAGCCGGGGCGCGTGCTCGTCGGAAACGCCGGCGTGCTCGTCACCCGGGTGCTCCACGTGAAGCGGAACGGCAGGAAGACGTTCGTGGTGGTGGACGCCGCGATGAACGACCTCGTGCGCCCCGCCTTCTACGACGCACATCACGACCTCGAGCCGGTGGGTCCCCCGCGGGAGGGGGAGCGCGAGATCGTGGCCGACGTCGTCGGCCCGATCTGCGAGTCGTCGGACTTCCTCGCGCGGAAGCGGCGCATGCCGGAGCCCGTGCCGGGCGACCTCCTCGCCGTCCGCTCCGCCGGCGCCTACGGGTTCGCGATGTCCTCGAACTACAACGCGCGCCCGCGGGCGGCCGAGGTGCTCGTCGATGGCGACCGGGCGCTGCTCGCTCGCAGGCGCGAGACCTACGCGGACCTCGTCCGCGGCGAGGATCCCGAGCCCGCGCCCGAGCGGGTATGAGGACCCCGCCTACGCGAGTGGACCCACCCGCCGCCTGATCTCATCGCCGCGCCCGTTTCCGGCCCCGCCCGGATCGGTTACATTTTCCGCCCTCTCTCTCTTCGCCGGAGGTCAACTCCACATGCCGCGTCTCGAAGGCTCGATGGTGGCCATCGTCACCCCGATGAAGGACGGCGCGGTGGATCTGCGCGCCCTCCGTGAGCTGACCGAGTGGCAGCTCGCCGAGGGCACCGACGGCATCGTGCCATGCGGCACGACCGGCGAGGGCGCGACGCTCACCCCCGCCGAGCGCGCCGAGGTCATCCGGACCGTAGTCGAGGTCGTTCGCGGGCGGGCGCTCGTCATCGCCGGCGCGGGCTCGAACGCGACGCACGAGGCGATCGAGGGCGTGAAGGCCGCGAAGGCGCTCGGCGCCGACGCCGCCCTCGTCGTGACGCCCTACTACAACAAGCCGACGCCAGAGGGGCTCTACCGGCACTACGTCGCGATCTGGGAGGCGACGCGGTTCCCGGTGGTGGCCTACAACGTCCCGAGCCGCACGGCGGTCGACATGGGGCCCGAGACGGTCGCCCGGCTCGTGAAGGCAGGCGCGATCGTCGGCATCAAGGAGGCGACGGCGAGCATGGACCGGCAGGTCCAGCTCATCGAGCGGATCGGCAAGGACGCGATCGCCTACCTCTCGGGCGACGACTTCACCGTGCTGCCCTACATCGCCTGCGGCGGTCACGGTGTCATCTCGGTCATTTCCAACATCGCGCCGCGCGCGATGAAGGAGCTCGTCGTCGCCGCCCGCCAGGGCGACCTCGCCCGCGCGCTCGACCTGCAGGTCCGGATGGCCGAGCTGAACCGGATGATGTTCGTCGAGACGAGCCCCGGGCCGGTCAAGGCGGGGGTGGCGCTCCTCGGGCGCGCCGGGCCGGAGCTGCGGCTCCCGCTCGCGCCCATCTCCGAGGCGAGCCTCGTCAAGGTGCGCGAGGCCATGACCCGGTTCGGCCTGAAGCTCGCGTGACGGCGCCGCCGTCGCGCTGGAGGATGTGATGGTGAACGTGGTCGTGACCGGCGCAGCCGGGCGGATGGGCACGCAGATCATCCGCCTCGTGGCGGCCGCCGAGGACCTGAAGCTCGCCGGCGCGGTCGAGCGGCCCGGGCACGCGGGGCAGGACGCCGGGGCGCTCGCGGGGCTGCCGCCGCTCGGCGTGACGGTCGTGGACGACCTCGGCAAGGCGCTCGCGGCGGCGGACGTGGTGATCGACTTCACGAGCCATGACGCGTCGGCGCGGAACGCCGAGCTCTGCGCCGACAAGGGCGTGGCGCTCGTCATCGGCTCGACCGGCTTCACCGCCGAGGCGAAGGCGCGCGTCGCCGCCGCCGGCCGCCGCGTCCCCATCATCCTCTCGCCGAACATGAGCGTGGGGATGAACGTGCTCTTCGACCTCGTCCGGCAGGCGGCGAAGGTGCTCGGTGACGCGTACGACGTGGAGATCGTGGAGATCCACCACAAGCGGAAGCGCGATGCGCCGTCCGGCACCGCGGTGAGGCTCGGCGAGATCGCCGCCGAAGCGCTCGGGCGCGATCCCGCGGACGCGCTCGCGTACACGCGCCACGGCATCCTCGGCGAGCGTCCGCCCTGGCAGATCGGGATCCAGACCTTGCGCGGCGGCGACGTCGTCGGCGAGCACACCGTGTACTTCTGCGGCGAGGGCGAGCGCCTCGAGCTCACGCACCGGGCGACGAGCCGCGAGCAGTTCGCCCACGGCGCGCTGCGCGCAGCGCGCTGGCTCCCCGGCAAGCCCGCCGGCGTCTACGACATGGCGGACGTCCTCGGGATCGGAGCCGCGCGGTGAGGATCTGCCGCTTCCGTCATCGCGGGCAGGACCGGTACGGCGCCGTCGAGGGCGGCGAGGTCCGCCCGCTCACCGCCGCGCCCTGGGCGGGCGGGCTGCCCGAGGGACGCCCGCTGCCGCTCGCCGAGGTGACGCTGCTCGCGCCGGTCGAGCCGTCCAAGATCGTCTGCGTCGGCCGGAACTACCGCGCCCATGCGCGCGAGCTCGGCAACGAGGTCCCCGCGCAGCCTCTCCTGTTCCTGAAGCCGCCCACCTCGATCATCGGGCCGCAGGAGGCGATCCGCTGCCCGGAGCAGTCGAGCGAGGTGCACCACGAGGCCGAGCTCGCCGTCGTGCTCGCCCGGCCGCTCGCGCGCGCGACGGCCGCGGAGGCGCGCGGCGCGGTGTTCGGGTACAGCTGCCTGAACGACGTCACCGCGCGCGACATCCAGCGCGAGGAGAAGCAGTTCACCCGCGCCAAGGGGTTCGACACGTTCTGCCCGGTCGGGCCGTTCGTGGAGACCGCCCTCGACCCGCTCGACCTGCCGGTCGTCTGTCGCGTGAACGGCGCCGAGCGGCAGCGCGGCTCCACGCGCGACATGGTGTTCGATCCCTTCGCCCTCCTCGCCTTCATCTCGGGGATCATGACGCTCCTGCCCGGGGACGTCGTGGCGACCGGTACGCCCGAGGGCGTCGGACCGATCCGCCGCGGCGACTGGGTCGAGGTGGACATCGCCGGGATCGGGGTGCTCCGGAATCCCGTGGTCTGACGCGGGGCGTCGGGTTAGTCAGAGCGTCATGCGCGCCTACGTGGGCGTCGGCACGAACCTCGGTGACCGCTGGGCGAACCTCGCGCACGCGGCGCGGGCGTTCCGGGCCGAGCCGCGGATCGCGGTCCTGCGCGCCTCCCACGTCTACGACACCGCGCCGCTCGGCCCACCGCAGCCGCGCTACCTGAACGCCGTCCTGGAGCTCGAGGCGGAGCTGCCGGCGCCGAAGCTCCTCGAGGTGCTGCAGCGCATCGAGCGGAGCCGCGGCCGGCGGCGCACCGGCGTCCGCTGGACGGCCCGCACCCTCGATCTGGATCTCCTGCTCGCCGGAGACGCGGTGATCCGGGGACCCGACCTCGCCGTGCCGCACCCCGGGCTCGCGTCGCGGCGGTTCGTGCTCCAACCGCTCGCCGAGCTGTGTCCGGACCAGGTCGTTCCCGGCACCGGGCACACCGTCGCGCAGCTCCTCGCGGAGGCGCCGGAGGGGGACGTCGAGGCGGTGGGGATTTATCCATTGTGAAGAGACACGAGGGCATCGACTTACCTCACGGGGACGACCGAGCCCGACC
>DATIDF010000265.1:0-2298 GCA_035456445.1 Anaeromyxobacter sp.
TGCGGCTCGCGCAGGAGCGGGTGCGCGAGCGTCGCAACGCGCTGACGGCGGAGACCAGGGGGCTCGAGGCCGGGCTGCCGGAGCGCGAGGAGCTCGCGGCCGAGCGGCGGACCGCGGAGGAGCGGCTCGAGGCGGCGCGGGGCGCGGCGCGCACGGCGGCGGAGCAGCGGGCGGCGGCGCGCGCGGCGCTCGACAAGCTCGAGCCCGAGTGGCGGGCCTGGGAGGCGCGGCGCGAGCGCGTCCTGGCGCTCGACGGTGACCGGCGCATGGCGGCGCACGCGGTAGAATCGGCGCGGCAGGATTTCCAGCGGCTGGACCGCGAGCTGGCGGAGGCGCTGGAGGCGCGCGGGGAGCTGCGCGCCCGCGAGGCGGATCTCGCGCCGATCGCGAAACTCAAGGAGGAGCTGGCGGGGCTGGAGCGCCTGCAGCGCGAGGAGGCGGCACGCCGCGGCGAGGAAGCGCAGCTCGCCGAACTGGGCCGCGAGGCGGAGGGCCTGGATCGGCGCCTGGCGGAGCTCGCCGACCCGGGCGCCGCGCTGGTGGAGGTCGAGGCGAAGGTGGCGGCGCTGGGGCGCCGCATCGCGGAGGCCGAGCAGGCGCTCGAGGCGGAGCGTACCGCCTGGGTGCAGGAACGGCAGTACGCCGAGACCAAGCGGGCCGAGCTGCTCAAGCAGTGGGAGGAGGTGCGCGACCAGAAGGATCAGATCGTCCGGCTCGGGCGGGACGGCACCTGTCCGACCTGCAAGCGCCCCCTGGGCGACGAATATGAAGCGGTGGTCGCCTTGCTCGACCGCCAGATCGAGGCGATCACCGCGGACGGGAAGTACTTCCGGCAGCGGGTGGAGCAGCTGACGGAGGCTCCGGCGCGCGTGCAAGAGTGCGAGACGGCGCGGGACGCGTTGCTCGCCGAGCAGGGACGGGCGAGCGGTCGCGCGGGCGAGCTGCGGGCGAGGCGGGAGGAGCGGACCCGTGCCCAGCGCGAGCTGGAGACGGCCCGCCGTCGCGCGGCGGAGATCGAGCGCTCGCTGAGCGCCCGGCCGACGGGTTACGATGCGGGACGTCACGATGCCGTGCGCGCGGCCCTGGCGCGGCTCGAGCCGCTGGCGCGCGAGGCGGCACAGCTCGAGGTCAAGGCCGGCCGGGCGGAGATCCTGGTGCGCGAGGCGGAGCTGGCCGAGCGGGAGCTGTCCCGGCGCGAGGAACGCGCGGCGCAGCTCGAGGCGGCGGTGGCGGCGGAGGGGTTCTCGGACGCCGCCTTCCTGAAGGCGCGCGAGCGTCACGACCGGGCCTCGCTCGACCTGCGCGGCGCGGAGCTGGCGGTGGCGGAGACGCGCGGCGAGCTGAGCGGCGCCGAGTTGGGCGTGCGCGAGGCGGAGCGGCGCGAAGCGGAGCGGGCCGCGCGCGAGCGCCACATCGCCGAGCTCAAGGCGGAATCGCGCCTGCACAACGAGCTGGACCGGGCGTTCTCCGACCTGCGGGCCGAGTTGAACGCGGCCGTCCGTCCCGAGATCGCGGAGCTCGCCTCGAGCTTCCTCGGCGATCTCACCGACGGGCGCTACGACGAGGTGGACCTGGATGAGAGCTACCGTGTCACCGTGCTCGACGACGGCGTGCCCAAGACGGTGATCTCGGGGGGCGAGGAGGACATCGCCAACCTCGTCCTGCGGCTCGCGATCTCGCAGATGATCGCCGAGCGGGCGGGTCAGCCTCTGTCGCTGCTCGTGCTCGACGAGATCTTCGGATCGCTCGACGAGTCGCGACGCCAGCACGTGCTCGCGCTGCTGCGCCGCCTCGCCGATCGCTTCCCGCAAGTGATCCTGATCACCCACGTGGACCAGGTGCGCGAGGGACTCGACCGCGTCATCCGCGTGGACTACGACGCGACCAACGCCACGAGCGTGGTGCGCGACGACACGGCGACGCTGGGGACGGCCGATGCGGGCGTGGCGGCCTGAGCCCGGGGTCAGCGGGCCCACGCGGCCCGTCGACAAGGACATCGGGGCGCTCAACGTCCTGTTCGCCGAGGCGTTCACCGACCGCTACCGCCGCGACGGGCTCACGGGCGTGCGCGTGCCGCCCCTCAACCCCGCGATCTGGCGCTACGCGCTGCTCGACGCGGGCGACGGCGCCATGGTCTGGCGCGACGAGCGCGGCGCCATCGCCGCGTTCAACGTCGCCCATCGGTCGGGCACCGAGGGGTGGATGGGCCCGCTCGCCGTGCGTCCCGACCGCCAGCACGGCGGACTGGGCAAGACCATCGTGCGCGCCGCGATGGAGCGCCTCATCGACGCCGGCGTC
>DATIDF010000266.1:0-13167 GCA_035456445.1 Anaeromyxobacter sp.
CAGGATCTCCACGCTGTTGAAGGCGCTGTGAGCCTCGCCGATCGCGGCGAGCATCTCGCGCGCGGCGAGCAGGACGTTCTCGCGCCTGAGGTACCCGCTCGCGAGCACGTGGCGCATGGAGTCGAGGTACGCGCGTAGCTCGCGCATGCGCCGCTCGATGAAGCCGTCGGCGCGCGCGAGGTCGAGGCCGAGCTGCGCGAGGCCGGCGTTGATCTCCTTCAGCTTGCCGGTGAGCGCCTCGAGCGCGCTCGCGTAGTCCGCGCCGTTCGCGAACCTCGCGTAGACGCCGGGCTCGCCCGTCTTCTTGTGCTCGAGGAGCTGGTTCGTCACGCCGGCGTAGGCGGACACGACGTAGACGCGGCCGTACACGCGCTTGGGGTCGCGCAGCATGATGTTGCGGAGGACGTCCTCGAACGCCGACATCGAGGTTCCACCGATCTTCTCGACGCTGATCATCGAACTTGGTCCCGCGGGCAGGATGGGGTGGGGTTCCGGACGAAAGGCGCAATGATACCAACTGCGGCGGCGATGGCGACCCCCAAGGGACGCGAGCGGGCCGGATGGGACGGTCCGCGCAGGGTCCAGCGGCCGGGCGTCGGATCAGATCTCGAGCAGATCGTCGAGCCACTGCGGCCAGTGGTGCTGCGGAGAGGCCATCGCGGGCGGATCGACGCGGGCGAGGTCGGTCCGGATCCGGCGGAGCCGCTCCTCGACTGGCCCCTCGCCCCCCCACCACTGCAGGAAGACGTCCACCGCGTCGAGGAACAGCCCGGCGCTCGAGCTCACGAACGTCGGCTGCTGCCCCTGCTCGAGGTCCACGAGCAAGACGCGCCCGCTCTCGCGCTCGACGACGAAGACGGCAGCCGCGGGCGCGTCGCTCCAGGACAGCGGATCTCGCATCGAGCCGAGCACCCACCCCACGACGCCCGCCGTATCCGCCGCCGGGCCCGCGAACTGCTCGAGCGTGCGCAGCCGCCCATCGACGAGCTCGGAGGTGAAGAACGTGGGGCCAGTCCAGCCCGGGATGCGAATCTCGCGCGGCACGCCCCGCATCGCGAGCGTGCGGGCGGCCTGCCCGAGCGCGGGGATCTTCTCGCGGAGCCGATGGCGCTCGGTGACGACCACGGCGCGCATCATGCCATGAGCGCGGGACGGCGGGAGGACGCCGCCCGAGAACCACATGCGACCACATCCTCCCTCTGACTCCGCGCCGCCGGCGGCGGCGCTACCCTCGGGATGAGGGGCCAGTCGGTTGGATCGTCAGCGCGCGCCAGGAGCGACGCTCGCGAGCCGCACCGCCTTGCGCAGCCCCGGGAAGCGCAGCCGCGCCATCGCCTCGTCCGGCGCGAGCCAGACGTGCTCCGCGTGCTCGTCGGAGATCCGCACCTCGAATCCGGGCGGCAGCCGGGCGGCGAAGGCGGTCTCCTCGGCGAGCAGGAGCGTGCCCTCGGGGAGCCGCGCGAGCGCGGGGTCGATCGCGAAGCCGTGCCGGTACCCGAGCGCCTCGACCGCCACGTCCGCGCCGGTCTCCTCGCGGAGCTCTCGCCGGGCCGCCTCTGCCTCGGTCTCCCCCGGCTCGATGCGCCCCGTCACCGGCTGCCAGAAGCCGCCGCGCGCCTCGCTGCGGCGCAGGAGCAAGACGCGCCCGTCTGCGCCGACCGGCACGACCGAGACCGTCCGCAGGTCCGGCCGCGCCTCCGCGCGCTCGCGCTCGAGCGCCGCGGCGACGTGGACCGCGAGCTGCTGCTCGACGTCCGAGAGCTCCGGCGGCGCCCTGCCTCGCTCGCGCAGCTCGGCCTCGAGGCTCGTGACGCCGAGCCGCGGGTCGGCGATGCCGCACGGGACGATCACCTGGAAGTGCGTGAGGTCGGTGCGGACGTTGAAGGCGAAGCCGTGGGAGGTCACCCAGCGTGATAGGTGCACGCCGACGGCGCCGATCTTCTTGCGGCCGACCCAGGCGCCTCGGTGCTCGTCGTGCCGGCCGGCGGCGATCCCGTGGTCCGCGCAGGTGCGGATCATGGCCTCCTCGAGCGCGGCGACGTAGCGCCGGACGTCGGGCCGGTCCGCGAGATCGACCACCGGGTACCCGACGATCTGCCCGGGCCCGTGGTAGGTCACGTCGCCGCCGCGGTCGGTCTCGTGCAGCTCGAAGCCCTGCCTCGCGAGCCAGGCGGGCGCCGCGACGATGTTCCCGCGATCGGCGCCCCGTCCGAGCGTCACGACCGGCGGGTGCTCGAGCAGGAACAGGTGGTCGGTGCCGGGCGGAGTCGCGGCCCGCACGGCCGCGCCGCCGAGGCGCATGAGCGCGAGGCCGTCCTCGTACTCGACGCGTCCGAGCCTGTGGACGAGGAGCGTGCGCATGTCCCGAGCCTGTCCGCCCGCCCCGAGCCGGCCGATCACGCCCGCGCCGGTGCGGCTTGCTCGCCCTTCTTCTTTCGCTCCGGCGGCTTCAGCATGTGGATCGGCTCGCCGAGCGCGACCTTGCACGCCTCCATCAGCGCCTCCGGGAGCGTCGGGTGCGCGTGGATGGTGAGCGCGACGTCCTCGAGGTAGGCGCCCATCTCGAGCGCGAGCGCCGCCTCGGCGATGAGATCGGAAGCCTCGTGCCCGACGATCGTGACACCGAGGAGGAGCTTGGAGGCGCGATCGGCGACGACCTTCACGAAG
Organism: Anaeromyxobacter sp.; assembly: GCA_035456445.1. GTDB lineage: Bacteria > Myxococcota > Myxococcia > Myxococcales > Anaeromyxobacteraceae > Anaeromyxobacter. Next base: position 2,668 of record DATIDF010000266.1, read on the forward strand.
CCCTCCCCGTGCGCGATCGCGACCGCGCGGCCGAGCGCGCCGAAGGAGAACTTCCCGGTGATGGGATCGTTCCCCTGCGCCCGCGCCTCCTCCTCGGAGAGGCCGACCGTCGCGATCTCCGGATCCGTGAAGATCGCGCTCGGCATCGCCACCCAGTCGCGCGCCGACTTCATCCCGGCGATGACCTCCGCGGCGATCTCGCCCTCCTTGAACGCCTTGTGCGCGAGGAACGGCGCGCCGACGAGATCGCCGACGGCGAAGATCGACGGGACGCTCGTCCGGTACTGCGCGTCCACCTCGACGACGCCCTTCGGGCCGATCTTCACGCCCGTCCTGTCGAGCCCGGCCCGGTCCGAGTTCGGCCGGAAGCCGACCGCGACCAGGATCTTGTCGCACTCGATGGCGGTCTCCTTGCCGCCCAGCTCCGCCTTCACGACGAGCGCGCCCCCCTTGCGCTCGAACCCCTTCGCCTTCGCGTCGACGTGCACGGTCGCGCCGCGCTGGCGCAGGTTCTTCTGGACGAACCGCACCGCCTCCGGATCGACGCCGGTGAGGATCTGCGGGAGCGCCTCGAGGAACGTCACCTCCGAGCCGAGCATCGCGTAGACCGTCCCGAGCTCCATCCCGCAGATGCCGCCGCCGATGCACACGAGCCGCTTCGGGATCTCGGGGAGGTCGAGCGCCTCCTTGGCGCTCCAGACATCCTTCCCGTCGTACTCGAAGCCGGGGATCTGGATCGGGCGCGCGCCCGTCGCGACGATGAACGCCGGCGCCTCGACCCGCGTCTTCTCGCCGCCGACGTCCACCTCGACCGCGTTGGGCCCGATGAAGGTGGCGGTCCCCTTCATCACCTCGACGCCGTTCCCCTTCTCGAGGAGGTTGATGCCGCCGTTCATCTTCTTGATGACGCCGTCCTTGAACTCGCGCAGCTTCGCGATGTCGACCTTCGGCTCGCCGGCCAGGATCCCGCGCTCCGCCGCGTTCCGGATCTCGTCGACGAGGTTCGCCGCGGCGATGAGCGCCTTCGACGGGATGCACCCCCAGTTGATGCACACGCCGCCGAGCGGGTTCGGATCCACGAGCGCGGCCTTCTTGCCGAGCAGCCCGAGCCGGATGGCGGCGACGTAGCCGCCGGGCCCTCCGCCGATCACGACGGCGTCGAAGGTCTTCGTGGCCATGGAGAGAACCCCCTCGTGGGTGGGAACGGAGTCTTAATCGCGCCGTGCCGCGCGCGCGGGGACTCTATCGGCCGAGAACGCACGGTCAACCCGAAAAGCGCGCCTCCCGGTGAGGGGCACCGCTCAGCGACCGCGTGGCCGCTTGCGCCGCCGCGCCTCCTCCTTCTCGGAGAGGACGCGGTGCGTGCGCGGCGCGACGCCGGTGAGCCGCTGGACGACGGCGGCGGCGGCCGCGAGGCCGAACGCGCCGGTGACGAACGCCGCGCTGCCGTAGACCTTGGGGTCGCGGCGCCGCTCCTCCGGCGCGCGGCGGCGTGCGCCGGGCACCCCGCCTTCGTCGCCCGGCAACGCGAGCGTCTCTCGCGGCGTCTCGACCGACCAGACCGCGAGCACGCCGGTCGGCTCCGCGGCGGAGATCCCGTGGCGGCGACGGAGGTACTTGCGGACGTCCTTCGCGAGCTGGTCGGTGTGCGACTCGCAGAGGTCGGTCACCTGGATGGCGGTGGGATCGAGGCGGCGGGCGGCGCCGAGCGAGGTGACGATCGGGATTCCGAGCTCGAGGCAGCGCTGGATGACGTGCAGCTTCGCGACGACGGTGTCCATCGCGTCCACCACGAACGACGCGCCGGGCGGGACGAGCCGCTCCGCGCTCGCCGCGCAGTAGAGCTCCGGGAGCGCGTCCACCTGCGCGGCCGGGTTCACCCGCGCGAGCCTCGCGGCCATCTCCACGACCTTGAGCTCGCCGAAGGCGCCGTCGAGCGCGTGGAGCTGCCGGTTCGCGTTCGTCTCGTCCACCCGCTCGCCGTCCACGAGCGTGACTCGCCCGACCCCCGCCCGGACGAGCGCCTCCGCGGCGAAGCTCCCCACCCCGCCCACGCCGAGCACGACCACGTGGGCGGCGGCGAGCCGGTCCATCGCGTCCGAGCCTAGGAGGCGAGCGGTGCGGTCGAGGCGTTGGGAGACCTGACTACGAGCGCAGGCGCAGCCGGATGAGGCTGCGCCGGAGCGAGCGGGGGGACCGGGGGGGCGCGCCGTTTGCGTCCCCCCGGCGAGAAGACGCGTGTCCATGCGCGCGAGGTTCTACCGCCCCGGAGGCCCGAGCCGGAAGAGCGCCCTGGCGTTCGCGCTCGTGAGCGCGTCCACCTCGGGGAGGGTGCGGCCGGTGGCGCGCGCGACTGCGGCGGCGATCTCGGGCAGGAACCCGGGCTCGTTCCGGCCGCGGTGGGGGCGCGGGGTCTGATCCGGCGCGTCGGTCTCGAGGAGGAGCCGCTCCGGCGGGACCGCGCTCAGGGCCGCCATGGGCCGACGCGCGCCGTCGTAGGTGACCGGGCCCGCGAACGAGAAGTGGAGCCCGGCCGGCAGGTAGCGCCTCACGTGGTCGGCGCTGCCCGAGAAGCTGTGGAGGACACCGCCCGCGGGGAGCGGATCCTCCTCGTCGAGGATCGCGAGCAGCGGGTCGTGCAGCTTCAGGCAGTGGAGCATCACCGGCAACCGGTGCTTGCGGGCGAGGGCGAGGTGCGCGCGGAGGACGCGCAACTGCCGGTCGAGCGGCGCGCCCGCGGCGACGCTCGGCCCGTCCAGGCCGCACTCGCCCACGCCGACCGCTCCGCCGGCACCGAGCGCCGCGTCGAGGTCGGCGAGGTGCCGGTCGTCGTCGCGTGCGTCGAGCGCCGGAAGGAGCTGCGGGTGGATGCCCAGGCCGAAGTGCACGCCGGGCGTAGCGGCTGCGTACCGGATGAGCGCCGGCCAGCCATCGGGCCCGATGGCGGGGACGACGAGATCCGACACGCCCGCCGCCCGCGCCCGCGCGAGGACCGCGTCGCGGTCGGGCGCGAAGTCCTCCCCGTCGAGGTGGCAGTGGGTGTCGATCAGGCGAGCGGTCTCAGGGGTTGTGAAAGAATCCCGGGCCGTCGCGAGACGCACGATGCCGTCGCCGAGCCGGGCACACGACGACCGAGCAGCGCAGGCGTGCCTGTAAGGCACGTCGAGCAGCGCAGGGAGGAGTCTGCCCGGCGCAGGCAGGCAGCGTGCGTCGCAGCAGGCTCCGGGATTGTTTCACAGCCCCTCATGCCATGTGCATGAAGAGCAGGCTCGGGTCCTCGAGCGCGCGGATCACCTCGTAGCAGAACGCGGCCGCCTCGTGGCCGTCCACCACGCGGTGGTCGCTCGTGATCGACACGTGCATCACGTCGCGCACGACGATCTGGCCGTCCCGCACCACCGGCGTCGGCCGGATCCGGTGGAGCCCGAGGATTCCGACCTCCGGGTAGTTGAGCACCGGCGTCGCGAACATGCCGCCGAGCGCGCCGAGGCTCGTGATCGTGAAGGTGGAGCGGCCCATGTCCTCCGGCCGCGCGCGGCCCGCCCTGGCCTCCTGGGCGAGCCGCTCGATCTCGCGGGCGACCTCGACGAGGGAGCGCCGATCGGCGCCCCGCAGGACCGGCACGACGAGTCCGGCGTCGGTCGCCGACGCGATGCCCACGTCGTAACGGTGGTGCAGGACGAGCTCTCCCTTCTCGTCGTCCATCGTCGCGTTCAGCTTCGGGTGCTTCCGGAGCGCGGCCACGACCGCCTTCACGACGAAGGGCAGGAACGTGACCTTCACGCCCTCCTCCCGCGCGGCGGCGGCGACCCGGTCCTTCACCCGGGCGAGCTCGGTCACGTCGCACTGCTCGACGATCGTGAAGTGCGCGGCGGTCCGCTTCGAGCGCGCCATGTTCTCGGCGATCCGCTTGCGCACCCCGCGGAGCGGCACACGCTCGTCCTGGGCGCCGTCGGGCCCGGGACGGAGCGGGACCGGCGAGGGCGCGGCGGCGCCCGCGGACGCGCGGAGCCCGGAGGCGAGATCGGCGGCGGGCGCTGCCCGGAGCTCGGGCCGACCGTGCCCGTTCGTCCCGCTCCGGAACGCGGCCAGGTCGTCCTTCGTCACCCGCCCGCCGGCTCCAGAGCCCGCCACGGCGTTGATGTCGACCTCGAGCTCGCGAGCGAGCGCGCGCACCGCGGGCGTCGCGAGCGCCTTCTGGCCGGGGGGGCGGGGCGCACCAGCGTTTCCGGCCGCCCCCCGCGCTTCGGCAGGATCGGCGCGGGCCGAAGGCGGGGCGACCCGGGACGCATCCGCGGGGCGCGCCGGCGCTGCCTCCGCCCGGCGGGCCGACGGCGCCTCCGTCCCTGCCTTTGCCTGGGTGGTGTCCGGGGCCCCCGGGGACGCCGCGGTCCCCTCGAGCTCGAGCTCGAGCTCGACGAGCGGCGCGTGCACCTTCGCGAGGTCGCCCACGTTCCAGAAGAGCTTCACGATCCGGCCGTGCTTGGGGGACGGGATCACCACCGTCGCCTTGTCGGTCATCACCTCGACCAGCGGCTGGTCCTCGGCGACCACGTCGCCGGGCTTCACGAACCACTGCTGCACCTCGGCCTCGACGACGCCTTCGCCGATGTCGGGGAGCTCGAGCTTGTACGCCATGGATCGGCCTCCCTCGTCGGATGAGCCGCGCCTGCCCGCGGCAGCGGATCGCCGCCGCTAGTAGGTCACCACCTCGCGGATCGCCTTCAGGATGCGCGGCGCTCGCGGCAGGTACTCCATCTCGAGCGAGTACGGGAACGGCGTGTCGAACCCGGTCACGCGCGTGATGGGCGCCTCGAGGTGGAGGAAGCACTTCTCCTGGAGGATCGCCGTGAGCTCCGCCCCGAACCCGCAGGTGCGCGGCGCCTCGTGCACGACGACCGCGCGGCCGGTCTTCTTCACCGATGTGACGAGCGTCTCCGTGTCGAGCGGCTGCAGCGAGCGCAGGTCGATGACCTCGCAGTCGATGCCCTCCGCCTCCGCCTCGCGCGCGGCCTGCTCGGCCTCGTGCCACATCGCGCCCCAGGCGACGAGCGTCAGCGCGCTGCCCTCGCGCGTCACCCTGGCCTTCCCGATCGGCACCTCGTACTCGCCCTCGGGCACCTCGCCCTTCGCGGCGCGGTACACGCGCTTCGGCTCGAAGAACAACACCGGGTCCGGATCGCGGATGGCGCTGATGAGCATGCCCTTCGCGTCGTACGGGTTCGAAGGCACGACCACCTTGAGGCCGGCGGTGTGGACGAAGTGCGTCTCGGGCGACTGCGAGTGGTAGTGGCCGCCCCGGATGCCCCCGCCGTACGGCGTCCGGATCACCATCGGGCAAGCGTACTGGCCGCCCGAGCGGTAGCGGTACTTCGCGACCTCGTTCACGATCTGGTCGAACGCCGGGTAGATGAAGTCGGCGAACTGGATCTCCGGGACGGGCCGCAGGCCGTAGAGCGCCATGCCCACCGCGGTCCCGACGATGCCGCCCTCCGCGAGCGGCGTGTCCATGACCCGGTCGGCGCCGAACTCGTCGTAGAGCCCCTGCGTGGCGCGGAACACCCCGCCGAACTTGCCGACGTCCTCTCCGAGCACCACGACGTCGGGGTCGCGACGCATCTCGAGGCGCAGCGCGTCGTTCACCGCTTGGATGATGTTCATCGTCGGCATACGAAGCCTCCGCGATGATCAGGCGTCGGAGTGGCGCGGGTTCGCCACGCGCGGGTCGGCCGCGATGGCCTCCTCGAGCTCCGCGAGCTGCTCGCGCAGGTGCGGCAGCGGCGCCGCGTACACGTCCTCGAACAGGCTCTCGAGCGGCGGCTTCGGCGCGAACGCCTCCGCCTCCTTGAGCGCGCGCTGCAGCTCCTCGCGCGCCTCCGCGCGGATCTTCTCGTCCGCGGCGTCGTCGAGCACGCCGCGGCGGCCGAGGTAGCGGCGCATGCGCAGGAGCGGATCCTTCTTCTTCCACGGCTCGACGAGCTCGGCGGGCCGGTAGGCGCGCGGGTCGTCCGAGGTCGAGTGGCCCTCGACACGGTAGGTGACGCACTCGATGAGCGTCGGCCCCTCGCCGGACTCCGCCCGCTCGCGGGCGCGCCGCGTCGCGGCGTGGACGGCGAGGAGGTCGTTGCCGTCGACGCGCTCGCCGCGCATGCCGTACGCGATGGCCTTCTGCGCGATGGTCTCGGAGCCGGTCTGCCGCTCGCGCGGCACGCTGATCGCCCAGCCGTTGTTGCGGCACACGAACACGACCGGGATCTTCCGCACCGCCGCGAAGTTCAGGCCGGTGTGGAAGTCGTGGGCGCTCGTGCCGCCCTCGCCGAAGTAGGTCAGCGCGACCATCGGGTCGCCCTTGAGGCGCGCGGCCCACGCGGCCCCGACCGCGTGCGGGATCTGCGTCGAGATGGGCGAGGAGATCGAGGCGAAGCGGCCCGGCCGCCACGCCTCGTGGCAGGGCATCTGCCGGCCCTTCATGGCGTCGCCGGAGTTGCCGAGGAGATCGCAGAGGAACGTGACGAGCGGCATCCCGCGCAGGAGCGCGGCGCCGTGCTCGCGGTAGCACGGGAAGATCCAGTCGGTCTCGCGCATGGCGGCGGCCGAGCCGAGCACCGTCGCCTCCTCGCCGATGGACCCGATGTAGAAGCCGATCCGGCCCTGCCGCTGGAGCGTGATCATCCGCTCGTCGAGTGAGCGGTTCAGGACCATGAGCCGGTAGAGCCGCACCACCTCGGCGTCGGGCAGCGTCACCTCGTCCGGCGCGCCGACGAGCTCGCCGTCCTCTGCGACGAGGCGATACAGCGGAAACTCCTTCACGAACCGGCCGGCCTCCCACTCGCGGTGGTTGCCGCGCTGCCGCCTCGGTACCGCGCCCACCTCGTGCTCTCGACGCATGCGCCGCTCCGGTCAGGGACCCAGGGCTCGCGAGGCGATCTCGCCCCTCAGGAACAGCTCGGCGGCGCGGTAGCTGGACCGGACGAGCGGCCCGCTCGCCACGTACCGGAAGCCGAGCTCGAGGCCCGCCTCCCGCCACGCCGCGAACTTCTCGGGCGTCACGAACTCGACGACGGGCAAGTGCCAGGCGCTCGGGCGGAGGTACTGGCCGAGGGTGAGGATCTCCACGCCCACCGCCCTGAGGTCCTCCATCGCCGCGATCATCTCGCCCTCGGTCTCGCCGAGGCCGACCATGATCGAGGACTTCGTCACGATCCGCGGGAACTCGCGCTTCATCTGGTCGAGCACCCCGAGCGTCTGATCGTACCCGGCCTTGAGGTCGCGCACGACCGGCGTGAGCCGGCGGACCGTCTCGAGGTTGTTCGCGAACACGTCCGGACCTGCGCGGCCGACCGCGCGCACCGCCTCCGCGTCACCGCGGAAGTCGGGCGTGAGCACCTCGACGAGGAGGTTCGGGATCGCCTTGAGCCGCCGGATCGCGTCGGCGAAGTGCCCCGCGCCGCCGTCCGGCAGGTCGTCGCGATCGACGCTCGTCACGACGATGTAGTCGAGGCCGAGCTGCGCGATGGCCTCGGCGAGGTGCCGCGGCTCGTCGGCGTCGAGCGGCGGCGGGTGCGCCGCCGTCTTCACGTTGCAGAAGCGGCAGCCGCGGGTGCACACGTCGCCCATCAGCATGACGGTCGCGGTGCCCCCGCCCCAGCACTCCGCCACGTTCGGGCAGTGCGCCTCTTCACAGACCGTGTGGAGCCGGAGCCCCCGCACGGTCTCGCGCACCTTCTGGTAGCGTGCGCCGCCCGGTACGCCGACGCGCAGCCAGCCGGGCTTGCGCGCGGAGAGCGGGACGCCCTGCTCCCGGAACGACTGGAGGATGGACCGCCGGTCGGTCGGCGGCTCGTCCGAAGGGCCCAGGACGGGCAGGCTGCTGCGTGGGGTGTCGGACATGTTGCCGCGGCGGATGTAGCGGCGCAGTGGCGCGAGGTCAAGGCTCGGCGCCCGAACGGGCAACCGCTGGGCGAAGGGTGCGCATTCGGGGCGAGGCCTGCATGCTATGATGTCGCAGCTCGCCCCTTCTGGGCGCCTCCTCTTCGTCGAAGGACGCCCATGGCGGAGTTCCCCAACGAGCCGACTCGAATCCTCATCGTCGACGACGACTCGTCGGTGCGCGACGTCATCGCGGTGCTGCTCGCCGAGGAGGGTTACGCGGTCACGGCCGTGCCCTCGGCGGAGGCGGCCCTGGACGCTGCGCGCCTCACCGAGTTCTCGCTCGCCATCAGCGACGTCCGCATGCCGGGCAAGGACGGCTTCTGGTTCCTCGACCGGGTGCGCGAGCTCCACCCCGACACCGCCGTCATCATGCTCACCGCGTTCGGCGATACCGAGGCGGCCGTCGAGTGCCTGCGCAATGGCGCGGCCGACTACCTGCTGAAGCCGCCCAAGGTCACGGACCTCATCCGGGCGATCGAGCGTGCGCTCGGTCGACGGCGGCTCGAGCTCGCGCGCCAGCGCTACCGGAGGAGCCTGGAGAACCGGGTGCGTGAGAAGACCGCGGAGCTGTCGCGGACGCTCGGAGATCTGCAGGCGACCTACTCGCAGACGCTCTGGTCGCTCGTCGCCGCGCTCGACGCGCGCGAGCACGAGACGAGCGACCACTCGCAGCGTGTCGTCCGCTACACGCTCGCCGTCGCGCGGCGGCTCGGCATCGCGGAGAAGGACCTGCCCGACATCGGCCGCGGCGCGCTCCTGCACGACATCGGCAAGATCGGCGTGCCGGACGCGATCCTCCTGAAGCCCGCGAAGCTCACGCCCGCTGAGTGGGAAGAGATGCGCAAGCACCCCCAGACCGGCTTCAACATCCTGCAGTCGGTCGAGTTCCTCGACGTGCCCGCGCAGGTCGTGCTCAGCCATCAGGAGCGCTTCGACGGCGGCGGCTATCCCCGCGGCCTCGCTGGCGACGCGATCCCGATCGGCGCCCGGATCTTCGCGATCGCGGACTGCTTCGACGCGATGACGAGCGACCGCCCCTACCGCAAGGGCGGCACGGTGGAGGCCGCTCGGGCCGAGATCGCGCGGTGCACCGGCACTCAGTTCGATCCCCGCTGCGCCGACGCGTTCCTGTCGATGACGCCCGACGAGCTCGCCGAGCTGGCGCGCACGACCGCCGCCCGTCCAATCTGATCTGACGGGGGCTGGGGCCCCGCCCCAGCTAGGCGGGTCCCGTGAACCTGCGCGCCCGCTGCCGCGGGGTGCGCGCAGGTTCCCCGCCGGGAGGGGCTTCGCCCCTCCCCGCGCTTCGCGGCGCTTCGCGCGGGTCCCCACCCGCGGCGACACGGCGGGTGATCTGGACTGCGCCTATCGGGTATAAGGGGTGCGTGTCTGAGCCCGACGGTGCGCAGCCTGTGAACGGACCCCTGGTCGACGGGCAGGGGCGCAAGATCCAGTACCTGCGGCTGTCGCTCACCGACCGCTGCAACTTCCGCTGCAGCTACTGCGCGCCGATGGGCCCGGACCGGCAGGAGGACCCGCTCTCCCGGCCCGAGCTCGCGCGCCTCGTCGGCGTGTTCGCGAAGCTCGGCATCCGGCGCATCCGGCTCACCGGCGGCGAGCCCACGCTCCGCCGCGAGCTCCTCGACATCGTGCGCGACGTCGCGGCCACGCCGGGCATCGAGGAGATCGCGCTCACGACGAACGGCCACGCGCTCGCGACGCATGCGGACCTCCTGCGCGACGCGGGCGTGTCGCGTCTCAATGTCTCGCTCGACACGCTCGATCCCGCGAAGCTCCAGCGGATCTCCGGCCGAGCCGCCACCCTCGAGCGGATCGTCTCCGGCATCGAGGCGGCGTTCCGCGCCGGGTTCGCGTCGGTGAAGCTGAACGTCGTCGTGGTCCGGGGCGAGAACGAGGACGAGCTCGGGAACCTCGCGCGGTTCGCCTGGCGCTTCGGCGCGACCGCCCGGTTCATCGAGCTCATGCCGTTCGGCCCGGGCGAGCCGGTGCCCACCGCCGAGGTGAAGCGGCTCCTCGAGTCGCAGGGGATCCGGCTCGAGCCGGACGCGTCGCGCGGCTGGGGCCCCGCGTACCACATGCGCGGCACCTCGCTCGCGGGCGGCGCGCCGGTGAGCGGCCTCGTCGGCTTCATCGGCGCGATGACCGAGAACTTCTGCGAGGGCTGCAACCGCGTGCGGGTCGGCGCCGACGGGTCGCTCCGCGCCTGCCTCGGCGGGCGCGACCGCGTCCCGCTCGCGGAGCTCCTCGCCTCCGGCGCGGACGACGAGGAGATCGGCGAGCGGATCCGCGCGGCGCTCCGCCTGAAGGGCGAGCGCCACCGGATGATCGAGGGCGGAAGCCCGCTCCTGCCGATGATCGGCACGGGCGGCTGAGCCGCGCGCCGCCCGCTCGCCTAGGCGGCCAGCTCGAACGTGAACGGGACCCCTCGGGCGGGCGCGTCGGCGCCGCCCGGGAGGAACCTGGCCGAGAGCGAGCGCTCGACCGGATCGTAGATGCCGTGCCAGATCGTGCGGAGCGGGTGGTCGGCGGGCGCCGCGAAGCCGTGCG
>DATIDF010000267.1:0-5942 GCA_035456445.1 Anaeromyxobacter sp.
CGAGCGCGCGCGAGAGGCAGAGGCGCAGGCCGGGCGCGAGGCGATCGGCGCGCTCGAGGGGCGGATCGCCGAGCGCGAGGCGGCCATCCGGGAGCACGAGGGGCGGCTCCGGCTGCTGGACGAGGAGTACCGCCAGTTCCGCGACGGCGCCCGGGCCCACGAGGAGGCGCTCGGCCGCGAGGCGCAGGAGCACCTCCTGAAGCTCGGCGAGGTCGAGGGCTCGCTGGACGCGCTGGGGCGCGCGTCCGCGGAGCGCGAGGCGGAGCTCGTCGCGGAGATACAGGCGGTGCGAGCCGCTGCCGCCGAGGAGCGGGCCGCTGCGGCGCGCGCCGCCCGAGACGCGGCCGACGCCGCGGCGGTGCGGCAGGAGGAGGCGGAGCGGACGCTCGCCGGCGCAGAGCGGGCGCTCGCGGAGGCGCGCGCGCGCGCCGAGGCGCTCGAGGGCGCGCTGGAGGCGGCCCGGGGCCGGATCGAGGAGGGCGAGGCGGCGCGTGCGGCGGACCGTGAGGCGCTCCGCGCCGAGCTCGCGCGCGCGGGCGAGGAGCTCGAGCGTCAGCGGACGGCGGCGGAGGGGACGGCGCGCGAGCGGGACGCGCTGCGCGCCGCGCTCGGCGAGCGCGAGGCCGAGCGGGATGCCCGCGGCGCCGAGCGTGACGAGGCCCGGGCCGAGGTGGCGGCCGCGCGGGCGGAGGTGGCGAAGGTCGCGGGCGAGCGCGACGCCCTCGCCGCCGCGCTCGCAGATTCCGAGCGCGGTGCGCAGGGGCTCGCCGACACCGTCGCGGCCGCGCGCGAAGAGATCGGGCGGCTCACCGCGCACCTCGCGGAGGTCGAGGCGGCCGCGGCGGCGCGGCAGGGCGAGCTCGAGGGACAGGTCGTCGCCGAGCGCGCACGTGCCGCGGCGCTCGAGGCCGAGCTCGGGGAGACGCGGGCCGCGCTCGAGGCGGACGCGGCGGCGGCGGCGCGGGCGCGCGAGGCACACGCGGCCGAGGCCGCAGAGGCGGCCGAGGCGCTCGCCGACGCGCGCCGGACCCTGAAGAAGCGCGAGGGCGAGCTTTCCGTGGAGCTCGCGGCGCGGGCCGAGGCGGCCCGGAAGGCGGAGGCGTGGGCGGCCGAGCTCGAGGCCAAGGCCGAAGAGCGGCTCCACCGCGTCGGGGCGCTCGAGGAGGAGCTGCGCCGCGCGCGCGAGGCGCTCGACGCGCTCTCGCGCGAGGCGGAGCGGAAGCAGGCGGAGCTCGGCGGCCGGCTGGAGGCGCAGGAGGCGCTCGCCGAGGCAGGCCGCGCCGAGGCGGCCCGGCTCCTCGCGTCCCTCGACGCCGAGCGCAACGAGGGCGCGGCCCGCGCGGCGGCGCTCACCGGCGAGCGCGACGCGGCGGTCGCCGCCGGGGCCGAGCTGGAGGCGCGGCTCGCCCGCGCGGAGGAGGACGCCGCGCAGCGCCGGGGCGAGCGCGACGCGCTCGCGGCGGAGCTCGCGGTTCGCGACGCCGACGAGGCGGCGTTCCGGGAGGAGCTCTCGGTCACGAGCGCGGCGCGTGACGCCGCCGAGGCCGAGCGGACCAAGCTCGAAGCCGAGCTGACCGCCGAGATCAACGCGCGCGGCGACGCCGAGGTGCGCGCCCGGGCGCGGGCGGCGGCGCTCGAGGACGAGCACCGCCGGCGCGAGGAGGAGCTCCTCGCGGAGCTCTCCAAGAAGACCGAGGCGGCCGAGGCGCTCCACGAGCGGTTCGAGGAGCTCGCCGCGGAGCGCGCGCGTCGCGAGGACGCGCTGCAGAAGGAGATCGCCGCGCGCACCGAGGCGCTGCGCGCGGCCGAGCGGCGCGAGCGCGCGGCGGGCGAGACCGCGGCGGCGCGCGCCGACGAGGCGCGGCGGCGGATCGCCGACGCGGAGGAGCGCGTCTCCCAGCACGCGGCCGCGCGGGAGGCGGCCGAGACGGCCCGGCTCGAGGCGCGCAAGCGGGTGGACGAGGGGCAGGCGCTGCTCGCCGCGACGACTGCGCGCGCCGAGCGCGCGGAGGCGCGGGTTCGCGACATCGAGCAGGCGCTCGCGTCGGCGCACCGGGACCGTCAGCGGATCGAGACCGAGCTGCAGGCGCGGTTCGCGCGCGCCGAGACCCGGGCGGCGGAGCTCGCCGCGCGCGCCGAGCAGGGCGCGCGCGACGCCGCGGTGGCGCAGGCCGCGCGTGGGCGCATCCAGGAGCTCGAGGCTGCACTCTCCCAGGCCGGGCAGGCGCGGGCGCGCGCCGAGAAGGACCTCACGACGCGCGCGCAGGCGGCGGAGGCCCGCGCGGGTGAGGCGGCGCGCCGGGCGGAGCAGCTCCAGGCCGAGCGGCGCGAGGTCGAAGCCCGCGGCGTCCGCGCCGTCGAGGAGGCGCAGGCGCGCTTCCGCGACGAGCTCGCCCGCCGAGACGAGCTGCGCGCCGAGGAGCTGCGCCGGCTCCACGGGGCGCTGCAGGAGCGTGCGCGGCGGGAGAAGGCCCTCGAGCTCGAGCTCGCCCGCCGAGGCGCGGCGCGACCCGCGGCGGGCACGGTGGCCTCGCCGCCCCCCGCGACGGCGGCGGTGCCGCCCGGGACGGCGCCGGCGCTCGCTGGCGAGCGGGAGGGCGGCGGGGAGAAGTGACGTCAAACGCCGGTTGGCCAGGGCCCGTGACCGAGCCCGCGCCCGAGCCCGCGCCCGATACACCGGGCTCGGGCGCGGACTCGGGCTCGGGCTCGGGGCTCAATCAACCGCTCGGCGGCATTACGCCGCCCCGCTCGCGCGCCGCGCCGTGGCGTCTGCGACCGAGGCCTCCTCTCCGGGGCGGAGCTCGCCGGCCTCCGCATCGGAAACACTGCGCTCGTCGCGCTTGCGGCCGGGGTGGTCGCGCATGCCGGGCCCGTGCGGGCGGACGACGTCGCGTCCGGCGCGCTTGGCCGCATAGAGCGCCGCGTCCGCGCAGTCGATGAGCGCGCCGAGCTCGCGCGCGTCGTCCGGGTAGACCGCGACGCCGACGGAGATCGTGACGTGCCCCGGGCCGGCGCCCGGGTGTGGGAGCGCCGCCGCGGTCACGGCGGCGCGCAGCTTCTCGGCGGCGGCGACGGCGGCGGCCCGATCGGCGCGCGCGAGCACCACCGCAAACTCCTCGCCGCCGTAGCGAGCGACGAGGTCCACGCGCCGCGCCGCTCCGCCGAGCACCGCCGCCACGCGGCGCAGCACTGCGTCCCCGGCGGCGTGCCCGAACGCGTCGTTGTAGCGGCGGAAATGATCGACGTCGACGAGGGCGATCGCCGTCGCGTGCTCGAAGCGCGCGCTCCGCTCGAGCTCGTCCTCGAGCCGCGCGAAGAGGCTCCGGCGGTTGTGCGCGCCGGTGAGCGCGTCGGTCTGCGAGAGCCGAACCATCTTCTGGTGCAGCCGGGCGTTCGCGACCGCCAGGGCGGCCTGCGCCGCGATCGCCTCGAGGAGCCGGGCCTCGCCCGGCCCGAGCGCGCCGTTCGCTGGCCGGAGCGCGATCGCGCCGGCACCCTCCTCGCCGCGCGCCATCGGCACCTCGATCCAGCCCGCGCGTGCCTTCCCCGGGGCGAGCCGCGTCCCGAGCGCCTCGTCCGAGCCGTATGCGGCGCGGACCACCCGCTCGCCGGTGGCCTCGTCCACGAGCAGCACCTGCAGCTCCGGCGCGCCGAGGGCGCTCCCCACCTGCGCCGCGGTCGCGCGGCAGAGCTCGTCGAGGTCGAGCGTGGCGCCGAGCGTACGTCCCAGCTCGAACAGGAGCGTGAGCTCGCGCACGCGAGCCTCGAGCTCGGCCTTGAGCACGAGCTCGCGCTGCATCGAGGCGATCGACGCGGCGTCCTCGATGCGGCGGACGTGGAGGTCCGTGATGGCCGCGAGCGTCTCGTTGTAGGTGCGCGCCACCTGCCCGATCTCGTCCTCCCCGTCGACCGGGACGCGGTGGAGGAAGTCGCCCTCCCGCGCGCGGCGCATGCCAGCGGCGAGAAGGCGGAGGCGCCGGTCCACGACGAGGCGCACCGCGACGAGGTGCGCCGCCGCGAGCGCCGCCGCGAGCACGACGAGGGCGAGGAGCGCGGCGTGGTGGAGCGGCCCCACCTCCGGCGCGAGCAGGCGGGTCTCGTAGCGCAGCCACAGCACGCCGACGAGGGAGAAGAAGAGTGCGGGGGCGCCGACCGCGAGGAGGAGCTTGCGGCCGATGGAGCGCCGGATGGATCGGAGCATGTGGGAGGAGAGGTTATAACCCGGAGCATGCGTCTCTTGACGAGCGACCGGCTCGCCGCCTTCCCGCACGGTTTCACGACCCGCGCCGGGGGCGCCTCCCCGCCGCCTTGGGACGCGCTCAACCTGGGCGCCGCGGTGGGCGACGACCCGGACCGCGTGGAGGAGAACTGGAGGCGCTTGCGCGACGTGACGGGCCTCGTGTTCGCGCGCGTCCGCCAGGTCCATGGGACGCGCGTCGTGCGGGCGGGATCGGCGGCCGAGCCGACGGTGGAGGCCGACGCGGTCGTCTCCGTCGCGACGGGCGTCGCAGCATGCGTATCGGTCGCGGATTGCGTCCCGGTGCTCCTCGCGGACCCGGAGGGCGGGGCGGTGGCCGCGGTCCACGCCGGGTGGCGCGGCACGATCGCGCTCGCGGCCGCCGAGGGCGTGCGCGCGCTCGCGCGGGAGGGCGCGGACGCCTCGCGCCTCGTCGCGGTCATCGGCCCCTCGATCGGCCCTTGCTGCTACGAGGTCTCGCCGGAGCTCGGCGAGGACTTCCGGCGGCGCTTCGGCGCGGAGGTCGTCCGCGCCGGAGCGGCGCCGCGGCTCGATCTCTGGCGCGCGAACCTCCTCGCGCTCGAGGGGGCCGGCGTGCGCCCCGAGCGCGTCGAGGTGCTCGGCCGCTGCACCGCGTGCGAGCGGGAGCTCTTCTTCTCGCACCGGCGCGACGCGGGACGGACCGGGCGACAGGTGGGCTTCATCGCACCCGCGCGGTGATCGCATCCACGGCGCGTCGTCGGCGCGGTACGCGCACATCGACGGCGTCCAGGCGAGGGGCCCCTTCCTTGACGGGCGGCTCACGGTCCCTAGAATTTTCCGAGCTTTGGCACCCCTCGCGCGAAACGCCTCCGCGGCGCTCGTCGCGCTGCTTCTCGGCTGCGCCGGAGGCGGCGCCGCTGCGCCGTCCGACGGCGACGCGCTCCTCGCGGAGCTGCGCGCGCTGCGGTCCGACAACGACGCGCTCGCGCGCAAGGTGGAGGACCTGTCGGCGCGCCTCGACCTCGTCAGCGCGCGCCTGAAGCGCGAGCCGGAAGCGCCCGTCGCCGCATCTTTCCCTCAGCGTCACTCTCCGCCCGGCGAGGCGCTGCCACCCGTCGTCCCCCCGGACCTCGCCGTCGTGAAGGTCGCGCCCGCGGAGGCGCCACCGCCGGTCGTCCTCACCGAGACGCTCTTGCCCGAAGTCCCCGCGCCCTCACGCGCGCGGCGGTCACCGCCGCCGGTGCCGACCACGATCCCGATCTCCGATCCCGCGCCCGAGCGGCTCGAGGCGCTCGCGCTCCGGGGCGGCCGCGGGCTCTCCGCGGAGGCCGACCGCGAGCTCCGGGCCGCCCGTGGGCGCGCAGGCATCGATCGCGCGCACGCCCTCGAGGACTTCGTCTCGCGCTATCCCCGCCACCCCGCGGCGGACAACGCGCTCGTCGAGGCGGCGGAGGATTACGCCGCGGGAGGCAAGGACGACGCTGCGTGCGCGCTCGCGCGGCGCGCTGGCGACGACTACCCCGCCGGCGACGCGCTCTCTGCCGCGCTCGAGCGGGTCGCCGCCTGCGAGTCGCGCCGCGGGAGCGCCGGCGGCGAGCGCCGCATCCTCGAGCGGCTCGTTTCGGAGTTCCCGAGGACTCCGGCCGCCGCGCGCGCCGAGACTCGCCTCGCAGCCATCTCCGGGCAGGGCGGCGATTCGTCGCCGCGCGCCCCGGCAAGGAGC
>DATIDF010000268.1:0-30497 GCA_035456445.1 Anaeromyxobacter sp.
CGCGCGCGTCGAGCCGGGGGAGGCGAAGCGCGATCCGCTCGACTTCGCGCTGTGGAAGGCGGCGAAGCCCGGGGAGCCGGCGTGGGGCTCGCCCTGGGGCAAGGGCCGGCCGGGCTGGCACATCGAGTGCTCGGCCATGACCCTCGAGCACCTCGGCGCGCCCATCGACGTCCACGGGGGCGGCAAGGACCTCGTCTTCCCGCACCACACGAACGAGATCGCGCAGTCGGTCGCGGCGCTCTCCGAGGGTGGCGACCTCGAGGCGGAGCGGTTCTCCCGCTACTGGATGCACCACGGGTTCGTGGAGATCGACAGCGAGAAGATGTCGAAGTCGCTCGGCAACTTCTTCACGCTGCGCGACGTGTTCGCGAAGTTCGATGCCGAGGCCGTCCGCCTCTTCTTCCTCGGGACGCACTACCGGAACCCCATCAACTACTCGGACGCGATCCTCGCCGAGGCCGAGCGACGCCTGAACTACTTCTACGAGACGCTCGAGAAGACGGACGCGCTCGCCGAGGGTACCTCGCCGGCGGGCGAGGGCGGGGCGGTCGTCGAGGACGCGCGCAGGGCGCTCGACGACGACTTCAACGCGCCGCAGGTGCTCGCAGTCCTCGCGGAGGCGTTCACCGCCGCGAACGCGCTCGCCGACAAGCGGGGGAGGAAGACGCAGGAGGATCGTGCGCGCCTCGCCGCGTTCGCGCGCGACGTGCGCGAGATCGGGACGACCCTCGGGCTCGTTCAGCGCCGGCCGGCGGAGGCGCTGCGCGCCATCCGCGCGAAGGCGGCGGCCCGGCGCGGCATCGATCCGGCTGCGGTGGAGGCGAAGCTCGTCGAGCGCGCAGAGGCACGCAAGGCGAAGGACTTCGCGCGGAGCGACGCGATCCGCGACGCGCTCCTCGCCGACGGGGTCGCGATCATGGACGGACCGCAGGGCACGACCTGGAAGGTCGAGTAGGGCCCCGGGCGGGTGGCGGGACGCGCGGCGGGGCCGCGAGCCGGCCCGCGCGGCGCGTCAGTCCTCGAGCCGCGGCTGCGGCCCCGGGATGATCCCCGCGATGTCCGGGTCCTCGCCCGGCGCGAGGGGGCGGTCGCCGCCGTGCTCCGTCTTCTCGCGCTTGCGCTGCTCCTTCTTCTCGTCCTTGCGGCGCTGCTTGTCGCGGCGCGCCGCCTCCTTCTGCCTCTTCGTCGCCCCGGGGTTGAAGGCCATCGCTCCTCCGTTGATCGAAGTCGCCAAATACGGGGGCCCGGCCACTGCGCGGCCGGGCCCCCGAGAAGCGGCTCTCGCCGCGCGCTACACCGGGCGGACGTTCGCCGCCTGGAGGCCCTTGGGACCCTGCTTCACCTCGAACTCCACCCGCTGACCCTCTGCCAGCGTCCTGAAGCCGTCGGACTGGATCGCGGTGTGGTGGCAGAACACGTCCTCGCCACCGCTCTCCTGCGAGATGAAGCCAAAGCCCTTCGCGTCGTTGAACCACTTCACGGTACCGCTCGCCATCTGAACACTTCTTTCGCATTCGGGCGGGAACCTTCCCGCACGGACCCGGACCATTTCGACAGGCGGGACGCGCGCAAAGTAACCGGAACGGGTGCGCTTGTCGAGCAGCTCGCGGGGCGCTCCCACGCAGGAGGGGGAGCGACGGGCGCTCGCTGATCGCGAGGTCGATCGCCGTTACACTCGGGTCGTGCCGTTCGATCTCCGGAGCGACTTCAAGCCCACGGGCGACCAGCCGCGGGCCATCGAGGAGCTCACGGCGGGCCTGCGCCGGGGCGACCGCCACCAGGTGCTGCTCGGCGTCACCGGCTCGGGCAAGACCTTCACCGTCGCGAACGTGGTGTCGCAGGTGCAACGGGCGACGCTCGTCATCGCCCACAACAAGACGCTCGCGGCGCAGCTCTACGGCGAGTTCAAGGAGCTCTTCCCCACCGCCGCCGTCCACTACTTCGTCTCGTATTACGACTACTACCAGCCGGAGGCGTACGTCCCGTCGACCGACACGTACATCGAGAAGGACTCGTCCATCAACGACGAGATCGACCGGATGCGGCACGCGGCGACGCACGCGCTCCTCACCCGGAACGACGTCCTCATCGTGGCGTCGGTCTCCTGCATCTACGGCCTCGGCACCGCCGAGGCGTACTACGGGCTCCTGCAGCAGATCGAGCGGGGGCAGGAGTTCATGCGCGACCGCTTCATCCGGTCGCTCATCGACATCCAGTACGAGCGGAACGACGTCGACTTCCACCGGGGCACGTTCCGGGTGCGCGGCGACACGATCGAGGTCTTCCCGCCGTACGAGGAGGATCGCGCCGTCCGGATCGAGTTCTTCGGCGACCTCGTCGAGTCGATCCACGAGTTCGATCCGCTCCGCGGCGTGACCCTCGCCGAGATCGACAAGGTCGCGATCTTCCCGAACAGCCACTACGTGTCGGCGCCCGAGACGCGCAAGCGCGCGATCGACGGCGTCCGAGAGGAGCTGCGGGGGCGGCTCGCGGAGCTCAACGCGGCGAACAAGCTCGTAGAGGCGCAGCGCCTGGAGCAGCGGACGATGTTCGATCTGGAGATGCTCGAGCAGATGGGCTTCTGTCCCGGCATCGAGAACTACTCGCGCTGGCTCTCCGGCCGGAGGGCGGGGGATCCGCCGCCGTGCCTCCTCGACTACTTCCCGAAGGACTTCCTCCTCGTCATCGACGAGTCGCACCAGACGGTCCCCCAGATCGGGGCGATGTACCGCGGCGACCGGTCGCGCAAGGAGACGCTCGTCGAGTTCGGCTTCCGCCTGCCCTCCGCGCTCGACAACCGGCCGCTCAAGTTCGAGGAGTTCGAGCGGCTCGTGCAGCAGGGGATCTACGTGTCGGCGACACCTGCCGAGTACGAGCTCGAGAAGGCGCAGGGGGTGGTGGTCGAGCAGATCATCCGCCCGACCGGCCTCACGGACCCGGAGGTCGAGATCCGGCCGGTGGGGTCGCAGGTGGACGATCTCCTCGGCGAGGTGCGCAAGCGCGCCGAGGCCCGCGAGCGCGTCCTCGTCACGACGCTCACGAAGCGGATGGCCGAGGACCTCACCGAGTACTTCACCGACGTGGGGGTCCGCTGCCGTTACCTGCACTCGGACATCGACACGCTCGAGCGCAGCGCGCTGATCCGCGACCTGCGCCGCGGCGAGTTCGACGTGCTCGTCGGCATCAACCTCCTGCGCGAGGGGCTCGACATCCCGGAGGTATCGCTCGTCGCGGTGCTGGACGCGGACAAGGAGGGGTTCCTCCGCTCGGCGGTGTCGCTCATCCAGACCATCGGCCGCGCGTCCCGCAACGTGAACGGACGCGTGATCCTCTACGCCGACGCCGTGACCGAGTCGATGCGCCGCGCGCTCGACGAGACGGGCCGTCGGCGCGAGATGCAGCGCGCCTACAACGCGGAGCACGGCATCACGCCGCAGACCGTGAAGCGGAACATCACCGACCTGCACATGGCGATCGTCGAGGCGGACTACGTGACCGTGCCGATGGCCGCCGAGGGCGCCGAGTACAAGCCGGAGCAGCTCCCCGCCATCGTCGCCGCTCTCGAGCAGGAGATGAAGGAGGCCGCCCAGGCGCTCGAGTTCGAGCGGGCGGCGCAGCTCCGCGACCGCGTCCTCGCCCTGAAGGACCTCGAGCTCGGGCTGCCCGCGAAGGCGAGCGGCATGAAGGGCGTCCTCGGCTCCGGGGCCTTCGCGGGCGCGGCCGCGCTCGGGAAGCTCGGCGGCGCGCGCCGGCCGCAGCAGCGGCGGCGAAGGCGCTAGTCCACGGCGCGCGGGGTCGGCAGCGAGCGAGCGCCGTCGCGCACGTCCGCTCCCAGCGTCGAGGTCCGGCCCCGCCGGGATCCGGCGCGCCGTGCGCGGCTCGTTACGACAGGCCCGCCCACGCGTTGACGCGGAGCGAAGGGGCCGTGAATCAATCCTCGGACCGAGCCAGGCGGACGAGACGCGAGCAGCGCGAGGCGCGACGACCGAGCATAGCCGTAGGCTATGTGAGGGAGGAGCAACGAAGCGATGCGACGCGGATCGGCCGCCGCGGCGACGGGAGGGGATTGGTTCACGGCCTCGAAGGAGGACACATGCGGGGAGCGGCGGCGGCGCTGGTGATCACGGGCGTGCTGGCGGCGTGCGGGGGCGGCGGGGACGGCGGCGACGGCGCTCCTGCCGGCGTGCGCGGGACGGTGCTCGGACAGCCGTTCGACCCCACGGGCGGCGCCGCCCTCCGCTTGACGGAGGAAGCCTGCCTCTTCGACACGGGCCTCGGCGGCGAGATCGAGGCCAACGCCGCCGCGCTCCTCCTGGGGTTCGGGACGTTCGAGGACCTGTGCGGCGTCGCCCAGCAGACCGCAGCGTGCGGCGGGAAGGCGAGCGCGACGACCGTGAACGTGCTCGTCCTCAGGGCGAACGTCCTTGGCGGCGCCGCAGGCGCGGTGCAGGCGGGCACGTTCCCGATCTCGCCCCCGAGCGCGACCCCCACGCCAGACGCGCAGGGCAACCTCACGTTCGCGACCTCCTTCGCGAGCCGCACCGACGCCGCGTGCGCCGACACGAGCGGCGACGTCTCGGCGACGGGCGGCTCGATCACGCTAGCGACGATCGGTCCGGACCGGGTCACCGGAAGCGCGAGCGTCACGTTCTCCGATGGAGGCAGCGTGAGCGGCTCCTTCGACGTCCCGGTTTGCGCCTTCTCGACCGACGTATGCAGCGGGCTCGGCGCGGGCTGCGGGCCAGCCGACGAGGTCTGCGTCCCTTGACTCGGATTCGCGCTTCTCGCCGGCATCGGGCATCGGCCCTCGGGATGAGATTTCGATCGGGATGACCGTCCTGAGGTCCGAGGTCTGGATGGATCAAGGCGACTCTGACCCGCCACCAGGTGATCCGCGCCCCATTTCCGGGTAATTCCTCCTCCCGGGATGGACGCGAACCTCCGAAAGAAGCTCGACGAGCTGCCCGCAGCGCCGGGCTGCTACCTCATGAAGGACCGCCGCGGCGAGGTGGTCTACGTGGGAAAGGCGTCGAGCCTCCGCTCGCGCGTCCGCTCGTACTTCGACGCCTCACGCGGGGACGACCGCGCCTTCGTGGCGCTGCTCGACGATCTGCTCGGCGACCTCGAGGTCATCGTCACGCGTTCCGAGAAGGAGGCGGTCCTCCTCGAGAACGAGCTCATCAAGAAGCACCGGCCGCGCTTCAACATCCGGCTGCGCGACGACAAGGACTTCATCGTCCTGCGCCTCGACGAGCGCCACCCGTTCCCGCGCCTCGAGGTGCGTCGCGCGCGCGAGCCGCGCCGGGCGGGAGCGCGTTACTTCGGCCCATACTCCTCCGCGAGCTCGATTCGCGAGACGCTCCGGGTGGTGAACCGGCACTTCCAGCTCAGGACGTGCACGGATCACGTCTTCGATCACCGGAAGCGGCCCTGCATCCTCTACCAGATCAAGCGCTGTCCGGCGCCCTGCGTGTACGACGTGCCCGCGACCGAGTATCACCAGTCGGTCGAGGACGCGATCGAGTTCCTCGAAGGCCGCGAGTCCGATCTCGTCGGGCGGCTCCGCGGGCGCATGGACGAGGCGGCGGGCGCGCTCCGCTTCGAGGACGCGGCGCGGCTGCGGGATCAGCTCCAGGCGGTGGAGCGGAGCCTCGAGAAGCAGCGGGTGCTCATGGCCGACCGCGCCGACCGCGACGTCGTGGGGCTCTACCGCGAGGGGCCGGACCTCGTCGTGCAGGTGCTCGCGATGCGAGGCGGGAAGCTCCAGGACTCGCGCAGCTACCCGTTCCGCGAGCAGGAGTTCCCCGACGAGGAGACGCTCTCTTCGTTCCTGTCCCTCTACTACGAGCAGAACCCCGCGCCCGAGGAGATCCTGGTGCCGGTGGAGCCCGTCGAGGTGGACGCGCTCGCGGACGTGCTGTCCGAGCGGCGCGGCCGGCGCGTGCGGCTCCTCACCCCGCAGCGCGGCGCGAAGGCGGACCTGCTCGACGTCGCCGCGCGGAACGCGGAGCAGGGCTTCAAGGGCTGGCACGAGAAGGACGAGCGGCGCGAGCAGGCGCTCGCGGCGCTCACACGCGCGCTGCACCTCGGCAGGCCACCGCGCTGGATGGAGTGCTACGACATCTCGACCTTCCAGGGCGCGCTCGCCGTCGGCTCGGGCGTCTCGTTCCGCGACGGCGAGCCGGACAAGGCGAACTACCGCCGCTACAAGGTGAAGGGTGTGGCGGGCCAGGACGACTTCGCCATGCTGTACGAGGTCGTCTCGCGCCGGCTCAGGCGCGCGATCGGGGAGGGCGCGTTCCCCGATCTGCTCGTCATCGACGGGGGCAAGGGGCAGCTCAACGCGGCGCTCGCCGCCGCGAAGGACCTCGGCGTCCCGACGAAGCCGTCGCCCGGCAACGTCGGCGCACCGTTCGTGGAGCTCGTCGGCCTCGCGAAGAGCCGGCTCGTGGACGGACCCGCGCTCGGGACGACGCGCGTCATCGGGCGGCGGGGACGCGGGGCCGGAGGGCGCGCGCCGAGCGGCGCGGCGGCGCTCGCCGACGCGGCCGAGGCCGCGGAGCGCGGGTTCGTGTCGGAGCTGGCGCGCAGCCCGGAGCGCGTGTTCCTCCCGGCGCGCAAGGATCCGGTGGTGCTCCGCCAGAACTCGGCGGAGCTGTTCCTCCTCGCGCGCCTCCGCGACGAGGCGCACCGGTTCGCGATCACGTTCCACCGGAAGCTCCGTCGCGAACGGAACTTCCAGAGCGTGCTCGAGGAGATCCCGGGCGTCGGTGAGGGTCGCAAGCGGACGCTCCTGCGCCACTTCGGCTCGCTGAGACGCGTGAAGGAGGCGGCGCTCGCCGAGATCGCGCTGGTGGAGGGGTTCGGGCCGAAGCAGGCGCGCGCGGTCTTCGAGTTCTTCCATCCGGGCTCCGACGCCTTCCCGTGCGCTCCCTCCGCAGCCGTCGCGACGCCGGCGCCGACGCCGGTGGACGAAACGGGGACCGCGGCCGCGGGCGTCACCGAGGCGGACATCGACGCCGCGCTCGCCGCGGAGGCCGCCGGGGCCGACGAGGACGCGGAAGACCGCCCGGCGGGGGAGTGAACCCAAGGGCCCGGCCGAGCGTTCGTTGCCTGGAGCACGGTGACCCTTTATGCACACGACCTCCGCTCCCGTCTCAGGAGGCTCCATGCGCATCGCCGACGACATCACGAAGCTCATCGGCAACACGCCGCTCGTGCGGCTCAACCGCGTGCTCGACGGCGCGAAGGCGACGGTCGCCGCCAAGCTCGAGATGTGGAATCCCGCCGGCAGCGTGAAGGACCGGATCGGCGTCTCCATGATCGAGGCCGCCGAGCGTGAGGGGAAGATCAGGCCGGACACGATCCTGCTCGAGCCGACGAGCGGCAACACCGGCATCGGGCTCGCCTTCGCCGCCGCGGCGAAGGGCTACCGGCTCGCCCTCACCATGCCGGAGACGATGAGCGTCGAGCGACGCAAGCTGCTCGCCGCGTTCGGCGCGGAGCTCGTGCTCACGCCGGGCGCCGAGGGGATGAAGGGCGCGATCAAGCGCGCCGAGGAGATGGCCGCGAAGGACCCGCGCTATCTGATCCTCCAGCAGTTCGAGAATCCCGCGAACCCCGACATCCACCGGCGGACCACCGCAGAGGAGATCTGGCGCGACACGGACGGCAAGGTGGACATTCTCGTGTGCGGCACCGGCACCGGCGGGACGGTCACCGGATGCGCGCAGGTGATGAAGCCTCGCAAGCCGTCGCTGCGGATCGTCGCGGCGGAGCCGGCGGACTCGCCCGTGATCGCGGGCGGGAAGCCCGGGCCGCACAAGATCCAGGGCTGGGGGCCGGGGTTCGTCCCGAAGGTGCTCGACACGAAGCTCCTCGACGAGGTCGTCGCGGTGAAGCACGAGGACGGGGGCGAGATGGCGCGCCGGCTCTGCAAGGAGGAGGGGATCCTCACCGGTATCTCCGGCGGGGCGGCGGTCTGGGCGGCGCGAGAGATCGCGCGACGGCCGGAGAACGAGGGTAAGCTCATCGTGACGGTCATCCCCGACACGGGGGAGCGATACCTCTCCACGTGGCTGTTCGAGGAGGCGAAGTGAGCGAATCGAAGCAAGCGAGGGTCCCGGCGGTGGATACCGTGGCGCTCGCCCCGGTGGTCGATCGACTCTGCCGCGACGCGACGCTGAGGACGGCGTTCCCGCCCGGCGGCAAGGTGACGCTCCCGTCGCGCAAGGCGGTGATCGAGTTCGTCGAGGATCTCCGCGCGGTGCTCTTCCCCGGCTACTTCGGGACGAACGACGTCCACGACGAGAGCCTGCACTACTTCGTCGGCGCGACGCTGGCGCGCGCCCTCCGCACGCTCGAGGATCAGGTCCGGCGCGGGGTGGCGTTCAACGACCGGCACGACATCGAGACCTGCGACCACTGCGCCGACACCGCGCGGGGAGTGACGCGCGCGTTCCTCGGGAGGGTCCCGGAGATCCGGCGGCTCGTCGCCTCCGACGTCGAGGCGGCCTACGAGGGCGACCCCGCCCTGAAGACCCGCGACGAGGCGATCTTCGCGTACCCCGGCATGTTCGCGATCACGAATCAGCGCATCGCCCACGAGCTGCACGTGCTCGGCGTCCCGCTCATCCCGCGCATCATCACCGAGCACGCCCACACGCTCACCGGCATCGACATCCACCCCGGCGCGGCGATCGGCGAGCGCTTCTTCATCGATCACGGCACCGGGGTCGTCATCGGGGAGACGTCGCGCATCGGCGACCGCGTCCGCATCTACCAGGGCGTGACGCTCGGCGCGAAGAGCTTCCCCCTCGACGAGAACGGGACGCCGATCAAGGGAATCGACCGGCACCCGATCGTCGAGGACGACGTCGTGATATACGCCGGCGCCACGATCCTCGGACGGATCGTCATCGGCAAAGGCTCCTCGATCGGCGGCAACGTCTGGCTCACGAACGGCGTGCCGCCCGGAAGCCGCATCACGCAGGCCGAGGTCCGGGAGCAGCGCTACTCGCACGGCGGAGGGATCTGAGCCCGCCCCGGGCGATGCCGGCGACCGAAAGGAAACGCGTCCTTGGCCTACCATCCCTGGCACGACGTCGAGCTGCCCCGCTTCATCGAGGAGCCCATCCCGGCGATCATCGAGATCGCCACGGGCTCGAAGGTGAAGTACGAGCTGGACAAGAAGTCCGGCCTGCTCATCGTCGATCGGATCCTGTTCTCGTCGGTTCACTATCCGGCCAACTATGGCTTCGTGCCGCGCACCTACTGCGACGACGGGGATCCGCTCGACGTCCTCGTGCTGTGCCAGGAGGCGATCGTCCCGCTCGCGATCATGCGCGCCAAGGTCATCGGCGTCATGAAGATGCGCGACGACAAGGGGGAGGACGACAAGCTCATCGCGGTGCACGCGGACGATCCGACGTACGCGGACTACTCCGACGTCTCCGAGATCCCGAGCCACCGGATGCGGGAGCTGAAGCGCTTCTTCGAGGACTACAAGGCGCTCGAGAACAAGAAGGTGCTCGTCTCCGAGCCGCAGGGCCGCTCCGAGGCGCTGCAGGTCCTGCGCGATGCCATTCGGCTCTACGATCAGGAGAAGGAGCGGCTCATCGGCGCCCCGCACGTGTCCGCCACCGCGCCGCAGCCGCCGCGAGCGGGGCCAGCGAAGCGTGCGGCGCGCAAGCGCGCGCCCGCCAAGGCGCGACGGCGCTAGCGGGTGCGCGGGTGGCCGCCACCCCGCCCGCCCGTCGGAGTGGCGTCCCCGGCGAGGCGCGGGCCACGCGGCTATGTTCCACGGCGATGGAACACGCCCTGGAACACATCGCCGCGGCGGTGACGCCCGCCGTGATGGTCTCCGCCTGCGGCCTCGTCGCGCTCGGGCTCGACAACCAGATCGCCCGGATGTCCGGCCGGCTGCGCGAGCTCGCTCGCGAGTTCCGCGACGACGAGGCGCTGCCGCGCCGGGCCGTGGTCGCCCGACAGGTCGGCGTGCTGGAGCTGCGGCACCGGCTGTACTCTCGCGCGATCCTCCTCAACTACGGCGCGCTGTTCTCGTTCGTGCTGACGTCGTTGCTGTGGCTCGGGCAGGCGTTCCTGCCGATCAGCACGGTCGTCCCGGTCGTCAGTTTCGGCGTCGGTGTCCTGCTGCTCGCCGGGATGGCGATCTACGTGATGGCGTCCATCGCGCTCGCGCGGCGGACGGTGCGCGCCGAGGCAGCGGACATCCTCGGGCGGCGCGTCGAAGGGCCCGCAGGAACGGAGCCGGTGCGCGCCGGCGCGACGTAATCGACCCGAAGAAGGCGAGGGCGGCGCCCCGGGGAGCGCCGCCCTCGCGTGCGTCGTGCTGCGGCTAGATCGCGTGCGGCGTGTGGCAGCTCGTGCAGCTCATCCCTGAGTTGACGCTCGGTCCGATGGAATTCGCAGGATCGGAGGCCTTGTCCTTCGGGTGGCAGGGCGTGCAGCCCGTCGAACCGTTCGGCGCCGTCCCAGCGAAGCTCAGCCGATCACCGTCGAGGTACGCGTTCAGGAGCTCGGCGGTCTTCCCGGCGACGTCCGCCGTGAGCCGGGCACATCGCGCGAGCTTGTCCGGCCCGGCGGCGCTCACGTGCTGTGCTGCGCACCAGCCGGAGACCGAGGCATGGCACAGGTGCGAGCCCGGCGCGAGGCGGAGGGTCTCGGGGTTCCCGACGGCAGGATCGGTGCCGAAGGGCAGGGTGGTAGCGAGCGCCGCGCTCGGATCACCGTTCGCGTGCTCCTTCGCGTCCACTTGCTGGGGGACGTAAGCCGGGAACTCGAACGTCTCGTACCAGCGCATGAGCTCCGTCAGGAGGTTCGCGCGCACGTCCTGTGGCTTTGTCTGCCCGGCCGGCGGGGTCGTGGGGTTCTGGACGATCATGTTCGTCACGAGGACGCCGCCGAGGACCGCGCCGCAGATCGAGCCGTAGCTCGCAATGCCGCCGCCGCCGAACTTGCCGAAGTCGAGCGGCAGGAGCGTGAACGGCGCGCCGGCGCGATTGAGGTCCCCGAGCAGCGCGCTGTACGCGCCGTGGCAGCAGCCGCCGGCGTAGTACGCGTGGTAGGCGGCCTCCTTCAGCGCGGCGACGTCGAGGCGGAAGTCGGCGGCGAGGTGCCTCTCGTAGGGGAAGTCCGCTACCTGCGGGCCCTCCTGCGGCTGCGGCTCAGGCTGAGGATCCGACTCGTCGCTGCCGCACGCGAGCGCGCCGAGCGCGACGGCGCCGCCGAGCGCGATACCCGCGCGGCCGAGCAGGTTTCTACGGCTGAGTTCCTTGGTCACGATAGTGCTCCATGGGTGATTGCCGCTGAGTCGGCAGTAGGGCAATTCGGTGCTGCGGCCGGCACGATACCGGTGACCCACCGCGTTAAGTCAAATTCGCGACGCGAGATCCTGCAACACCGCGCAACCACGAGACTAACGGCTCGATCCGCCCGCGGTTGCGTTAACATCTCGAAAATTATGCGGCGAGGCAAAATGACGCTATTCGCAAACGATCAATTGCGACTGCAATCGCGACAGCGTGCCGCACCAGGGGCGCGGGGGACGCCTGGACGGCGTGAGGAATCGACCCGCCCCACACGTCGCCCGCGTCAGCGTGGCGCACTCCTGCCTCCCCCGCGCTCCGCCGAGCCCCCGGTCGGCCGCGAATCCTTTTCGCGGCGCGGATCTCTCACCCCACGACCGCCAGTCCGGAGCGAGGGATCAACCCAGCGATGCCGATCTACGAGTACGCGTGCACGAGCTGCGAGAAGCAGTTCGAGGAGCTCATCGTCCGCAGGTCCGACGAGGCGAACGTGAAGTGTCCCGCCTGCGGCGGTCGTCAGGTGGCGCGACAGATGTCGCGCCCCGCGTCGACCCGCGGCGGGTCGAGCGGCGGAGGCGCGCCGCCCGCGTGCGGGCCGGTGGGCTGAAGCTTCTAGCAAAGTCGCCCGGTCGGGCGACCCGCACCTACATACGTCACGGATTCCGCGAACTTCTGACCGCGGGGACCCCGCGGTACACTCGCGCGCGCCGTGCCAAGGACCTACCGCGCGACCGACTACACCCTCGAGTTCGTGGCCGATCTCCTCGCCCGCGAGGGGATCCTCACCGACGACGCCAAACGCACGGCCTTCGCGCGCGAGAACGTCCAGCGCGCCCGCCTGCTGCGCGATCACTCCTCGCGCGCGGGCGGCCGTGGGCTGCGACGGGCGGAGCTCTCGCCGATCGAGGTGCTCGCCTCGTTCCAGTTCCCCGACGCGCGCCGAGACGCGGAGCTCGTCGACGAGGACAAGGTGACGCAGGCGGTCGCGCAGGCGGTCGGGGTCCCTTACCGGAAGATCGATCCGCTGAAGCTCGACGCGCACCTCATCACGCGGACGCTGTCGCGCCCGTTCGCGCGGCGGCACGCGGTGCTCCCCCTCGAGCGGCGGAACGGGGCGCTGGTCGTCGCGGCGGCGAACCCGTTCGATCGCGAGCTGTTCGAGAACCTGCGCGGCCTCACCGGCGCCGAGATCGAGCCGGTCCTCTCCTCGCCCTCGGACATCCATCGAGCCATCGCCGAGGTCTACGGGTTCCGCCAGCAGATCTCCGAGGCGCGCACCCAGCTCGAGCAGGGCGCGGACGGGCCGGACGTCGCGAACCTCGAGCAGTTCGTGAATCTCTCCGGCATCGAGGCGCTCGAGGCATCCTCCGAGCCTGTCATCGCCGCGGTGGAGTACCTGCTTCACTACGCCTTCGAGCAGCGCGCCAGCGACATCCACCTCGAGCCGCGGCGCGAGGAGTCGATCATCCGCATGCGGATCGACGGCGTCCTCCACCCGATCCACCGCATCCCCAAGGCGGTCCACGGCGCGATCGCGAACCGCTTCAAGATCATGAGCCGCCTCGACATCTCGCTGAAGCGGCCGCAGGACGGGCGAATCCGCACGGCGCGGGGAGAGGCGGAGATGGAGCTCCGCGTCTCGACGATCCCGACCACGTTCGGCGACAAGATCGTGGTGCGCGTGCTCGATCCGAGCGTACTCGTCCGCGATCTCTCCGAGCTCGGGTTCCTGCCCGACGAGCGCGACGCGCTCGAGCGCTGGCTCGTGCGGCCGCACGGCCTCGTCGTGGTCACCGGGCCGACCGGGAGCGGCAAGACCACCACCCTCTACTCCGCGCTCCAGGCGCTCGCCTCGCCCGAGGTGAACGTCGTGACCATCGAGGACCCCATCGAGATGGTGCACGAGGAGTTCAACCAGATCGCCGCGAACACCAGGACCGGCACCGGGTTCGCCGAGGCGCTCCGCCACGTGCTGCGTCAGGACCCCGACGTGATCATGGTCGGCGAGATCCGCGACGGCGAGACCGCCACGCAGGCGGTCCAGGCGGCGCTCACGGGCCACATGGTGCTCACCACGCTGCACACGAACGACACGGTGAGCGCGGTCGCGCGGCTGCGCGATCTCGGCGTCCCGAGCTTCCTCGTCGCCGCGACGCTCACCGGCGTCGTCGCGCAGCGGCTCGTACGGCAGGTCTGCCCGTCCTGCGCCGCCGACGTGCCGCTCACCGCCGACGAGGTCCAGGCGCTCGCGGTGCCGCACCCCGAGGATCACGCCGGCCAGCTCCTCGCGCGGCGCGGCCAGGGCTGCGCGAAGTGCCGCTACACCGGCTACTACGGGCGGACCGGCATCTTCGAGGTGCTGCCGGTGAACGCGCGCCTCAGGCACCTCGTCGCCGAGGGCGCGACCCCGGAGGTGCTCGCGCGCACGGCGCGTCAGGACGGGCAGAGGTCGCTCCGTGATCACGCGGTGCGAAAGATCGCCGCGGGCGTGACCTCGTTCGAGGAGGCGTTCCGCGCGACCGCCGACGTGGAGGCCAACGCGTGAGCGCCGTCGCCCAGGAGATCGCGGAGCTCTGGTCGGCGGGGACACCGATCGTCTATCTCGTCACGGCCGAGGAGGAGCGCGCCATCGCCGTGTGCGAGGCCGCCGCGGCGGGCTTCGGTGCGCGTGCGGCGGTCTGGTCGAGCCCGCGCGGGCTCGAGGGGCTCGCCCCCGCCGCGAAGGACCCGGCCGCGCTGCTCGACGCGCTCGCCCGGGCGCCGGCGCCGGTCCTCGTCGTCGCGCTCGACTTCCACGAGGCGCTCCGCGACCCGCTCACGGTCCGCCGCGTCCGCGATCTCGTCCCGCGGCTCGCCGCCGAGGGGCGCTGCCTCGCCATCGTCGCCCCGCGCCTCGCTCTCCCGGACGGCCTCGCCGCCGAGACCGCGGTGCTCCGCCTGCCGCTCCCGGACGACGCCGAGCTCGGCGCGCTGCTCGAGGCGGTCCAGGCCGACCTCGCACACCCCGGGCGCGCCGCGCCGTTCGCGCCGGAGATCCGCCACCGCTCCCTCGTCGCAGCGCGCGGCCTCTCCGAGGGCCAGGCGCGCCGCGCGTTCACGCGGGCGCTCCGGCGAGACGCGTCGCTCGGTCCGGCGGGGCAGGCGATCGTCGCCGCCGAGAAGAAAAGGCTCCTCTCGCGCGACCTCGGCCTCGAGCTCGTCGAGAGCGCCGAGGGGCCCGACGATCTCGGCGGGCTCTCCGGGTTCAAGGCGTGGATGGAGGAGCGCGCGCTCGCGTTCGATCCCGACGCGTCGCGCTTCGGCCTGCCGCCCCCGCGCGGCGTGCTGCTCGTCGGAGTGCAGGGCTGCGGCAAGTCGCTCGCGGCGAAGGCGGCCGCGGCGCGGCTCGGCGTCCCCATCCTGCGGCTCGATCTCCCGCGCGTCCTCGGGACGAGCGCGGCCGAGGAGCGGCTCGCCGTCGCGCTCGAGGCGGCCGAGGCGCTCGCCCCGGTGGCGCTGTGGGTCGACGAGATCGAGAAGGGCTTCGCCGGGAGCACCCCCGGCGACGGCGGCGATCCGCGCGCGGCGCGGCTCCTCGGCGCGTTCTCCACGTGGCTCCAGGAGCGGCGCGGGCCGGTGTTCGTGGTGGCGACCGCGAACGACGTGTCCAGGCTCCCGCCCGAGCTCCTTCGCCGCGGCCGCTTCGACGAGCTGTTCTTCGTCGATCTCCCGGACCTCGACGCGCGGCGCGAGATCCTGGCGCTGCACCTGCGCCGCCGGGGGCGCGACGCTGCGAAGGCGGACCTCCACGCCGTCGCCGAGCTGTGCGCCGAGTACTCCGGCGCCGAGCTCGAACAGGTCGTCGTCGGCGCGCTCCACCGCGCCTACGCGCTCGGACGCGACGTCGAGACCGGCGATCTCCGCCGCGTCGCCCATGACCTCGTACCCCTGTTTCGCACCTGCGAGGAGCAGATCAAGGGTTTGCGCGAATGGGCGCGCGGGCGCGCGCGCGTCGCCGGTCGAGCCGGCGCGGTGGTGGATCTGTTCCGTCGCGCCCAGTGAGGGCGCCGCTCGGCTGGCCCCCGTGAACGAGCCCGAGCCCGCGCCCGCGCCCGATACGCCGGGCTCGGACTCGGGCACGGGCTCGGTTTTCAATTGAACCGCTCGGCGCCATGAGGCCGGGCGGGGCGGGAGGTTGGTTCCCGCGGCGATAGGGCGCTCGGATCACTAGAGAGCGCCGCATGCCCAGCGCCCGTGCCGCACGGACTCCGCCTCCCGAGCTGGAGATCCACCCGCTCACGCCGGATCGCTTCGCCGATCTCGAGCGGCTGTTCGGTCCGCGCGGCGCGTGCGCGGGGTGCTGGTGCATGTGGTGGCGGCTCCCGCGCGCCCAGTGGGAGGCGGGGAAGGGGGAGGGGAACCGGCGCGGCCTCGAGACGTACGTCCGCGGCGGGGCCATCCCAGGGCTCCTCGCCTACGACGGCGAGGCACCCGTGGGCTGGGTCGCGGTGGAGCCGCGCGCGGCGTACCCGCGCCTCGCGCGCTCCCGGAACCTCGCGCCCGTCGACGAGCGGCCCGTCTGGTCCATCACCTGCTTCTTCGTGGCGCGCTCGCATCGCGGCCGGGGCGTGACGCGCGCGCTCGTCGAGGCTGCCGCCGCGCACGCGCGCACTCACGGGGCGCCCGCGCTCGAGGCGTACCCGGTGGACTCCCGGGCCCGGCTCGGGGACGCGTTCCTGTACACCGGCGCCGCCTCGACGTTCGAGGCGCTCGGGTTCGAGGAGGCGGCGCGCCGGAGCCCGACGCGCCCGCTCGTGCGGCTCCAGCTCAGCGGCCGCCCGCGAGCGCTCGCAGGACGTGCTCGTGGACGAGGCCGTTCGACAGCACGCAGCTCCCCGATGCAATCGTCGCGCGCCCGTCGAGGTCGGTGAAGCGGCCGCCGGCCTCCTCGACCAGGATCGGCAGCGGGCCCAGATCCCAGAGCTGCACGCCCGCCTCGACCCACGCCTCCGCCTTGCCCTGCAGCACGAGCGCGGCGCCGGCGAGATCTCCGTAGCAGCGCGCGCACTGCGCGCTCGTGGCGAGCGCCGCGACGCGCTCGAGCAGCGGTGGCCGGAACAGGACGTGCGGCTCGCCGAGCGAGAGCGTCGCGTCCGCCCAGGGGGCGATCGTCGACACCTGGAGCCGCAGCGGCGCCCCTTCGCCGTTCGCGAGCCACGCGCCCCTGCCGCGGGCGGCCCAGTAGGTCTCGCCCAGCGCGGGCAGGGCCATCGCCCCCGCGACGATCGCGCCGTCGTGCTCGAGCGCGACGAGCGGCCCCCAGAAGCCGCGCCCGCGGGTGAACCCCTTCGTGCCGTCGAGCGGATCGACGATCCAGCGGGTCCCCTCGACGCCGGCGTGCGCCCCGGTCTCCTCGCCGAGGAAGCCGTGATCCGGGAAGGCGGCGCGGACGATCGCGAGGATCGCAGCCTCCGAGTCCCGGTCCGCGGCGGTGACCGGCGTGCGATCGGGCTTCACCTCCACGCGCACGCCCCGCCGGAAGTGGGCGAGGCTCGCGGCGGTCGCGGCCTCCACCGCGCGGCGCGCGGTCTTCATCGCAAGGTCGAGGTCGAGCTCGGGCATGGCGGAAGATTAGGCCTGGCGCGGACCGGCGGCGCGCAAAAAGAGAGCGGCGGTCCCGGGGGACCGCCGCTCGTCAGCAGACAGGGGTGGCGCGCGCCTTACTTCTTCGGGCGCATGTCACCGGTCTTGAGGTACCGGGTGTGGAACGAGAACGCCTCGTCGAGCATGTGCGGCGAGTGGAGGCCGGCGCTCGGGTTCTTCATCGACCGGTTGTAGTAGTCCCACAGGATCGGACGGAACTCCGGGTGCGCGCACTTCTCGATGATCTCCTTCGCCTTCTGCTTCGGGCTCTTCGCGCGCAGGTCGGCGAACCCGTACTCGGTCACGATGCCGCTCACGTCGTGCTCGGTGTGATCGATGTGCGACGCGAAGGGCACGATGGCCGAGATCTTCCCGCCCTTCGCGACCGACGGCGACATGAAGATCGTGTAGGCCGAGTTGCGGGCGAAGTCGGCCGAGCCGCCGATGCCGTTCTCGATGCCCTTCCCCACGATGTGCGTCGAGTTCACGTGGCCGTAGATGTCGGCCTCGACGAACCCGTTCATCGCGATGCAGCCGAGGCGCCGGATGACCTCCGGGTGGTTCGAGACGTCCTGCGGGCGGAGGATGATCTGCTTGCGGTAACGCTCGATGTTCTTGTTGAACCGCTCCTGACCGGCCGGAGACACCGAGAACGCCGTCGCGGAGGCGATGCGGAGCTTGCCCGAGTCGAGCAGGTCGAGCATGCCGTCCTGGATGACCTCGGTGTAGCTCGTCATGTTCTCGAAGTGGCCCTCGTTCAGGCCGACGAGCACGGCGTTCGCGATGTTGCCGACACCCGACTGCAGCGGCGTGAGGCTCTTCGGGAGGCGGCCGCCCTTCACCTCGCCATCGAGGAAGTCGAGGATGTGCTGGGCGATCCGCTTGTGGTCGGCCTCGGGCGCCTTGAAGGGCGCGTTGCGATCCGGGTAGGTCGAGACGACGACCGCCGCCACCTTGGAGACGTCGATCTTGTAGTACGGCGAGCCGACGCGGTCGTCCGCCTTGAGGACGGGGATCGGAACGCGGTCACCGTGCTTGCCGGGGACGGAGACGACGTCGTGCATCCCCTCGAGCCGCTCGTCCTGCCACTCGCTCACCTCGAGGATGATCTTGTCCGCCACCTCGAGGTACGCGGTGTTCGCGCCGATCGAGGACGAGAAGACGACCGAGCCGTCCTCGCGGATCTTCGTGACCTCGATGACGGCGAAGTCGATCTTGTTGTCCGGACGACCGTAGTAGCCGTACCGGACGAGCGACCCGGCGTGGCTGAGGTGCATGTCCTGGTACTCGATGACGCCCGCGTTGAACTTCTCACGGAGCACGGCGTCGCCGTTGTACGGGAACCGGAAGCTGATCGCCTCCGTGAGGCCCATCACCTGGTCGAGCTCCGGGCCCGTGGAGGCGCCGGTGAGCATGCTCACCTTGAACGGCTTGCCCTTGAGGCGCTCATCCACTGCGCGCTTCGCGAGCGCGATCGGGACGGCCTTCGGGTAGCCGGCGCCGGTGAATCCGCTCGCGCCGAGGACGGCGCCGTTCGGGATCATGGCTGCGGCGGCCTCGGCGGACATCACCTTCGCCTTCAGGCCCTTGTGCTGGATGCGGTCCGACATTCGATCAGCCTCCTGGGTATCGTCCGTCACACGGGGCGGGACGAGGCTCGGTACGACTCCGGGTGCTGCGGAAAACCTGCGCGGATTGGGGGCGAAGGTTACCGCGACGGATGTAGGCTGGGAAGAGACCCCGGCCGAATTCACGCGCGAGAATGCGGAGTTATTCCGTCCACGATCGCGCGCAGGGACCGGCCGTCTGGTTCTACGAGTCGAAGCTTGCCTTCGTCCTCGATGATGGTGCCCTGCGTCACGAGCCACTCGACGGCGTTCTCCAGCGTCGCCTTCGAAAGTGATTCTCGCAGCTGGATCTGTCCGGACAGGAAGGCGGCGCGACCGCGCTCGAGCGCCTCGCGGACGAGCGCCCGCCGGTCCGTTGCCGCGGCGGGCGCACCTTCGGGCGGCGAGAGCACCGAGAGCGCGGTGGTGGCGGCGAGCCGGTAGGCCTCCAGGTATGCGCGGGGGAACTCGGCGAGGAACGCGAGCAGGTCCGGCTGGGGGCCCGGGCGCACCCGATCGGCCTCCCGGACCAGCGCGCCGATGGCGACGAGGAACGCGAGGTTCTGCTGGAATGCCTCGTCTGGCGCCGTGCCGACCCGGTACATGAACTCGAGCTTGAGCAGGCGTGACAGCCAGAGCGCGCGCTGCCGGACCACGAGCAGCGGCACCTCGGCGGCGCCCTGGTCCACCGCGGCGGCAATCAGCGCCGGCGCCACGAACCGGTGGATGACGGCGTTCCGATGGTAGTCGAGGATGGGCCGCTTCTCGTCGGGGACGAGGTAGATGGTGTCGCCGGCGGCGACCTCGATCTTCACGATCCCGCCGAGCGCGAGCCGGCGGACCGCGTCCGCGATCACGCCCGGCTGGCGCGGGTCCGCCGGTGCCGCCGCGAGATCGCGCCCGAACCGCGCGCCACCCTCGGCCGCCATCCGGCGGAGGAGCTCGAGGCGGCGGGCGACCTCGCCGGCGGTCATCCCGCGTCGCCCGTGCGAGAGCAGGGTGGCGGCGACGAGCCCGACCGGCGTGATGGTGACCGCGCGGCTGATCGCGTAGGCGATCCGGTTCGTCACCGCCTGCACGAGCGCGCGCTTCGCGTCCGCGGACGCGCTGCGCGAGCCCGCCGGGCCGCGCGCGACGGGCGCGAGCGCCGCCGCGGCCCGCTCGGCCTCGCCGCCCCACGCGGCGTCCACGGTGAGGTCTGCGGCGCCGTCCCCGAGCCGCTCGGAGGCGACCTGGCG
This sequence comes from Anaeromyxobacter sp., assembly GCA_035456445.1. Classification (GTDB taxonomy): domain Bacteria; phylum Myxococcota; class Myxococcia; order Myxococcales; family Anaeromyxobacteraceae; genus Anaeromyxobacter. The sequence goes on from DATIDF010000268.1 coordinate 19,795, forward strand.
GAGAGAGATCGGCTCCTCGAACTGCACGTAGAGCCGCTCGTACCGGCGGAAGAGCACGGTCGCCGCGCCGAGGAGGCCGCGCAGGCTCTCCTTCTGCTTCTCGGCCCCGGAGAGCTCGCGCACGTAGCTCGAGGCCTCGATGAGCTTCTCGTAGTCGATCGCGACCGGCACGAACACGACGTCGTCCGCCGCGCCGTCGAGCCAGGCGTCGACCTCCATCGAGACGAGGCCGCTCTTCGGCGGGAGGAGCTTGCCGGTGCGGCTCCGTCCGCCCTCGATGTAGAACTCCTGCGGGAAGCGATCGCGCAGCAGGTGCTTCACGTACGCGCGCAGGACCGCGGTGTAGATGCGGTCGCCCTTCACCTTGCGCCGGATGAAGAACGCGCCGCCGCGGCGGGCGATCGCGCCGAACGGCCAGAAGGAGAGATTGATCCCGGCCGCGACGTGCGGCGGGGTCATGCCGTGCTCGTACAGGAGGAACGACAGGACGAGGTAGTCGATGTGGCTCTTGTGGCTCGGGCAGAGCACGATGGGAGCGGCCGCCGCGGCGCGCTTCACGCGCGCGAGCCCCTCCTCGTCCACCTCGACGCTCCGGTAGAGCCGCCCGAACATCCACGCGAGCAGCCCGCGCATGACCCCGACGAAGGCCGGGTCGAAGCGGCTCGCGATCTCCTTCAGGTCCCGCTCCGCCTCCGCGGCGAGCGCGGCCGCCGGCCGGCCGGTGTCGGCGGCGACGGCCGAGATCGCGCCGCGGAGCGTGCGATCGCGCATCACCTTCTCGCGCACGCGGGAGGGCGCCTTGAGCGGCGGCCCCACGGCGGTGCGGAACTCGCGCGCGAGGTGCTGGTACAGGACCCCGCGGACCTTGCGCGCCGCGGTCGCGTCGGGCTCGTCCGGGCGCTCCCGCAGGCGCGCCTGCAGGTCGACGGGCCGGCCCACGTCGAAGACCGCGCGGCGGAAGCTCCGCAGGAATGCGATCGCGTTCGCGAACGCGCTCGGCGCCTCGGGCGAGCCGTAGAGCACGTCCCAGAAGGACGGCTTCAGCTTCTGCGCCCGGCGGCTCCAGACGAGCAGGACCGGGACGAGGAAGATCGGCTGGAACAGGTCGCGCTGCATCCGCACGAGCGCGGCGAAGGGGTCCTTCTCGGTGCGCCGGCCGAGGAACACGAGGCTCGCGTCGCCCGAGGAGATGGCGTCCTCGAACGCGCGCCGGCTGCGCCGCACGCGCGCGATCCAGCCGAAGAAGCCGTGGAATCCCTGCGCCGCGCGGAGCGCCGGGAGGCCGAGTCGCCACAGGAACCAGCGCAGGTAGAGAAAGTTGAGCAACCCCGGCGACCGCATGACGAACACGAGGCTCCCCCGCGCCGCGAGCGCGCCGAGCTCGAGCCCCGCGTCGTGGGAGACGCGCACCGGCTCGAACCAGCGGGACAGGAACGAGCGCGGCGGCTCGGGCGTGGGCGGTGGGGCGGACGGCGAGCGGGACGAGGGGCCGGGGGCCTGCCCGTGCGGAGGTGACTCCTGTACGTCCACGGGGCGAGTGTAACCCGGGTAAGGCAGGCTCAGCCGCGCTTCTTCACCCGTCCTTCGCGGTCGAGGAAGAACGGCTCCACGAGCAGCGCCTCGACGGTGGGGCGGTGGCCCTTCACGTCCGCCCCGAGCTGCGCGAGCGCATCGAGCACCTCGCCGCGGACGCGCGCGTTGTCGCGATCGCGGAGCAGGAGCTGGATGAGCGCGTCGCGGCCGGCCTCGCTGGGCGCGAGGTGGGCGAGCGCGCGCGTCGCGCTGATGCGGACGTCGTCGGAGAAGTCCTCGAGGAGCGGCAGGAGCGCGCCCTCCAGCTCGCCGCTCGTCGCGCCCGCGTGGTGCTCGACGAGCCAGGTGAGCAGGACGAGCTTCTTCTCCGGGTCGCGCGTGTACTCGCGCCCGAGGCGCGCGAGCTCGCGCACCACGATCTCGAGGACGCGCTCCGCCGGCACCACCTCGGCGAGCGCGCGCAGGCCCCAGGCGATCCCGCTCTCCTGCTCGCGGACGAACGCCTCCGCCGGGCCGACGCCGGCTTCTCGCGCGTCGACGAGGATCCGGCGCGCGGTCTCCTTCTCCTCGTCGTCGGTGATGCCGGGCTCGGCGCGAACGGTGAACCGCAGGCAAAGCGTCGACAGCGCGGCCGGCGTGCCCATGTCGCCGAGCTGCTGGATCGCCTTCTGGCGGTTCTCGGGCGGCCCGTAGCGCTCGGTCACGCGCTTCGCGAGCTTCTTCAGCGCGCCCCGCTCCCGTTCCTCCTTCGAGCCGAACAGATCGAAGAGTCCCATCCGTCCTCCGTGGCGGGAGGTTCTACAACGAGATCCCCGCCCGCGGATCTTCCTCGTACAGGGGCTCGAGCGACTCGACAGCCTTTCGGAGCGCCTCCGAGCCCTGCGGGAGCACCACCTGGACCACCGCGTAGAGGTCGCCGCGCGGCCCGTGCCGAAGGTCGGGCAGTCCCTTCCCGCGCAGCCGGAGCCGTGTCCCGCTCTGCGCGCCGGCGGGGACGCGCAGGCGCACCGACCCCTCGAACGTGGGGAGCGTCACCTCCGCGCCGCGCACCGCCTCCGGGACGGTCACGGGGAGATCGATGTAGAGGTCCTTGCCGTCGCGCCGGAGGTGCGGGTGGTCCCGGAGCTTCACCTTCAAATAGAGGTCTCCGGCCGGCCCGCCGTGGGCGCCGGGGACGCCCTGGCCCGAGAGCCGGATCTGCGATCCGTCCGTCACGCCGGGCGGGATCTTCACCCTGAGCGTGCGCCCGTCGACCCGCACGTCGCGCTCCGCACCCAGCACTGCGTCGCGCAGCGGGATCTCGATCTCGGCCTCGGCGCTCGCTCCGGCCGATGGGATCGGCCCGCGGCGGACGCGGCCGTGCGCGCGGGGACCCCCGGCTCCGCCGAAGAGGTCGCCGAAGATGGAGCCGAAGTCGAACGCCCCGTAGTCGCCGACGTTCACGGTGGCGAAATCGCCGAAGTCGAACGGCATCCCACCCGGCGGGGCGCCCTCCCGCTTCCAGCGCCGGTACTCCGCGGCACGCTTCTCGTCGAACCCGGTGCGCAGCGCGTCGGCGCCGAACTCGTCGTACAGCTTGCGCCTTTTCGGATCGGAGAGGACCTCGAACGCGGCGGTGACCTCCTTGAACTTCTCCTCGGCCGCCTTGTTCCCGGGGTTCACGTCGGGGTGGTACTTCTTCGCGAGCCGCCGGTAAGCCTTCTTGATCTCGTCGGCGGTCGCGCCCCGCGGGACGCCGATGATCTCGTAGAGGTCGTGCTCTGGCACGCGGGGAAACGTAACGCGTCGGGAGGGGGCGTCAATGCGCGGGCTCCCTCGGCGGGCGCGGCGTCGCGCCGCTACGTGCGCTCGCACTACAATGGGGCCCATGCTCCCGCTCGTCGCAGCGACGCTCCTCGCGGCCGCCTCGCCCGCGGCCACCCCCCGCGTCGTCGAGGAGGTCGTAGCGGTCGTGCGGAACCCTCCCGGCGCCACGCCCCGGATCATCACGCTGACGAAGCTCGCGGAGGAGGCCCGGATCGCGCTCGTGTCCCGCGGCGCGGCGGCCGCCGCCACCCGGCCCCTCGACCCGGAGGCGCTCCGCGCGGCGCTCGATTGGGTGCTCGATCAGATGCTCCTCGCGGACGAGGCCGCCCGGCTCGGGCTGGATGCGGTGGAGCGCGAGGCGGTCGCCGCCGCGCTCGCGCGGTTCCGCGAGCAGCTCGGCACCGGCGACGCCTACGCCCGCTTCCTCGCCGCGGCGGAGCTGTCCGAGGAGGAGCTGTCGGCGACGCTCGCCCGGATGGTGCGGGTGGAGCGCTACGTCCAGAGCCGCGTCGGCCGCGGGGCGCGGGTCGGCGACGAGGAGCTGGACCGCTGGCTCGCCCAGCGCGGCGCCGCCATTGCCACCGGTGCGACGCGCGAGGCGGCGCGGGCGCAGCTCGAGGAGGAGCGGGCGAGGGCCCAGGTCCGGGACCTCGTCGCGGACCTGCGAGGTCGCGCGGACGTCCGCATCCTCGATCCGCTCGGGAAGGACCGGAGGTAGGCATGCGCCGCCCCATCGACGCTCCCGCCGCGATCGAGTTCCGGCGCATGCGCCCGGAGGATCTCGACCGCGTCGTCGACATCGAGCGCGGAGGATTCCGGAACCCCTGGTCGCGGGACCTGCTCGCGCGCGAGCTCGGCCACGCGTGGTCGAACATCCTGCTCGCGGTCGAGCGCGACGGTGCGCTCGGGGAGCAGGTGCTGGGCTACGTCGTGTTCTGGCTCGTCCACGACGAGGTTCACATCCTGAACATCGCGACGGCGATCGAGGCGCGGCGTCGGGGGATCGGCCGGGCGCTCATGCTCGAGGCGCACGCGAGCGGCAAGGCGCGCGGGGCGACGGTGGCGACGCTCGAGGTGCGGCGCTCGAACGTGCCGGCGATCGAGCTCTACCGTTCGCTCGGATATCGGCAGGTCGGCGTCCGGCCGAACTACTACCAGGAGGAGGGGGAGGACGCGATCGTGATGCTCCTCGACGTGTGACTGGCCTTTCACACGAGCCTGAGCGCCGCAAGGCCCTCGCATCGCCCGGCGCCATCGGGTATTCCTCGGTCCCCCGATGATCTGGTCCGCGCTGCGCTACGCCCTGTTCCGTCTCGATCCCGAGCGCGCCCACCGGCTCGCCCACGCCGCGCTGCACCGGGTGACTCCCGGCATGGCGCGCCTGCGACGGCCGAAGGTCGCGCCGGAGCTGCGGGTCTCCTGCCTCGGCCTCGAGTTCGACGGCCCCATCGGCCTCGCCGCCGGCTTCGACAAGGGCGACGCCTCCGTCGCCGGGCTCTTCGCGCTCGGCTTCTCCCACGTCGAGATCGGGACCATCACGCCGCGGCCGCAGCCCGGGAACGAGCCGCCGCGGCTCTTCCGCCTCGTCGAGCACCGCGCCCTCATCAATCGCATGGGGTTCAACAACGCCGGCGCGGAGGAGTGCGCGCGGAGGCTCGCTCGCGTTCCGCCTGCCGCGCGGATGGGACCGGTGGGCGTGAACGTCGGCAAGAACAAGACGACGCCCAACGAGGACGCGGCGGCGGACTACCTCGCCTGCATCGACCGGCTCCACCCGTACGCGGACTACCTCGTCGTCAACATCTCCTCCCCGAACACGCCGGGGCTACGCCAGCTCCAGGAGCGCGACCAGCTCGACGCGCTGCTGCGCGCCTGCGTCGCGCGTCTCCGGGAGCGAGCCCCGGGCAAGCCGCTCCTCGTGAAGCTCGCGCCCGACCTGTCGCCCACCGCGCTCGACGAGGCCGTGGACGTGGCGATCGAGGCGGGCGTCGCGGGCATCGTCGCGACGAACACCACGCTCTCGCGCGCCGGGGTCGAGCGCCACCAGCGCGCCACGGAGGCGGGGGGGCTCTCCGGCGCGCCCCTCGAACCGCTCGCCACCGCAGTCGTTCGGCGCTGCTACTCGCGCGCAGCCGGGCGCGTTCCGATCGTGGGGTGCGGCGGCGTGATGAGCCCCGAGGACGCGTACGCGAAGATCCGCGCAGGTGCGGCGCTCGTGCAGGTCTACACCGGCCTCGTCTACGGCGGGCCGGGCTTCGTCCGCCGATTGAACGACGGCATCGCCAGGCTGCTCGCACGCGACGGCTTCCGCTCGGTCGCGGAGGCGGTCGGCGCCGATCACAGGGCGGGCGAGCGGGCGAGCGGTTGACCCATCCCTAGGTGTGGTGCCGGCCCTTCGGGGGGCGTTTCCCCTGGCAGGATAGCGACCACACATGTAGGGTCGAACACGCTGGAAGCACGTCTGGGTCGTTTGACGTGTGCTGACGCGACGCGTTAATTCTGGGCGTCGTGGGGATCTCGAGATCCCCCCGGAACACATCGATCGCCCAGGAGAACCACCATGGCCGAGGTACAGAAGACCGAGAACGGAATGTTGAAGGTCCCCGAGTTCTTGCGGGAGCCGCTCGTCGCCGCGCAGGCGCGGATCGGGCAGATCGAGGAGGAGGCACAGCGGGTCCTGAAGGACCTCGTGCACCGCGGCCGCGCGAGCCGGAAGGATCTCGAGGAGATCGTCCACCGCCTGTCGCGCCAGGACTTCTCGTTGCCGGAGGTGAAGCACCGCCTCGAGAAGCTGCGCGACCAGGGCGCCGAGCGCGCCGCGGGGTGGCGTGACCGGGCCGAGTCGTTCCGATCCGACGCGCTGGAGCGGATGCTCGAGCTGCAGGCGCGCGCGGTGCAGTTCCTCGGCGTCGCCACGCGCGAGGAGGTCCAGGAGCTCTCCCGCGAGCTCGATCGGCTCGCGAAGCGGTTCGAGAAGAGCGCCCGTCGCGCGAAGCGGGCGAAGGCGTCGGGGGAGGCGTAGCCGATGCCGGACCTGCAGGAGATGTTCAAGGACGCCTGGTCCCATGCGCTCGCGGGCGTGAACGCCGCCGAGCAGGAGGCGGAGAAGGTGCTCGCGCGGATCGCGGACGTCGCCGGGTTCTCGCCCGAGGACGTCCGGCGCCACGCGCGCGAGTTCGGCGAGCGGCTCACGGTGCAGCGCCGCGAGCTCGAGCGGACGATAGACGACGCGGTCCGCCGCGCGACGAGCCGGTTCCGCGTGCCGTCCCGCGAGGATCTCGAGGGGCTCGAGAAGCGGCTCGAGGCGATCGCCGCGCGCGTCGAGGCGCTCGCCAAGGAGAAGGGCACCCAGTGACGCCGCCCCGCCTCCACGGGCTCGCTGGAGCCGTCGCCGCGATCGGCCTCGTGGCCGTCGCGGTCGCGTTTCCCGGCGAGCTCGCGGAGGGGCCGCGGCACATCGCCCCAGCCGAGCGTGGCCCGGCGTGCATCGCGAAGGGCTGTGATGCGACGCCGCCCGTCGTCGTCCGGATCGACAGGCAGCTCGGGAGCCGGATGCCGGCCCTCGAGGCGGAGAGCCGGCTCGCGCTGGCCCGCACCATCGTGGCGGAGGCGCAGGCCGCGCGGATCGACCCGCTCCTCGTCCTCGCGCTCATCCAGGTCGAGTCCTCCTTCGACCCGCGCGCGCTCTCGGTCGCCGGCGCCCGCGGCCTCATGCAGCTCCGCGAGCCGACGCTGCGGAGAGAGCTCGAGCGCGCCGGCCTCCCGCACCTGGATCTGCACGATCCCGCCGCCAACGTCGTCGCGGGCGTGCGCTACCTCCGCCGCCTGCTCGACGCGTTCGGGCGCGAGGAGGTCGCGCTCATGGCCTACAACGCCGGTCCGAACCGGATCCTCGGCTACCTGCGGGAAGGCGAGATCCCGGAGCGCTTCCAGGCGTACCCGCGCCGCGTTCAGGCCGTGCACCGCAAGCTTCGCCGCAACGTGGTCGCGCCCGTCCCGCCGCTCGCCGTCGCGAGCGCGAGGGACGCCGTTCCCCGGTAGCGTCCCCGCGTGACCCGGAGCGCGGGAACGGTTAAGGATGGCCCGCCGATGCGGGTCACCGAGATCTTCTTCAGCCTCCAGGGGGAGGGCACGCGGGCTGGGCGGCCGTGCGTGTTCGTCCGCTTCACCGGCTGCGATCTGCGCTGCGGTTACTGCGACACGGCCTACGCGTTCCACGGCGGGCGCGACATGACCCAGCTCGAGATCCTCGCCGAGATCGATCGGCACCCGGCACGCTTCGTGTGCCTCACCGGCGGCGAGCCGATGCTGCAGAAGGATCTTCCCGCGCTCGTCCGCGAGCTCGTGGCGCGCGGGCACGAGGTGGCGATCGAGACGCATGGGCAGCGGCCGCTCGACGCGCTGCCGCCAGAGGCGATCCGCATCGTCGACGTGAAGACCCCCGGATCCGGCGAGGAGACGCGGGACTTCACCTACCTGGATCACCTCCAGCCGCACGACGAGGTCAAGTTCGTGGTCTGCTCGGAGGCGGACTACCGCTGGTCCGCGGAGGTCGTGCGCCGTCACCGCCTCGAGGCGCGCGCTCACGTCCTCCTCTCGCCCGTGTGGGGCCAGGTCGAGCCGCGCGAGCTCGCGCGCTGGATGCTCGAGGACGGGCTCGACGCGCGGCTCTCTCTGCAGCTCCACAAGGTGATCTGGGGACCGGACGTCCGCGGGGTTTGAGAACGGCCCCGTTTCTTGACCTCGGAGGCGGGGCGGGGCTAACAAGGTCGCGGATGCGCCCCCTCGCCCTCGCGCTCGTCGCGGTCGCGCTCGCCTCGGCGGCGCCCGCCGCAGCAGGCCCGACGATCACGCTGAATGGCGTCGCGATCGACGGCGCCGTCGACCAGCGCATCGAGAACGCGACGGTCGTCATCGACGCGCAGGGGAACGTCCACATCGAGGCGAAGGGGTACGCGGTGCACGCGGCCGGCGATCCCGCGGCGCTCGGCCCCGCGTCACGACCGGCCGGCTCGACCGAGACCGGCGCAGCGTCACCGGCACGCCTCACGCGCCGCTACTTCCTCGCGACGGAGCACTCCCAGCCGGGGACGCAGTACGACCTGGCGATCTTCATCAACTCTCAGTGGATTCGAGAGGTGAAGGCGAGCGAGCCTCAGGTCGTCATGGAGATCACCCGCTACCTGCGCCCGGGGCAGAACAAGGTCGTCCTCGCCCCCACGAAGCGGATCCACGGGGAGCGGCTCTCCGCGTCTCGCGACGTGTCGCTCAAGGTCGTCATCGGCGAGGGCAACGTCGGCGGCGATCACGTGATGATCGACAATCCGCTCGTCGAGCTGACGCGCACGGCAGCAGAGCTCGACGACCGCACCGAGGAGCACGTCCTCGTGGCGCGCTGAACGAAGGAGGCCGCGTGTTCACGCCCGAGCCGAGCATCACCTGGCTCCAGTCGACGCGCGACCAGGTCGTCGCGGTCGTGGAGAGCATCAACCAGCCGCAGGTCTCGATCCCGGGCAAGCTCCCGCAGGCAGTCTCGGGCCACCTGTGCGGGCTCCGAAACCCGAACGGCTCGTTTTCCATCTACGTCGTGCTCCACCTCCCCAGGTCCGGCGAGAACGTGGTCTACCTGCCCGAGCGGCGGCAGCTCACGACGGTCGACGAGTACCGCGCGGTGGAGCTCGAGGGCCTGCAGTTCCTCGAGTCGATGGGCTTCATGCTCGACAACCTCAACTTCCGAAACCTCGCGCCCGACGCGCAGGAGCAGGTGCTCCGCCGCGTCCCGCTCTTCTCTCCTCCGCGCCCTCCCTCGCCGGCGGCAAGCGCGGCGCCCGGCACGTCCGGGGCGGTCTCCGCCCCGCCGGACGCCACGCGCGTCGCCCGCCTGCTCGCGTCCTTCTGATGACCCGCTCGCTCGCTCTCGTCCTCGTCGCCGCGGCTGCGCTCGGTTGCGCCCACCGCCCGAGCGGCAAGGAGCGCCGCACCGCGGAGATCCACCACGACCTCGCCGTGGAGGCGCTCCGCGCCGGGCGCGCGCCGGACGCGCTGCGCGAGTACGACGCCGCGCTCGCCATAGACGGACGCTTCGCCGAGGCGCACCGCGGCCGCGGGCTCGTGCTCGACTTCGGCTTCGGCCGGGTCGACGAGGCCGAGCGCGCCTACCGCCGCGCGCTCGAGCTCAGGCCCGAGTATCCCGAGGCGCGAAACGATCTCGGCCAGCTCCTCGCCCGGATGGGCCGGCACGAGGAGGCGTTGCGCGAGTTCGACGCCGCGCTCGCCGACATGACGTACCGCGAGCCATACGTCGCGCGCTGCAACAAGGGACAGGCGCTCTGGCGGATGGGGCGCCGGGACGAGGGCCACGCCGAGCTGCGCGCCTGCCTCGCGGCCGCGCCGTCGTTCTGCAAGGGACGCCGGGAGCTCGGGCGCCTCCTCCTCGAGGAGGGGAAGATGGCCGAGGCCGTCGAGGAGCTCGACGCGTACGCGCGGAGCTGCGAGAAGGTCCCGGACGCTCATCTCCAGCTCGGCCTCGCCCGGATGCGGGCGGGGGACGTCCCCGGCGCGCGCGCCGCGTTCGAGCGCTGCGCCGAGCTCGCGCCGGCGAGCGCCGACGGCGAGGAGTGCCGCCGCAGCCTCGCCCTCCTCGTCGAGTGACCCGTGAGCGATCCCAACGATCCGAGCGGTCCGCCGCCCTTCGACGTCTCCGCCGATCCCGGCCCCGGCGCGTCCCCCGAGGAACGGCTCGCCGCGTTCGGCCGCTGGCTCGCGCGCGAGCGCGAGCTGCGCGGCCTTTCCCTGGACGAGGTCGCCCGCGCGACGAAGCTCACGCCCGCCGTCGTCGAGGCCCTCGAGTCGGGCGAGGAGCCGCGCATGCCGCCTCGCGCGTACGTGGTCGGTTACCTGCGCAGCTACGCGGCCGCGGTCGGGCTGGGCGCCGACGAGGTCGTGCTCCGATACGAGGAGGCCGCCGCGGCGGCAGTCGAGCCGGACGCGCGTGCCAGCGGCGGTGCCCAGCGAGGGCCGGTGACGGCCTGGGTCGTCGCGGCAGCGGTCGCCGTGGCGGTCGCGGTTGCGGCAGCGGTCGCGATGATGCGGTGACGGGTTACGCGACCTCGAGGGTTTACCGAGGCCGTTCATCCTGAGCGTAGCGACGCGGCGTCAGCTGCGGAGCGAAGTCGAAGGGCCCCGACCTCGACCGCGACCGCGACCCGGACCGCGACCCCGACCCCGACCCCGACCCCGACCCCGACCCGACCCGACCCGACCTGAGGCGAGCGCTAGGCAGGCCCGAGCGCCAGCGCGAGGCGCACGAGACCGTCCCTCGACTTCGGTTCCGCGCGTTGCGCGTAACCTACGCTCGGGATGAA
>DATIDF010000269.1:0-6196 GCA_035456445.1 Anaeromyxobacter sp.
AGGTCCCTCGTGCGGCTCGACCTCTCGGCGACTGCGCGCGAGGTCCGCTCCTCCTCGAGCCGCCGCTGCTCCGTGAGATCCTCGAACGCCAGCAGCGCCGCCGTCCTTCCGCCAGGCCACGCCACACGCCGCACCGTGACGGCGAACGTCCGCTTCCCCACACCCGCGAGGTCGCGGTGGACCCACTCGACGGGCGGCGGTGCGCTCCGTCCGGCGAGGACGTCCTCGACGGTGCGGCGCAGCGGCTCGAGGTCCCGCACGCGGCCGGAGCGTGCGAACAGATCGTCCCCGACCCCCAAGGGCGCTCCAGCGCCGGGCACCCGCTCGAAGGCGGGGTTCGAGGACACCACGCGGTGGTGGTCGTCCACGACGAGCAGCGGCACCTGTACGCTCTCGACGATGGCTCGCGCGTAATCGCGCGCGCTCTGCGCGTCCCGCACCGTCTGCTTGAGCGCGTCGATGTCGACGAAGGAGAGGAGGGCGCCGTCGAGCCCGCGCTCCGTGGCCGTGTAGGGCTGGATCTGCATCCGAAACCATCGCCCGCTCGCGGTCTGAACCTCCCACTCGCCCTGCCGCGCCTGCCGCATCACGTCGGCGATCCGGCGGTCCAGGTCGGTGACGTCGATGTTCAGCTTGATCTCGTCGATCGGCCGGCCGAGGTCGGAAGGACCGAGGGTGAGGAGCGGCCGGGCGTCCGGGGTGAAGCGCCGGACCCTGCGCTCGGCATCGACGATCACGATGGGGATCTCCACCGCCTCGAGGACGTTCGTGAGGTCGTTCGCGAGCTGGTCGAGATCGGAGTTGCGGCTCCTGAGCTCGTCGTTGAGTGTCGTGAGCTCCTCGTTCGCGGACTCTAGCTCCTCCTTGGCGCTCTCGAGCTCCTCGTTCGTGGACTGCAGCTCCTCGTTCGCCGCGGTGAGCTCCTCGTTCAAGGTGGCGAACTCGTCGCCGGAGGTCTGGTGCTGCTCGATCATCGCCTCCAGGTACTGCTTCGTCGCCGCGAGCTCCTCCCGGAGCCGGCGAGCCTCGCTCACGGGATCGCCTCCGGCGGATTCCGGCGACCGAGGAGTCGCCCCCTTCGAGTCGTGGAACGTCACGAGGACCTCCGGATGAGCGAGGTGATGCGGATGGTCCCGTCGCGGTCCTGTGGTGCCTCGCCCTCACACGCCGGCCGCTCGGCCACGTACGGGTGTTGGCTCAACCGAGCCAGCTCCGCCGCGATCTGATCCGGCGGGAGGACGCGATCCACCACGCCCGCCGCGGAGGCGCTCTCCGGCATCCCGCTGAACTGGGCCGACGCCGGAGTCTGCGCGAACGTGAGGCCGCCCTCCGCCTTGATCTCCTTCAGCCCGCCGGTGCCATCCGCGCCCGTCCCGGAGAGCACGACGCCAATGGCGCGGCTGTGCAGGCCCGCAGCGAGCGAGCGGAACAGCCCGTCGATGGGAAGCCGGCCTCCCGGTGGCGGCGGGCGGGGGACGAGCCGGAGGCCCCCGCGTGAAAGGAGCACCTCGGCGTTCGACGGCATGACGTACACGCGGTTCGGCGCGAGCTCGGTCTCGTTCTCGATCTCGACCACCGGCATGGACGTGAAGCGCGTGAGCGTCTTCGCGAGGATGGTCGGGTGCTCCGGGGAGAGGTGCTGGATGACGACGTACGCCATGCCCGTGTGCGGGGGCAGCGCGCCGAGCAGACTCCGGAAGGCCTCGAGACCACCGGCCGACGCGCCAATCCCGACGACCGCGAACGTGGGTGCAGCGTCGCGGGAAGGGAGTGCAGCCGATCCTTTCGCGCCGCGCTCCCGCGGGACATCGCCCGCTCGGTCGCTCTCGCGATGCTCGCTCATGCGTACTCGCGCTCGGCGCTTGCCGCCCGATCGAGCACCGCGCCCGGTCGTCTCCAGGTGGTCCCCAAGGATGCGCCAGTCTTGAATCTGTGCCTCAGCGGAGTGACGGCACGGGAGCCGGAGCGTCTTTCGATCGGCCGAGCGCCGGCTCCGAGCCACCGCGGAGTCCCGCCCGCTTCACGCTACCGGCGCGAAGCGGGCGCGCTGCAGCAGCGTCCCCGGGTCGAACCAGAGCCGGCGCGCGAGCTCGGCGGTGGCGTCGCGGTCGAGCGTCACGGGCGAGCCGCCGGCCCACGACCAGAGCCGGTTCTGCGCCTCCCACAGCTCGACCCGCAGTCCGAGCCGCTCGGCGAGCGCGAGGATCACCGAGATCTCCGCGGCGTGGACCGCCGCGCTCCGTCCCTCGACGATCGCCGCGAGCCGCTCCAGCACGAGCGCCTCCACGTCGTGGCGGACAGGCGCGAGGTGAAGGCTGGCCCCGAGCCGGTGCGCCAGCTCGACGATCTCCGTGACCTCCGCCGGGTCGAACTTCCGTTCCCCGGCGCGCGTCCTGCGCGTGACGTCGCGCAGGCGCGCCGAGAGCGTCATCTCTGCCGCGACTCGCAGCGGCCCTGGGATGGGCGAGTCGATCTCCCGCAGGAGCTGCATGAGGCCACGGTTGTCCTCGAAGATCTCGAGATAGTCGTTCTCGTAACGGCGGAGGGTGTCCTCGAGGAGCGTCGCAGCGACACGGCGGCGCTCGTCGAGGAAGAGGTCGCGCAGCCCGTACTCGCGCCCGGGGAACGCCCGGTCGATCTCGCGCAGGAGGCGGGTGAACGAGACCCGATCCATGCGTGCGAAGATCGTACGCTCGAGCTCTTCGAGCTGCCCGGCCCCGCGCCACGGCACGACGCCGCAGCGGAAGTCGGCGGCGCCGAAGTGAAGCACGCAGCAGAGCGTGTCCAGCGCCTCGCGCGTCGTGGCGCTCTCGAGCTCCAGCCGCTCGAGCGTGATCGCCACCGGACCGGAGCGGGCCTCGCGCCGCGCCTCGATCCGGTAGTGGAAGCAGAAGACGCTGCCGGCCTCCGGGAGCTCCCCGGCCGCGTTCGCGATCGCGACGTGGGCCGCGACGCCCTCGAGCGTCACGACGCTGGGTCCGACCAGCGTCTCGTACACGCGCCGGCCGTCGCCGAGGTCGGGCCGGTTCGACGGCGCCAGCGCGAGCGCGTTCTCGAACTCCGGCTCGAGGTCCACGCCGGTCGCGTCGCGGGCGAGCTGGATGGCACGTGCCGCGTACTTCATGACCTGCACCGTCTCGAGCCCGGACAGCTCGGCGAAGAACCAGCCGCAGCTCGTGAACATGAGCAGCGCCTGGCGCTGCATCTCGAGCAGTCGGAGCGCCTTCACCGCCTCCTCGTCGTGCAGGGCCCGACCGGCGGCGCGGCGCAGGAAGTCGAGCGCGGCGGCGCGGGCCGGATCGAGCACCACCTCGACGTAGCGATCGCGGACGGCCCAGGGGTCTGGCAGGAGCGCCGCCAGCTCGCGCTCGTAGAGCTCACCCAGACGATCGCGCAGCCCCTCCAGCGCGGCGAGGAGTGGCGCCCGCCACGCCTGGCGCCACCCGGGCGCCGCTCCCACCTGGCAGCCGCAGTCGCTCCGCCAGCGCTCGATGCCGTGCACGCACGACCAGGAGGACCCCTCCACGATCTCGGCCTCCCACTCCGGCGGCACGCGCTCGAGCGCCTGAGCGAGGCTCACGATCTCGATGTCGCCGCGCCGCTCGAGCTGGCGGAGGGCGGCGGCGAGCACCTCGTCGCCGCCCTTCTTGTGGTGGCCGAGTGTCTCGCCGTCGAAAGCGATGCTCAAGACCTCGTCGTGGCCGCGCCCCGCGTCGAAGCCGCCCTCGATGCGGCGGACGAGCTGATCGGGTGAGCCGAGCGCGTCGCCGAAGGCGAGGTCGCGCGCGATGTGGCCGTCGTAGAAGAAGACGGCGAGATCGCGGTCGCCGGCGCGGACGCGGTAAGGCCGCGTCGGGTCGAAGCGCGCGCCGGAGGTGTCGAGCCACCCGCCGCCCGGCGGACGGATCCGCCGCGCCTGGTACGGCGAGAGGATCGTGAACCGGGGACCCTCCGCGGCGAGCGCCGCGAGCGTCCCCGCGTCGGCGGCGGCCTCGGGCAGCCAGAAGCCCTCTGGCTCGCGCCCGAAGCGCCTCCGGAAGTCGGCGAGGCCCCAGCGGATCTGCGTCAGGCGATCCCGCGGCGAGGCGAGCGGGAGGATCGAGTGGTTGTACCCCTGCGCGATGGCGTTGCCGTGGCCGTGCGCCTCCACGCTCCGCAGATCGGCTTCGAGGATCCGCGCGTACACGTCCGGCCGATGGCGCTCCAGCCAGGCGAGGAGCGTCGGCCCGAAGTTGAACGACAGGTGCACGTAGTTGTTCACGATGTCGACGATCCGGTCGGCGGCGTCCTTGAGCCGCGCGGCGCCGTTCGGCCCGTAGCACTCGACCGCGATCCGCTCGTTCCAGTCGTGGAAGGGCTCCGCCGAGTCCTGGACCTCGATCTCCTCGATCCAGGGGTTCTCGCGCGGCGGCTGGTAGAAGTGCCCGTGCAGGCAGAGCAGGCGGCGGGTCGTCATGCATCCGATCTGTGGTTCGGAGGCCACCGCGTGCACGAGCTCGAAAGGACCAGCTCAACGCAGACGTGGCCTGCGGGCGCGCTCGGCGACCATTGGTACGGCGCGCGCTAGGCGATTCGTCAGCTCTCGAGCGGCGGCGGTGCCGCCAGGTGCGACCGGCTTCGCGGCCTGGAGCGGCGTTTACGTGGCGCGCGGCCTGCGGATCTGCGTGCGCACCTTCTTCAGCTTCCCGCGCGCCATGGCGAGCGCGTCGTCGGCCGCGCCGATCGCGTCCTCAGCAGCAACACTGACGGTCTTCGTCGCCAGCTTCACGAGCGATCGCCCCGCGTCCTGAAGCGTGCGCCCCAGCTCCGCGAGATCCTGCGTCATCTGGTCCGGCTTCTGCGCTCGGGTTCTCATCTTCGGGCCTCCTGCGACATCGTACGGCGGCGCTTCCGATGTCGGCCGGGAGTGCTGGGGCGCCACCATGGGCGGCAGCGATTCCATCGCGCTGGTGCGCGCCGATGCGCAGCAGCGCCACGCGCTCGGCCCCCCACTCTGCATCCGGTCGCCCGCGGCCCTGTGGTGCGGGGGGTCGGCACCCCGCGGTGATTCCCGTCAGCGGCTCACACGACGGGTGCGCCGAGCGCGCGGAGGTAAGGCAGCCCGTTCATGTACTGCACCTCGAAGTAGCCGTGGCGCGCCCCCCACTCCGCCCACGGCACCGCGTTCCCACGGACCCACACGACCCGGCCGCCTGGGGCGCGGAGGTGGCGGCGCTGCTTGCGGCACCACGCCCCGCGCAGCCCGGGCCTCCACGTCTGGATGGCCTCGTGGAGACGTCTCTGCACCGCCGCGAGGAATGCTGGCATCGCCATGGTCTCGACTCCCTTCGTCACGGTTCCCGGCGCGGCCACTCACGTCACGGCGTGCACCGGCGGCGCCGGGCGGGCGTGCTTCGCCGTGCTCACGTGCATGAACGACTCGACGTCGACGAAGTCACGCGCGCCGAGCGGCCGGAGCTTCTCGAGGAGCAGCTCGGCCGACCCGAGGTGGGCCGAGTACGTGGGCCAGTTGGGCTCGGCGTCGTAGGCGAGCTCGAGGCCGAGCCGCTGCGCGACCTCGCAGGCGAAGCGGGGGCGGAGCAGCATGTGGACATCCGGCCTCGCGATGAACGGCAGGAGCGTGACGATCGGCCACCCGGATTCTCGCGCCGCGCTGGGCGCCAGCGCGGCGGCCGCCGCGGCGAGCGCCTCGAACCGGGATCGCTCTGGCGTGGCCGTCGCCAGGAGCTCGAACAGCGCCGCGAAGAACCCGCGCGCCGCGGCCGGATCCTTCAGGCCGTCCTCGAACGAGACCTTCGCCGCGTCCTTGTGCAGCGTGCGGACGTGCCGCTCCACCCGGAGGGTACGCTCGACGAGCCCGCCGACGTCGCCCGCTGCGAGGAGCCGTTCACCCTCGCCGCGCCCGAGCGTCTCGACGAACGCCTCGTGCGCGCGCCGCCAGCGGCACGCGCGCTCCTTGCCGGGTCCGACGTACTTCGGATCCGCAAACCCCAGCGGGAACGACTCGAGGAAGCGCGCGACGGCGTCCGCGTGGGAGAGCAGCGCGTAGGCGCGGCCGTACCGGCCGGTCTTCGCGTCGAGCGCGAACCCGGACAGGCCGGAGAGCCAGGCGCTCGGGTTCGTGGAGGGGGTGAGGAACGACAGGGCCATCGGCAACCGCAGCTTCGTCGCGAACTGCGCGCCGCTCGTCGCGAAG
>DATIDF010000270.1:0-5546 GCA_035456445.1 Anaeromyxobacter sp.
GCCTTCGAGGAGGCGGACCGCGGGACGATCTTCCTGGACGAGATCGGCGAGCTCCCGCTCGATCTGCAGCCGAAGCTCCTGCGAGTGCTCGAGCTCGGGGAGGTGAAGCGGGTCGGCGCCTCGCGGCCGATCCAGGTGAACGTCCGGATCGTCGCTGCCACCCACCGCGACCTGCGCGCCCAGGTCCGCGCCGGCCGCTTTCGCGAGGACCTCTTCTACCGGCTCTGCGTCGTGCCGATCACCGTCCCGCCGCTCCGCCAGCGCAAGGGCGACGTCCGCGCGCTCGCCGAGGCGTTCCTCACCCGCGCGGCGCCTCGAGGCCTCCCGCTGCGCTGGGCGCCCGAGGCGCTCGCGAAGCTCGAGGGCTACGACTGGCCTGGCAACGTGCGTCAGCTGAAGAACGTGGTCCAGCGCGCGCTCCTGTTCCGCGGGGAGGGCCAGAGCGTCCCCGCGGGCGCCGTGACGTTCGAGGACACGCGCGCGGTGCCCGGCCTCGGCGGCGATGACGACACGCTCTACCTGCGCGGCCTCACCCTCGAGGACATCGAGCGCGAGGCGATCCGGCTCTCCCTGCGCCGCAACAAGGGCAAGCGTGCCGCGGTCGTGAAGGAGCTCAGGATCGCGAAGAGCACCGTCATGAAGCGGATCGGCCAGTGGGGGCTGCACGAGGAGGGACGGGGCGCGGGGGAGCCAGGAGAGCCCGAGGACGACGAGCGGAACGCGTAGGGGAGAAGTGGATCGTCGGCGGGTGTCGACGGTTCGGGTCTCGCCCTTCGACAGGCTCAGGGCGAGCGGCTCTCCATCGACCGCTCGTGGTGAGCCTGTCGAACCACGAGCGGGGTCGAGGTCGGGGTCCTCGCCTCCTACTCCATCTCCCTGAGCTCCTCCTCCGGCGCTCCCGGCGGGGAGCCGTACCGCTCGAGCACGGCGTGCTGCTCGTGGAGGAGCTCGGGATCGTCGCCGACCGCGGGGGTGAGCGGGAGGAGACGGCCGTCGTAGAGCCGTCCGGTGGGCTTCACCCTCGTGCGCGCCTCCGCCTCGCTCGCGCGGCGCTCCTGCGTCGCGATGAGGTCGCGTAGCGCCTGCCGCTCCTCCTCGCGCGTCACGCGGTCGTGACGGCGCCGCGCGAGGTCGATCGAGCGGCGGATCGAGGCGAGCTCGGCCTCGGCCTTGCGCGGCCCGCCGGCGTCGCCCCAGGCGCCGCGCGTGTCCGGCCAGAGGGTGAGGATCCCGAGCGCACGCCCGCGCTCGCCCGCGGCGGTGACGAGCGTCGCGGCCTCGGGCGACGCCGCGATGCGCCGCCCGTCGTGCGCGAGCACCGCCGCGTCCACGCCCGGCGTCTCGCGCAGGAGCGCGCGGGCGTCCGCCTCGGGCATGTGCAGGAGCGCGAAGACCTGCGTCGCGCCGCTCTCGCGCAGCGCCGCCGCGGCGCCGCGGACGGCGGCGTGGGGATCGGAGGCGGCGAGGCCGCCGGGGTACTCGCCCGCGGCGGCGACCGCGAGCAGCCCGACCCGCTCACCTCCCGCCTCGACGAGCCGCGTCCCGGGGAACGGGTGCGTCCCGTCGGGCGCGGCGAGGTTCGCGGACAGGAGGGGCACGCCAGCGGCGGCCGCCTCGCGCGCGAGCCACGCCGGGCCGAGCGCGAGATCGCGCTCCCCGACCGCGAGCGCGGCGTAGCCCATGCGCCCCATCGCGGAGAGCACGAGCCGCGCGCGCGCCTCGCCGGCGGGTACCTCCGCCGCCGCGATCGCCGGGGCGTGGAACAGCGCGTCGCCTGCGTCTACGAGCAGCGCCGGCGCGTCGCGCCGGGCCGCCTGCACCGCGATCGCTCGACGGGCAAGACCGCCCGTGGGGTTCGTGCGTCAGCCACAGGGGCCGACCTCCCCGTACCCGTCGCCGGTGAAGAGCAGCTGGAGCCGTCGTCCCTCCGCGGCGGGGCGATCGGAGTGGGCGCAGGCGGCTGCGATCACGAGGAGCGCGGCGACGAGGATTCGCACGATGACAAAGCGTAGCACCGCGGCGGGGCGCGGGCCGCCGCCGCGCGGGGGGCGCCCGGCGAGCGCCGGATACACGACGGGCGGCGCGGGCGATGCCTCGTGCGCCGCCCGGGAAAGACCTACGGCCGCTTCCGCGCCGGCTGCGTGGACGGCTTCTTCTTCGCGGGGGGCGGCGCGAGCGCGTGAAGCCGCTCCTTCGCGCCCTCCGCCGCGTCGGAGCGCGGGTAGCGGTCGAGGAGCTGCTCGAGAACGGCCTTCGCCTCCGCCTTCATGTCGAGCTTGGCCATCGCGTCCGCCGCGCCCAGCATCGCGTCGGGCGCGCGCGCGGCCTTCGGGAAGTCCTCGGCGACCTTTCCGTACGCGAGGAGCGCCTCGCGGAAGCGCTTCTGCTCGAAGAGGATCTGCCCGGCGCGGTAGCCGGCGTCGGACGCGCGCGCGTCCGACGGCCACTTGCGGACGTACTCCTCGTAGAGCTCGCGCGCGACGCCCTTGTTCCCGGCCTCGTCCTCCTTCAGCGCGAGCGCGAAGAAGCCGGCCCTGTCGTCCGGGCGCTGGAGCGTCGCGAGCCGCTGCTTCGCCTCGAAGGCGTCGAGGGCGCCCGCGCCGCGCAGCGCGGCGAAGCGTCCCTCGGTCTCGGTGCGCAGCGAGTCCACGTTCGCCTCGATCTGGCCGAGCCGGTGCTGCTCCACCTCGAGGTCGCCCTTGAACTTCGCGAAGTCGTCCTGCAGGTGCTGGAGCGAGACGCCGAGATCCGCGCCGCTGCGGCGAGCGGCGCGGTTCAGCTCGTCGATCTTCGTCTGCACCTCGACGATCTTCTGGTCGACCTTCGCCACGCGCTCGCGGACGAGCTCGCGCTGCTCGTCGAGGCGCCGCCTCTGCTCGACGTTCTGCTCCTCGAGCTGCTGGAGGCGAGCCTCCATCAGGCGACCCCTCTCGAGGGGCACCCAGCAGCCGGCGAGGAGCGCGAGCCCGAGCGGCGCTGCGCGACGAAGGATCGACACCGCTACCGCTCCACCTGGAACTCGACGCGGCGGTTCTGCGCCCAGCAGGACTCCGTCGCCTCGCTGCAGAGCGCCTTCTCCTCGCCGAAGCTCACCGTCTCGGTCTTGCCCGAGGCGCCGAGCTCCTCGAGGTACTTGCGCGCGGCCTCGGCGCGGCGGTTGCCGAGCGCGACGTTGTACTGCGTCGTGCCGCGCTCGTCCGCGTAGCCCTCGGCGACGATCCGCTTCGCAGGAGACGCCTTCAGGCAGTCGGCGAGCTTCTGGAGCGTGCCCTGCGAGTCGGGCGTGAGGTTCGACTGATCGAAGCCGAAGCGGACCGTGAAGGAGCCGGCGTCGGCGCACTCGGCCGAGACCTGCGGCGCGCGCGCGGCGCAACGGCCGTCCTGGCACTGCTGATCCGGGCCGCAGTCGCGATCGGAGCCGCAGGTGCCCGCCTCGCGCGCAACGCACTGCTGGTTCACGCAGGACTGGCCCGGGGGGCACTGGTCGTCGGTGGTGCACTGCGGCTTCGGCTCGCAGCGGTTGTCACGGCACACGAAGCCCTCCTTGCAGTCCGTGTCGGCGGCGCACTCCTGGCACCGGCCCTCGACGCAGACCTTCCCGTAACCTTCCTGCTTCTCGCAGTCCGCGCTGGACTTGCACTCGCCGGGCTTCACCTTCGGCTTGCAGGCGCCCAGCGCGAGGACGCTAGTGACAAAGAGTGCGAGTAGGAGAACGCGACGCATGTGACCTCCGAGAGCTTCGGTTCGATATCGATGAGGTGGGGGGGACCCGGGCCATGAAACTCCATCCGGGACCGATGTCAAAGCTTTTCCGTCTCGGCGCATTTAACATCGCCGGATGCCTGCCGCGATCCTCGTCGTGGACGACGAGAAGAACATCCAGCTGACGCTTTCGCGCGCCCTCTCGATGGAGGGATATGTGGTCGAAGCTGCGAGCGGTGGGCGCGAGGCGCTCGAGAAGATCGCGGCGCTGCCGGTGGACGTCGTCGTGATGGACGTGCGCATGCCGGACCTCGACGGCCTCGCCGTGCTGCAGAAGGCGCGCGAGACGCGGCCCGACCTGCCGGTGGTCATCATGTCGGGGCACGGCTCGATCGAGACGGTCCGCAGCGCGTTCAAGCTCGGCGCGTTCGACTATCTCGAGAAGCCGATCACCGAGAAGGACAAGCTCCTCGTCGTGGTGAAGAACGCGCTCGCGCTGCGCAGCCTGCGGGAGGAGAACGCCGAGCTCCGCCGCGCGGCAGGCCGCCTCGAGATGGTCGGGAGCGGGCCCGCGATGCAGCGGCTCTTCGAGCTCGTCCGCCGCGCGGCGCCGTCCGAGGGCCGCGTCCTCGTGACCGGTGAGAACGGCACGGGCAAGGAGCTCGTCGCCCGCGCCATCCACGAGAGCTCGCGCCGCAAAGCCGGTTCCTTCGTGAAGCTCAACTGCGCCGCGGTCCCCGCGGAGCTCATCGAGAGCGAGCTCTTC
Organism: Anaeromyxobacter sp.; assembly: GCA_035456445.1. Classification (GTDB taxonomy): domain Bacteria; phylum Myxococcota; class Myxococcia; order Myxococcales; family Anaeromyxobacteraceae; genus Anaeromyxobacter. Next base: position 4,469 of record DATIDF010000270.1, read on the forward strand.
GGCCACGAGCGCGGGGCGTTCACCGGCGCGGTCGCCGCGCGGCGCGGCAAGTTCGAGCTCGCCGACGGCGGCACGCTGTTCCTGGACGAGGTGGGCGACATGCCCGCCGCCATGCAGGCGAAGGTGCTGCGCGTCCTGCAGGAGGGCGAGTTCGAGCGTGTCGGCGGGACCCACACGCTGCGGGTGGACGTCCGCGTCGTCGCGGCGACGAACAAGGACCTCGCCGCAGAGGTGCAGGCGGGCCGCTTCCGCGAGGACCTGTACTACCGGCTGAACGTCGTCCCCATCCACGCGCCGCCGCTCCGCGAGCGGAGGGAGGACGTCCCCGAGCTCGCGACGCGCTTCCTCGCCGAGGCGTGCGAACGGAACGGCCGGCGCCCCATGCGGCTCGAGCGCGACGCGCTCGCCGCCCTCCAGACGCACGATTTCCCCGGCAACGTCCGCGAGCTCAGGAACCTCGTCGAGCGGCTCGCGATCCTCTGCGACGGCCCGGAGATCACCGCAGACGACGTGACCGCGGCCCTGCCCGGAGGGCGCCGGCCGCGTACGGACCGGTTCCGCGCCGGGGCCTCGTTCCACGATCTCGTCGAGGAGGCCGAGCGCGAGATCATCCTCGGCGCGCTCGACGCACACGCCGACAACGTCTCCGAGACCGCGCGCGATCTCGGGCTCGAGCGCAGCCACCTGTACAAGAAGATGCGCGCGCTGGGCGTGAGGCGCGGCGGCGATGCCCCGTAGGAGCCCGCGCACACACACTCGTAACCGTCCCCGTTCCCGTCTTCCCCGTCCCCGTCCAAGTCGCAGTCGTCCCTCGACTTCGCTCCGCCGCTGCGCGGCGTCGCTACGCTCGGGATGAGCGGCCTTTCGGTATCGTCGTCCTCGTCCTCGTCGTAGTCGTAGTCGTAGTCGTGGTCGTGGTCGCGGTGGTATTGGCCGTGTCCCCTCCCCCACACCCCTCCGTGTCCCCTCGTCCACGCGCCCAGGAATGAGCGGCCTACTCGGCTGTTCCCCCGGTCCGCGCGCTGGCACGGCGGCTGCTCCCGCCTGGGCCTCGGCATGTCCCACCGCGATCGTCCCT
>DATIDF010000271.1:0-6414 GCA_035456445.1 Anaeromyxobacter sp.
CCTCTCCGGGCTTCGGCTCGTCGTGCATCATCGCCTCCTCGCCCCGATGGAGGGGCGCACCAGCGGCGCGTTCGATGAACGCTTCGTTGATGCCGCTCGCGTCACTATGAGCCAGGGGCGGGCGTGTCAAGTCCCGCCGAGTGAAGGCGTGGATTGACTCTGGGTATTGGTCCGTCCGGGGCGCCCAGGCCGTCGCCGGTTTGCGCATTCCGGGGGATGCGGTCCGTGTGGTCGCGCTGGCGCGGTTCAGCCGCAGGTTCGAGGCCAGAGGGGGTAGATGGCCGCGAGCTAGCGCTGCGCCTCGTGCTGACTCCGCCCGCTCGCTGCCACGCTCGCCCCTCCCGCCCCCGTCTACTCGATGACCTCGCCGGCACGCCAACACTCAGGCTGGCGGTCCCCCTCTCCGAGCCGCTCGCGGATCGCCGAACCGCCCTTAGATTTACCCCGTTTGCGACCGGCACCTAAACGGTCCGGCGGCCGCGAATACGCTCCTTCTCAAGAACGCAACCCCGCTTCGTCACTCAGAAATCGGGGCGACGTGCAGATTTTGACGCAGCGAGGACCGAGGGGCTAGCATGCGCCCGGCGACGCCTCCCGGCGAGCCGCGGAGTCCCACCAACCGAGGTCGACACCGATGGCCGGTCGAAACGGCAAGAAGAGCTTCTACGACGAGGCGATGGAGACGTTCGATCGCGCGGCGGAGCTCATCCAGCTGAACCCGCGCGTCCGGATGGAGCTGGAGGAGCCGGACTTCGAGCACATCTTCTACGTCACGACCGAGCTGCGCGACCGGCTCGTGCCGCTCGCGCCCGAGGAGTCGCCGAAGTTCAAGGACCTGCAGCCGTCGGACATGAAGGCGGCGGACGCGCTCGAGCCGCTCGCGAACGGAAACTTCATCCTGCACCGCCGCGCGCTCCTCCGCTCCGACATCAACTTGCGGCAGGGCGTCATCAACATCCCGAAGATGGGCCTCTTCCGGATCGAGAAGGGCGGCCCTCGGAAGTTCAAGGCCTACCGCATCCAGCACAACCAGGTGCGCGGCCCGTACAAGGGCGGCATGCGCTATCACAAGGACGTCTCGCTCGACCTCTTCAAGACGCTCGCCGCGGACATGACCTGGAAGACCGCGATCGCGGAGGTCCCGTTCGGTGGCGCGAAGGGCGGCATCAAGATCGACCCCTTCAACTACTCGAAGGAGGAGATCGAGCACATCACGCTGCGTTACGTCTACAAGTTCAAGAACTTCATGGGCCCGTTCCTCGACATCCCGGCGCCCGACGTCGGGACGAACGGGGAGATCATGGCCTACATGATGCGCCAGTTCACCGATGGTGAGCGGGAGCACCACAAGCTCCGCGGCGTCGTCACCGGCAAGGACACGCGCATCGGCGGCTCGGAGGGGCGCGTCCGCGCCACCGGTCAGGGCGTCGTCTACTGCATCGAGGAGTGGGCGCGCGACCGCGGGTTCGACCTCAAGGGCGCGCGCGTGATCGTGCAGGGCTTCGGGAACGTCGGCTCGTCGGCGGCGGAGATCCTCGCCGCGGCCGGCGCGAAGATCGTCGCCGTGAACGACGTGAACGGCACGATCCACTCCGACCAGGGGATCGACGTCATGGCGCTCGTGCAGTACGTGCACGGCAACAAGGAGAACCTGCGCCGCACCGTGGCCGGCTTCCCCGGCGCGAAGGCCATCTCCAAGGACGACTTCTGGGCGGTCGACGCCGACATCTGCATCCCCGCCGCGCTCGGCGAGGAGATCACGGGCGACGTCGCGGAGCGGCTCAAGGTGAAGCTCGTCGCCGAGGGCGCGAACGGCCCCACCACCCGCGACGGCGACCGGGTGATGATGGCGCGCAAGATCGACGTCATCCCCGACATCATCTGCAACGCGGGCGGCGTCACCGTCTCGTACTACGAGTGGCTGCAGAACCAGCGGCTCGAGCACTGGACCGAGGGCGACGTGAACCGCCGCCTGGAGCAGGCCATCAAGAAGAACTACGCGATCATCCGCGACATCTCGCGGAACCGGCCGCAGCGCACGCCGCACTACGACTCGCGGCCGTACGCCATCGGGCAGGAGACCGACGTCCGCACCGCCGCGATGGTGCTCGCGCTGAAGCGCATCCAGGCGCACTACCTCCTCGAGGGGTTCTCGCAGTAGCGGCGGCGCGTCGCCCCCGAGCGGCGGACTGTGCGCACAGCGGGATCGGCGGGGCGCCTCGGCGCCCCCGTCGCCCTCTCCGGGCCCGCCGAAGCGGCGGCGACACCGGGAGCGTCGCTTTACACTAGGTGTATACGGATCCTTGGAGAGTCACCGCCCAGGGAGGCCCGCAATGCCCTCGCGCAGGGTGGCTCCTCGTCGCCTCACCGCGCTCGGGATCGCGCTCCTCTCCGCGGCGGCCGTTGCTGCCCCCGCGCCGCCCAGCGCGTTCTCCGTGCAGCAGCCGGATGGCTCGGCGCTCGCCGTCCGGGCGTTCGGCGACGAGCACGGGCTCGCCTTCGAGACGCTCGACGGGTACGCCGTGGCGCAGGCCGCGACGGGAGAGTGGCGCCTCGCGTGGCTCGCGCCCGACGGACAGCTCGTGGCCTCCGACCGGGCGGCGCACGCGGCGCGCGAGGGGTTCGCCCGGCACCTGCGCCCCGCGCCCCGCGTGCTGCGGGAGATGGACGTCCGGCGGCGCGACGCGAACGCCGCCCGGGCGCCGCTCCCCGCGCTGCGGGACCGGGCGCGAGCGCTGGACCTCCTCGCCGCGCCCGGACCGGGCGGAGGCGAGCTGGCCGGTCGGGCGCTGCTCGCGGCCGTGCCTCCCGCCTCGTTCCGGCTCGCGGTGCTCCTCGTCGAGTTCCCGGACGTGCGACACACCTACCGCCCGGACGCCTTCCGCGCGCTGTTCTTCTCCGAGGGCACGTACCGCAAGTCACCGCTCGGCTACGACGTGCCGGGCAGCGTCCGCGAGTACTGGGCGGAGGTGTCGTACGGGCAGCTTTCGCTCACGGGGGAGGTGTTCGACTGGGTGCTCGCGGCGGCACCCCGGTCGGAGTACCTGAACGACGTCGGGCGCCTGCGGGACGAGGCCGTCGCGCGATCCGGCGTCGATCTCTCGCAATTCGACGGCTACGCGCTCGTCTACGCTGGCGAGGTCCAGTCGAGCGCGCTCTGGCCGAGCGCACGCGCAGACTGGTACGTGATGTCCGAGACGTTCGACTCGAGCGGCGACCGAGGCGTGGACCTCGCAGCGATCGGCACCCACTGTCACGAGCTCGGCCACGTCCTGGGGCTGCCGGACCTCTATTTCGGGGAGGGCAACATCGGGGTGTGGGGGCTCATGGGGGTCGGTTGCTACACCGACCGGGGCCACACGCCGCCGCACATCGGTGCGTGGGAGAAGAGGCGGCTCGGATGGCTCAGGCCGCAGCGGCTCATCGACGGCTTCGCGGGCGAGCTGAGGCTCGCGCCCGTGAGCGGGACGGCCGCCGCGTACGAGATCGTGGCCGAGCGCTCCACGTTCGTGCTCGAGAACCGGCAGCGAATCGGGTTCGATGCATTCCTCCCCGGGAGCGGCCTCCTCGTGTGGCACGTGGACGAGACGCAGGCGTCGTGGACCTCGGGCGCCCGCTGGATCGTCGACCTCGTCGAAGCCGACGGCATCCCCGCGTGGGCCTCCTCTGCGGGGACCCCGTTCCCCGGCGCCGACCGGAGGGACGCCTTCACGTGCGCGACGGCGCCGAGCAGCGCCGACTACGACGGGAGCTGCTCGTTCGAGCTCACCCGCATCGTGGAGGAGGGCGCAGACCTCCGCATGGACGCCATCGTCTCGTGGAGGACGGGCGTCGGGATCACCGTGAACGGCGCCGGCGACTTCCCGACCCTCTTCACGGCCCTCGCCCTGGCGCCCCAGGGCTCAACGGTGCGAGTGCCGGCGGGCACGTTCCGGGAGCTGGTGCGCCTCCCGGACGCGGTGTCGCTCGTGGGCGCGGGCCCGGGCCGGTCGATCCTCGAGGCCCCCGACGCCCGCCCCCTCGTCATGCCGGGTGAGGACAGCGCCGTCTCCGGATTCACGCTCCGTCCCGCCGCCGGCGCGGACGCGCTCGGAGGCTACGCGCTCCAGCAGGGCTTCGCCACCGCGTTCACCGTGACGAACTCGGCGTTCGTCGGTTTCTACACCGCCCTCGGCCTGTGGGAGGGGTGGCCTCCCACTTGGAACCGCCACACGCGCGCGGCGCGCGTGACGAACAACGTGTTCGACGGAAATGCGTTCGCGCTGACGTTCACCTACTACGACGGCTTCGACCCGACGATCCGCAACAACGCGTTCATCCGGAACGACATCGCCGTCCAGGGGGGCACGGCCGCGCCGGGGAGGCTGGGCTACAACGCATACTCACGGAACCGCGTCGACGTGAGCGCGGTCGACGCCACGGGCGACGACGCGCTCGGCCCCGGCGACGTCCGCGTCGATCCGCTGTTCGTGAACCCCGACGCGGGCGACTACCGGCTCGCGCCCGGCTCGCCCTGCATCGACGCGGGCGACCCCGACTCGGCCTACCGCGACGCGGACGGCTCGCGGGCCGACATCGGCGCCTTCGGCGGCCCCGGCTCGACGCCGCCGCGTGTCGTCGTGACGCGCGTCGGGAGCGGGACCGGCCGCGTCGTCTCCGCTCCGCCGGGGATCGATTGTGGGGCAACGTGCTCGGCCACGTACGCGTCGGCGACTGACGTCACCCTCGTCGCCGAGACGGATCCCGGCTCGAGGTTCGACGGCTGGTCCGGCGCGTGCCAGGGGACCGGCGACTGCGCGCTCACCGTGAGCGGCGACGTCGCCGTGACCGCGCGGTTCACCTCAACGGCTTGCCCGGTCCCGGACGACTGCCACGAGTCGTTCGTGGACGCGTCGGGCGCGTGCGTCCCCGTCCCGAAGCCTGACGGCGCCGCGTGCGACGACGGCGACGCGTGCACGCGGCGCGACGCCTGCCTGGGCGGCGCGTGCGTCGGCGCCGACCTCGTGAGGTGCGAGTCCCCCGAGCCGTGCGCAGCGTCGGTGTGCAGCCCCGCGACCGGCGAATGCCTCCCGAGGCCGGTACCCGACGGCAGCGCCTGCGAGGACAAGGACCCGTGCACCACGGGCGAGACCTGCAACGCAAGCGCCTGCGGCGGCGGCTCCCCGGTCCAGTGCGAGCCCGCGGGCGAGTGCCACACGCCCGCGGCGTGCGAGACCACCGCGGGAGGCTGCACCTCGTCTCCCCTGCTGGATGGGACGCCGTGCTCCATCGGACGGTGCATCGCCGGCGTGTGCACGTCCGATCCTGGTCGCCTCTCGGGACCGACGACGCCGGGAGGCGATCCCGCCGCTCCGCGGGCGCGCTCGGGCGGCGGCTGCGCGACCGGCCGGGGGGACGCAAGCGGGCTCGCGGCGCTCGTCATCGCGCTCGGCGCCTTCGCCCGCGGCAGGCTCCGCTCGATATTCACCGATCGTTAATTTCTCGCGTCCGCTCACTCCTCGTCGCCGGCGACGGCGGCGAGGAGCGGCTCGCGCCTGCGCACGACGAGCCTCGCCGCGAAGGGCAGCGCGACGCGGTACGCGATCGCCCCCGCCACCCCGAGCGCCGCCCAGCCCCAGACGAGCAGCCACGGCGCGTCTCGCCGGACGGCGAACACGGCCGGGATCGCGAACGCCGCGGTCGCGACGGAGACGATGACCATCCCGGCGAGCGACGAGAGCGGCGAGAGCGACCCGCCGCGCTGCACGGTGTTCGCCGCGGCCCGCGGGTTCAAGACCGAGACGAAGTTGCCGGCGAGGAGGAGCCAGGGCGCGATCCCCGCGTGCAGCGCGACGGCCGCCGCCAGGGCCCAGCCCGGCAGCGGTCCGCCCACCGCGATCGCCGCGGCGACCGCGGCCGCGAAGAGCCCGGCCGAGAGCCCGTACGCGGCGAGGTTCTTCGCGAGCAGGACCTCCGCTGGCGCCACCGGCGCGAGGAACCAGAGCCGCCCGCCCCCCCGCTCCCACCCGAACGCGTTCAGCCAGAAGACCTGCGCGGCCATGTGCGCGTAGAGCGCGAACCCGAGCACCGGCAGCACGCGGACGATCTCGCCGGCCTCGGCGGGCATCCGGGGCGGGACCTTCCACGCGACGAGCGCGGCGAACGGCGGCAGGACGAGCGCCAGCAGCGTCGCGATCGGATGGCGGAGGAGATACTTCGCCTCCTTCTCGACGAGCGCCCCGACCCGGCCCGGCAGCGGCCAGCCGCCCTCCCCCGTCGCCGCCGCGCGCGGCGCCCCCGCGCTCCCCGCGCGGGCGGCGGCGAGCGCGAGCCGGTACGCGGCCCACGCGGTCGCACCCACCGCAGCGACGAGGGCGAGGATCCAGGGCAGCGCCGCGAGCGCGCGTCCTGCGTAGAGCTCGCGGACGGCGCCCT
>DATIDF010000272.1:0-9146 GCA_035456445.1 Anaeromyxobacter sp.
TCGCCGCCGACGGGGTCGCGGCGGTGCTGTCGCGGGCGCCGCCGGACGACGGGCGCGCCGCGGCGTCGCTCGGCCTCGACGAGCGCGAGCTGCTCGCGCTCTCGCGTATCGCCGCGAGGCCCGACGCGGCCGTCACCGAGCGGGACGCGCTCTTCGCGCTGTACGTGCTCGTCGCCGCGAAGGTGAAGGCGGCCGGAGTCTGACGGCGTCACCCGCTTGCGTGGAGCCTGCTACGACGCACGCGGCGCGGTGGACCGCCGCCAGGTACACCATCGTGCAGCCGAAGGACGACGTGGTCCGCCAGGGCGGTCCTCGTCCCCGGAGCCGCCGGCTCGGCAAGGAGCGCGCGTGAACGCACCGACCCAGATCGAGGTCCGATTCGAAGTCCACGATCAGCAGACGCTGCGGACCGCAGCGCAGGTGCTCGATGCCTGCCGCGGCGCCCGGGAGATGGCCCAGGAGGTGGTCGCGGCGGTCCAGCGCAACCAGCGCTGGCGGGGCGAGCAATGCCTCAACCTGCTCGCCCCGGAGGCGCCGACGAGCCCGACCGTGCGGTCGCTGCTGGCGGCGGAGATCGGCACCCGGGCCGCCGAGGGCCACATCGGCCCGGTGAATCGCTGGTTCGCCGGGACGAAATACATCGACGAGGTCGAGTCGCTTTGCATGGAATTGCTCAAGCGCACCCTGCGCGCCGACTACGCTGATCACCGCCTGTGCGCCAGCATGATCGGCAACCTGGCCGTCTACACCGCGTTGACACAGCCCGGTGACACCGTGATGTCCGCGGCGCAGCCCGTCGGCGGGCACTCCAGCAACCGTGCGGACGGACCGGCCGGCGTGCGAGGCCTCCGCATCGTGGACATCCCCTTCACCCCCGAGCTGGACGTGGACCTCGACGCGTTCCGGCGGACCGCCGAGCAGGTGCGGCCGAAGCTCGTGGCGCTGGGCATGTCGATGACCCTCTTCCCGCTGCCCTGCCGGGAGATGGCCGAGATCGTGGCTCCGTGGGGCGGCAAGCTGTTCTTCGACGGGGCGCACCAGCTCGGCCTCATCGCCGGAGGGCAGTTCCAGGATCCGCTCCGCGAGGGCGCCTGCGTCCTCACCGGCTCTGCCGGCAAGACCTGGAGCGGCCCGCAGAGCGGCATCATGGTGTGGAACGATCCGGCGCTGACCGAACGCCTGACGTGGGCGGTCTTCCCGGTGCTGGCCGCCACGCACCAGGTCAACCGGGTCGCGGCCCTGGCCGTCTCGGCGGCCGAGATGCTCGAGTTCGGGAGCGTCTACATGGCGCAGATCGTCAGGAACTCCCAGGCGCTGGGGAGGGCGCTGGAGCAGCGCGGGATCCCGGTCGTCGGAGCCCGCCGCGAATACAGCCGGACGCATCAGGTGATCGCCGACGTGCGGCTGTTCGGGGGCGGTCTCGCGGCGGCCCAGACGCTCGCCCGGGCGAACATCATCGCCAACAAGAACCTCATCCCCGGCGACACACCTGCGGAGTGGGACCGACCGAGCGGCCTGCGCATCGGGACCATCGAGGTCACGAGGCTGGGAATGAAGGAGCGACACATGGACGACATCGCGGAGCTCTTCGCCCGCGTACTCGTGAAGCAGGAATCGCCGGAAGCGGTCGCCGAGGACGTGGTCGCCTATCGCACGCGCTACCAGACGCTCTACTATTGCTTCGAGAACGGGTTGCCGCCCGCCTGAGGTGGCCTCCCCCGGCGGACTTTCGCGGTCGCCAGCCGCTACAGCGCGAGGATCGCCCGTGCGGCGACCGCGAGGTGGAGCCCCGCGGCGACGACGACGAGGGCGTGGAAGACCTCGTGGTAACCGAACACGCGCGGGAACGGATCCGGCCGCCGCGCCGCGTACACGACCGCGCCGAGGCTGTAGGTGATCCCTCCCGCCCCGAGGAGCGCCACCGAGCCCGGCCCGAGCCTCGCGGCGAGGGCGGGCATCACCGGCAGGATCACCCAGCCGAGCAGCACGTAGACGACCGCGACGAGCGGCTTCGGCGCGCGCACCCACAGCACCGACTGGAGGATCCCGAGCGTCGCCCCACCCCAGGCGACGGCGAGGAGCGTGTCCCCGCGCGGGCCCCCGAGGACCAGGCAGAACGGCGTGTATGTGCCAGCGATGAGGAGGAAGATCGCGGAGTGATCCAGCCGCCGCAGCCAGAGCCGCGCGCGAGGCGGCCAGGTCGGCCGGTGGTAGAGCGCGCTCACGGCGAAGAGCGCGAACAGGCTCGCGCCGTACACGCTCGCGGCCGCGAGGCCCCGTGACGACGGAGCGAGCGCCACGAGAGCGATCCACGCGGCGAGCGCCACACCGGCGGCGATCTCGTGGGAGACGCCGCGCAGGAGCGGCTTCGCGGCGGCGGGCGAGGCAGAGTCGATCATGGCGTGGCCACTGGGGCCACTCCAGGCTTATCGCCTGAAGGTCACGCGCCTGTCACGGCGAGCGGTGACGCGGGCGCAGCTCCTCGGGATGTCAGGCCGGCTCGCGCAGCTCGACGAGGCCGAGCCGGGCGAGCTTCCGCAACGCCTTCAGCGTCTCCACCTCGCGCAGCGGGCTCGCGAGCGCGACGCTCGCCACGTCCCACGCCCCGGTGAGCCGGCCCGCGACCTCGCGATCGATCGCCGACAGCCGGCGCGCCGCGGGCCCGTCGAGCGAGGCGTGTCCCGCGAGGAGGACCGGAATCGCGACGGGCGACAGCTCCCGGTAGAGCGCGGCCACGTGCTCGCGCTCCGCCTCGCGCAGGAGGTCGCGGACGCGCCGATCCGACGGATCCGAGGCGAGGAGGCTGCGGAACACGATCGCCGCCTCGTCGAACTGACGCGCGTCGACGAGGAGCTGCGCCTTCTCGACGAGCGCCGCGACGGGGTCCGCGTGGGCCGACACGCCCTCCACGTGTGCGAGCCCGAGCTCACGGAGCGTCTCGATGCGCCGGAGCATCGCCGCGCGAGAGAGGCCGAGCGCGAGGCGCGCCTCTGCGATCGAGGCGCGGCGGCGAGCCGCCTCGAGCAGCGCGCGCTGGCCGGGCGTGCGCGGTCGGGACGTGCCGCCGTCCGCGACGAGCGCCGCGGCGTCGATGGGGTAGCGCCGATCGAGCTCGGGCCACTCGTCGAGCCGCCGCAGGCCTTCGAGCGCCATCTGGCCCAGACCGAGGTCGAGCCGTACGCCCTCGTAACCGCCCGCGTCGGCGATGAGCGTGAAGCTTCCGGCGGCCGGCGCCAGGAACAGATCGACGATACGGTCGGCGCACGCCTCGGGCCAGAGCGTCTCCTGCGGCTCGGCGTGGGACCAGCGGGCGAGCTCCCCGAGTCCCCCCGGCTCGGTGGACGGGCGGGCGGCCGCGACGATGCGCCGGTCCACGACGTGCAGCCAGAACGGTGGCCCCTCTCCCGCCTCTACCTCGACCAGGCCGGAACGGCGGCTCTGGTCCAGCCACTGGAACAGCTCGGCGAGGGGGAAGGTCGCGAGATCGCCCTGCAGCATCGCCCGATTGTGACCGCAGCCGTTCGCCCGCGCCAGAACGCGTCCCCCCTCCTGGCGCCATTGCGCGGTCCACCGGGAGTGCTGCCCCCGCGCCGCGGCTTGGCGGAGCCGCTCCGCCGGGCCAGCTTTTCGACGCGTGCCCTGGGGCCCCTGGTCCAACGTCCGTGCAGGCGCGCCGGGAGATGGATGATGGGCGCGATGCGGCGGGGATTGACGGCGGCGATCGCGGTGATCGCGATCGCGATCGCCGGGTGCGGCGGCGGGGGTGGGACGAAGACGACGACCGACACGTCGGGCGGCGGGGGTGGCGGGGGTGGCGGGACGGGTGACGGGGGCGGCGGGACGGGTGACGGCGGCGGCGGGACTGGCGGCGGCGGCGACGGCGGAGGCGGCGTCACCCCGACGGTGAAGCCGCCGGTGGTGGTGGGGTCGTTCACGTTCTGGGGCGCCGAGCAGGGACTCTCGGCGAAGGTCAGCGACGTCTCCGCCGACGAGGCCGGGAACGTCTACGTCGCGGCGGGAGATGCCGTCTTCGCGAAGACGCGCGACGCGCAGGACTTCACGCGCTTCGACGCCGCCGCCGGACTCACGAAGAACTGCCACGACGCCTCGCAGATCGCGAACCCGAGCCCGGCCGATCCGGCGGTGATGTGCCCGGTCATCTCGGTCGCGGGCTCGACGCCGAACAAGGCGATCATCGGGTTCCAGGGCGTCGGCACCGACGGCGATACGGACGCGGACTGGGCGGTGGACTCGGGCGGCGCGGACGTCGTGACGTTCGACGGCAAGAGCCTCGCGCGCGAGCGACACGTCCGCATCGCGACGCCTCCCGGGTACGTGTGCGAGTTCTTCGTCCCGGGCACGAACGACACCCAGTGCTACGACTGGGATCCGTTCCTGCTCGGCGGCCGCCGCAAGCTGCGCCAGGTGCAGCGCATCGTCGTGAACCACGACAAGAGCCGGTCCCTCTCGTACGGCGACGCGCTCCTCGGCGGCACCCACGCCTCGATCTCGATCCTCGTCGCGAACCCGGCGGCGCGCGGGTTCGAGGACCTCACGAAGGGCGATCCGGCCTGGGCGGACGCGAAGGACGTGTTCGAGCACGAGCACCCCGCGATCTACGCGCACAACGCGTTCCTGACCAGCGCGGCGTGGGCGCTCGCGTTCGACCCGACCACGAACGTGCCGTGGTACGCGAACCAGTTCCGCATGGCGAGCCTCCCCGGCTACGCCTCGATGCAGCGCCCGCAGCTCTCGTCGCACTTCCACGGTCCGTGGTGGGGGAACCAGGATCCCCCCAACCCGCACCTGTGGATCTGGAGCGAGGACGCGGACCCGGCGGACCCCACCAAGCGCGACGGCGTGCAGTCCATCGCGTTCTGCGACGACGGCACGATGTGGGTCGGCTCGGACGCGCACGGCCTCGCGTTCAGGCGCAAGGGCGCCTCGACGTTCACCACCGTCGGCGTCCCCACGGACGCGGGCGGCGCGCTCGCCGTCGCGTGCGATCCGCTCGACGGCTCGATCTGGGTCGGGTTCGCGTGGGGCGGCTTCGGCCGGTACAGGAGCGGTGCGTGGGTGAAGGACATCGCCTCGGACGACGTGCCGGCGTTCGCGCGCGGGCCGGTCCGGTCAATCCAGATCGACCGCTGGGCGAGCCGGCGGATCGTCTACATGGCGCACCTCGAGTCGCGCCTCGGGCCGGGCGCGGTGACCGCCTACGACGGGCCGTGAAGCGACGACCGGATGGCCTCACGATGGCGCGACGCCGCGCCGTGACCCTCTCCGAAGCGAGAGGGGCACGGCGCCGGACTCACGTCCCGGTGTAGTCGCGCTCCACCACCTCGCCCGGGCGCGGCTCGGCGACGAGCAGCCCGAGCGCGTCCATCAGGATCCACTTCTGGAGCGCCGGGTCTTCGGGGCGCCCGAGCGAGTGTCCGGCGATGAAGCCGCGGGGGCAGAGCGCCCGCGGCGGCCGCGCCTGCCGCGTCTCCTCGGGCTCGACGGTCACGACGACCGTCGGGATCCCGACCATCTCGATGGACCGCTGCACGGTGACCACCGTGCGGTGACACAGCCGTCAGCCGCCGGTGAGGAGCACGGCGCCGGGGCGCTCGCGGTCCACCTCGCGCACCAGCGCGGGGATGGTCTTTTCTCTCAGCTCTCGCAGCGCCTGGCTGTAGCCGAGCGAGAAGTGACGCTCGGTCAGCCCGCTCACGCGGCGCTCGCGGGCGAGCTCGCGCAGGCGGTCGATCGGGAACACGCAGTTGAGATCGCGATCGACGCAGGCGTGATCGTAGTGCGAGTCGTCGTAGCGGAGGTCCTTCGCCTCCGCGTCGGTGCCGATGACGCGCCAGGTGATGTCGCCCTCGGTGTCGAACGGCTTGTCGTCCTTGTGCCGGACGGCCGCCGTCGAGACGATGCAGATCGAGGCGTCCTCGAGCTTGCCCTGGAACGGCGTGAAGGGCACGCAGTAGCGGGACAGCTCGAGCGGCTTCGGCTCGGCTCCGTGTGCCATCGACGCCTCCCTCACTTCAGCTTGTCGAGTGCGGCCATGATCTTGTCGGTGGGAGGCTGCTCGCCGATGTCGTGGATGTCGATGTAGGTGATCTTGCCCTGCTTATCGACGACGAAGATCGCGCGCTCGCAGATGCCGCTGTCGCCGCGGAGCACGCCGTACATCGCCGCGATCTGACCGTGCGGCCAGTGATCCGAGAGGAGCGGGTATGACAGCCCGCCCATCGACTTCGCCCACGCCTCGTTCGTGTGGACCTGATCCGTGCTGATGCCCAGGACCTGGGCATTCCGCCGCTCGAACTCGGAGAGATCCTCCTCGTACGAGGGCATCTGGACGGTTCAGACAGGGGTGTATGCGGCGGGGTAGAACGCGAGCACCACGTTCTTCTTCCCCCGGTAGTCGGAGAGCCGGATCTTGCGCTTCGTGTCTCCTTTACCCGCGGTATCACCGGTGGCCATCAGCTCGAAATCCGGCGCGTCGTCGCCGACCTCCAGCCGCCAGACGGGCTTCGCCTTCGCTGCCATCGAGACCTCCTTTTGATGTCGGACAGGCACGCTAAACGTGAGGCACGCGCTCGCGAAGGTCTAGCCGCGACGGCGGGGCAGTGAGCCTCCGCCGCACGGGGAGGGAGCGACCAGGCGCCCCGGCGCGCCTCTCCTCGCAGGCGACGTGCGGTGGCCGAGCCCGTGCCGACGCGCCGCCGGCGATGCGGCGCTTCGACGCGGAGTGACGTCCGGCACGGCGCGCGACATGGGCTTCGCGCGGAGTCCCTCTAACCGGAGACCGTCGCGCGGGGCACCGTCACTGACGGTCGAGGACGCCCGGGGGGGCACCCCGAAAAGGACAATGAGTGCACGAGGTCGCTTTGCTAAGGGTCTGGCCATGGATCTCCTGACGCGGTTCGCCGGCAACGTTCGGCGCCTCCGGGCGAAGAAGAAGCTTTCCCAGAAGGCGCTGGCCGACAAGGTCGGGATCTCCGTTTCGTACGTCTCGATGCTCGAGCGCGGACAGCGCTCCCCACCGCTTGAGACCATCGAGAAGATGGCGAAGGCGCTGGGAGTGCCGCCCGCCAACCTGCTCGGCAAGTGAGCCGCACGACGGAGCGCCGCGACTGACACCGACGGCGCGCTCGCCTCGGCGCCTCTCCTTCTCCGCTCAGCCACCCCCTTCACCTTGAGTGACCACCGCAGCTCGTCGGACGCCGGGTCGGCGCTCGAGCGTCGGATCGCCGTTCCGGGCGCCGAAGCCAGCGAGCCGCTCCCGCGAAGGAATCATGGCGAAGGGCGAGGCGTTCCATTGATCTGGGCGCCGAAGCGGGCGGCGGTATGCGGCACGGACGCGGGAGGCGATCGCAGGATGGAGCGGAGATTCGGCCGGAGAGGGTTCGTCAAGGGCGCCGCGCTCGTGGGCGCGGCCGGAGCCGTCGGGGTCTTCCCGTCCGCGGCCGAGGCACGCCACGCGCCGCCCACCGCGGAGCGGGTCACCTTCGGCGTCCCCGGCCTCGACCCCGCACACCACGGGCTGCGGGTCGCGCAGCTCTCGGACCTCCACGTCGGGCCGCGCACGCCGGACGAGGTCGTCCGCGCCGCCATCGCGGAGGCGAACGCGTTCGAGCCCGACCTCGTGGTCCTCACGGGCGACTACCTGTCTCACTCACGCAGCGAGCTCGACGCGATGCACGCGCTCCTCGGGGGGCTCACCGCGCCCACCGTCGCCGTGCTCGGCAACCACGACGTCTGGGTCGACCCGAAGGGCGCGACTGCCGCGCTGCGCGGCCACGGCTACGAGGTCCTTGAGAACGCCTGGACCACGGTGCGGCTGCGGGGCGCGCCGTTCACGATCGTCGGCGTCGGGGATCACCGCACCGGCCGCGACGACGTCCGCAGGGCGGTGAAGGGGCTCACCGGCCCGACGCCGCTCGTGCTCGCGCACGGGCCGCGGACCGCACAGAAGCTCGAGCGGCTCGACCGTCCGAGCCTCTGCCTCTCCGGCCACACGCACGGCGGCCAGATCAACATCCCGATCTTCACGCCGCTCCTCCTCGCAGCCCTCGTCCGCGAGCCGTTCCTGCGGGGCCGCTACGCGCTCGACGGCGGCGTCCAGCTCTACGTGAACCGCGGGATCGGCATGTCCGGCATCCGCGTGCGAGTGAACTCGCCGCCCGAGGTGACGCTCGCGACGCTCGAGCGGGCGGAGCCGGCGTAGCGCCTCTCGTGCCCGCGCGGCAGGCGCGTCCGAACCCCGGAAGTCCACGCAGAGCCGAAGCGGATCCCTTACGCTTCGCTCATGAAGCCTGCCGCCACCGCCCTCGCCGCCACCGATCCGCGCCGCCTCGACGAGGCCGTCGCGCGTCTGCGCGACGGCGCGCCGATCTGGGCGCGCGCCTCGCTCCCCGAGCGCATCGCGCTCGCTCGCTCGATGGCGCGCGGCACCGAGCGGACCGCCGAGCGTGCGGTCGCGGCCGCCTGCGAGGCGAAGGGCATCGCGCAGGGCTCGCCCGTCGCCGGCGAGGAGTGGCTGAGCGGGCCGTACGTCGTCCTGCGCCAGCTCCGCTTCATCCTCCGCTCGCTCCAGGCGCTCGCGCGCCACGGGAACACGCCCATCGGACCGACGGGCGAGACGGTGGACGGCCGCCTCACGGTGCGCGTCTTCCCCGCCTCTGGCTCGGATCGCGCGCTGTTCGCGGGAGTCGGCGCAGACACCCACCTCGAGGAGGGCGTCGGAGAGCGGGAGCTGCACGACGGGCGCGCCCGCTTCTACAAGGCGCCGGACCACGACGGCCTGGTCTGCCTCGTGCTGGGCGCGGGAAACATCAACGCGATCCCGCCCGCGGACGTGCTCACGAAGCTCTTCAACGAGGGCAAGGTCTGTATCCTCAAGATGAACCCGGTGAACGCGTATCTCGGGCCAATCCTCGAGGAGGCGTTCGCGGGGGCGATCGCGCGCGGGTTCCTGGCCGTCGTCTACGGGGGCGCGGAGGAGGGCTGGCACCTCGCGCATCACCCCGGCGTGGACGAGGTGCACATCACCGGCTCGGACCGCACGCACGATCTCATCGTCTGGGGCCCGCCGGGTCCGGAGCGCGCCACGCGGATGGCGCGGCAGGACCCGCTCCTGCGCAAGGAGATCA
>DATIDF010000273.1:0-3460 GCA_035456445.1 Anaeromyxobacter sp.
CTGCGCCGCCTCACGCGCCGCGCGGGCCTCGAGCTCCGCGGCGCCGGCCGCTGCTCGCGTCGCCGATGCGGCCGTCCGGTCCTGTGCGGCAGCTGCGGCACGGGCCACCGCGGCGGCCGCGCGAGCCGCCTCCTCCGGCAGCGCGCCGGGCGCGAGGCGATACGGTGCGAAGGTGGTCTCGTTCGGCATGTCCGACGACCGCCCGAAGGGAGCACGGCGCGCCGGGACCGCTCACCGGCCGGGCGCTCCGGCGCGCGGAGGCGGGAGAGCGTACGACGCCAGTCGCCTCGCGGGCAATTGCCGTGCGGGCAAGTCGGGTGCACCGTCTCGGCCGGACGTGAGTGCGTCCGCACGGGCGCGGCGGCGGGGCGATGGGCGCTCCGCGTGAAAGGCGGAAAGGTGCGCGGCGAGCGCACGCCGTCGAATTGACGCCTCTGAAAACCCCGTGATAGGGGATCGAGCACTCGGGCGAGCGCGCGGCAATTCCGACGGATTTCCCGCGCGGCCCACGGTCCGGAGGACCCTCCCAGATGGGCGACATGTTCGGAGCGCTGGCGCGGCACTACCACGAGGGTGGCTGGATGATGCACCCCATCCTCGTGTCGATGATCTTCGTGGTGGGGCTCGTCGTCGATCGCATCATCGCCCTTTACTTCAAGGCGAACGTCGACAAGGACGCGTTCCTCCGCGGCCTAAAGAAGCACATCTACGCGGGCGATCTGGACAAGGCGATCAGCTTCACCGCCTCCCAGAAGAAGACGCCGCTCACGAGCGTCGTCAAGGCCGGCCTCATCAACGTCCCGAAGGGCGAGCAGGACGTGCAGGCGGCGATGGACGAGGCGACGCTCCGCGAGTCGCCGAAGATCGAGGCGCGCACCGGCTACCTCGCGATGCTCGGCAACGTCGCGACCCTGCTCGGCCTCCTCGGCACCATCATCGGCCTCATCGGCGCGTTCGGCGCGGTCGCGAACGCGAACCCTGCCGACAAGGCGACGATCCTCGCCAACTCCATCTCCGAGGCGATGAACTGCACCGCCTTCGGCCTCCTCACCGCGATCCCCGCGCTCGTCGCCTACTCGGTGCTGCAGGGCCGCACCCAGCACATGGTCGACGAGATCAACGAGACCGCGGTCGCCGTCCTGAACCTCATCGTCGCGAACAAGGACAAGATGAAGATGCCCGCGACGGTGACTGCGGGCGACGAAGAATAGCTCCGCCACCCCGCTCGCCCCGAGGCAGTCGAAGGGCGAGCGGGACCGGCACCGAGTTCACGCGAGAGGAGGTTGCCGATGGGCGGCGGCGCGATGCCCGAGCAGGGCGGCGGCAAGCGAAAGAAGAAGGCGCTCGACGCGACGATCAACGTCGTCCCGGCGATCGATCTCCTCGCCTGCTGCATCACCTTCCTCCTCTACACCGCGGTCTGGACGCAGATCTCCCGGCTCCAGGTGCAGCAGCTCGGCACCGGCGCCCCCGAGATCGAGCAGACCGACGCGCAGAAGCAGCTCATCGTGACGCTCGCGATGGGCGAGCGCGGGTTCGCCCTGTCCACCTCGGCCGGGCTCGCGATCGACATCCCGAACCTCGGTCGCGGCCCGGACGGCGTCGTCCGCTTCGATCTCAAGGGCCTCGGGGAGCGGCTGAAGGCGCTGAAGAGCTCTCACCCCGATGCGGCCGCGGTGACGGTGTCCGCCGAGGACACGGTTCCGTACGGGGATCTCGTGCAGGTCATCGACACGTGCGTCGGCGCGGGGCTCGTCTCCGTGGCCGTCACCGGGGTCTAGAGCCGCCATGCCCATCGTCACGCCCGGCAAGCGTCCCGCGCCAAGGTTCGAGAAGTCGAAGATCCTCGGCGGCAAGATGACTCGCGGACACAAGTCCACGAACAGCGAGCTGAACGTCGTCCCGATGGTCGACATGTTCGTGATGCTCGTCATCTTCCTACTGCAGCAGTTCAGCGCCACGGGAGAGGTGCTGTACATGCAGAAGGACATCAAGCTCCCCGACGCCCAGCACGGCCAGATGATCGAGATCGCGCCGGTGGTCGCCGTCAGCTCCGAACAGGTCGTGGTGACCGGCGTGAAGGTCGCCGACATCCGCGAGCTCGACTCGGACTCGGGCTACCTGAACATCCCCGCGCTCGAGGAGCGGCTCCGCGACGAGAAGAAGCGCTGGGAGTTCATCCACCAGCAGGATCCCGACAAGAAGTGGGACGGCGTGGTGAACATCCAGGCGGACAAGGGCGTGCCGTTCCGGATCGTGAAGCGCGTGATGTACTCGTGCGGCGTCGCCGGGTACTTCAACGTGAACTTCGCCGCCCTCGAGGCGGCCGGCACCGTCGCGGCCGGCGAGAGCGCGCCGACGCCCGGCATCTGACGCTCGCCGGCGGCCTGCGCCCCGCTCCCTACCAGGAGTAGTTCGCGCCGTGACCCTCCCGGCCGCACTCGCGGCCTACCCGAGGTTTCCCTCCGCGCGCCCGCACGCCCGGGCGCTTGGACGGGCGCCCGGACACCGAGCATCCCGGTCCGCTTGCCAAAAAGCGCAACGGGCCGGTAGTATCCGGCTTCCGCCGCGGCGTACTGTCGCGCAACCAACGGATATTCCAACCAATATCCGAAGATTCGGACTCCCGGACCATGAACATCTCCCACCTGTTTTCACGCCTCGCGGTCGCCGCCGCGCCGCACCACGGCGGGGGCGAGGCGAACCTCGTCCTGCCGGATCTCGGCTCCGAGACCTTCCTCGGCGTGACGGGGCACTCGCTGCTCCTCTTCGGCCTGATCGTCTGCGCAGCCGGCCTCGCGTTCGGCCTCGTCGCCGCCCGGCAGCTCAAGGCGCTGCCCGTGCACCGGTCGATGCGCGAGATCTCCGAGCTCATCTACGAGACCGCGAAGACGTACCTCACGACGCAGGGCAAGTTCATCGCGATCCTGTGGGGCTTCATCGCGGTGATCATCGTCGCCTACTTCGGCTTCCTCACCACCGGCCCCGAGGGGCAGCAGGGGATGGGGATGGGCCGGGTGGCGGTCATCCTCGCCTTCTCGCTCGTCGGCATCCTCGGCTCGGCCGGCGTCGCCTGGTTCGGCATCCGCGTGAACACGTACGCGAACAGCCGCGCCGCGTTCGCCTCCCTCGGCGGCAAGCCGTTCCCGACCTACGCGATCCCGCTCAAGGCCGGCATGTCGATCGGCACGATGCTCATCAGCGTCGAGCTGCTCATCATGCTGTTCATCCTGCTCTTCATCCCGCGCGACCTCGCCGGCCCCTGCTTCATCGGCTTCGCGATCGGCGAGTCCCTCGGCGCGTCCGCGCTCCGCATCGCCGGCGGCATCTTCACGAAGATCGCCGACATCGGCTCGGACCTCATGAAGATCGTCTTCAAGATCAAGGAGGACGACGCGCGCAACCCCGGCGTCATCGCCGACTGCACCGGCGACAACGCGGGCGACTCGGTCGGCCCCTC
>DATIDF010000274.1:0-3041 GCA_035456445.1 Anaeromyxobacter sp.
CCCAAGCCATCTGTCGCCGAGCCCGTCAAGCGCCAGGTTGAGCGCGAGGACGTTCACGCGGGGAGCCCGAAGATCCACCCCAAGAACTAGCGCGGGCGCGGCTCCTCCGCGAGGAGGAGCGCGATTACGAGTCAGGGGCGAGGCCGACCGTGAGCGCGCCGGCGAGCGCGGTCAGGATCGCGATGCGCACCTCCGGGCGCGAACGACCTCGCGGAGCTCGAGCCAGAGCTCCCGGCCGGTGACGAGCACGCACGCGGTCGCGAAGCCCAGGGTCCCGGCGCCCCAGCGGCCGAGGCGCGCGACCTCGCCGACCACCGGGACGAGGTTCACCGCGAGCAGCATGACCATGAGCGCCAGATCTCCGCGCTCGGGGACGGACACGTGCTCCATCGTCTCGCGCGGCGCGGGCGCCAGGCGGAGGTGATTGGGGCGTGTCTGCATGGCCTCTCCTCCTCACCCGGGAGCATAGGCGCCGTGAGGTCAGGTCCGGGTCAAGGTTGGCCGGCGCGGCATCAGCGGCGCGTCAACGGGGCCGAGCGGTCGGGCTTGCTCGCGCCAGGCTGGTCAGCCGCCGCGTTGATGCGGCCTTGATGCAGGCGACCGCGACCTTGACGCCGGTCTGAGGCCGCGCCCGCGAAGCTGTCCAAGCATGGCGAAGACTCCTGTCGAGCCGAGCCGCTCGGCCACCGAGCCGGCTCAGTCCCCCGCCTCCAAGGCCGCGCCCGCGGAAGGACGCGGCGGCCGGCTGCGGCGGATGATCTTCGGCGCGCCCCGCGACGTCAGGGATCCACACACCCACCACGCCATCTCTCTCGTCGCGCTCCTCGCCTGGGTCGGGCTCGGCGCCGACGGGCTCTCCTCCTCCGCGTACGGTCCGGATGAGGTATTTCGGGCGCTCGGGTCGCACGGCTACCTCGCCGTCGCGCTCGCGCTCGCCACGGCGGTCACGGTCCTCGTCATCTCCGTCGCGTACGGGCAGATCATCAAGCGCTTCCCGTTCGGGGGCGGCGGCTACGTCGTCGCGACGGAGCTGCTCGGGCCGCGGGTCGGTGTCGTGTCGGGCGCGGCGCTGCTCGTGGACTACGTCCTCACGATCTCCGTGTCCGTCGCCTCGAGCGGCGACGCGATCTTCAGCTTCCTCCCGGCGGCCACGCTGCACTGGAAGCTGCCGGTGGAGGCAGCGGCGATCGCGCTGCTCGTCGTCCTGAACCTCCGCGGCGTGAAGGAGTCCGTCTCGATCCTCGCGCCCATCTTCGGGCTGTTCCTCGTCACGCACGCGGTCCTGATCGTGGGCGGCATCGGCTCGCACCTGCCGGAGGTGCCGCGCGTCGCGGGCGAGGTCTCGCACGGCTTCCGCGCGGGGCTCGCCGAGCTCGGCGCGGTGGGGCTCTTCGCGGTGTTCGTGCGCGCGTACTCGATGGGCGCCGGGACGTACACCGGGATCGAGGCCGTCTCGAACGGCATCCAGATCATGCGGGAGCCGAAGGTCGCGACGGCGAGGCGGACCATGACGTACATGGCCTTCTCGCTCGCCGTCACCGCCGCCGGGATCCTCGTCTGCTACCTCCTGTTCCGCGCGTCCCCGGAGCAGGGCAAGACGATGAACGCCGTGCTGCTCGAGCGGTTCGCCGGCGGGTGGCGGGTCGGCGGCGTCGCGCTCGGCGACGGCTTCGTCGTCGTCGCCCTGCTGGCGGAGGCGGCGCTCCTCGTCGTGGCCGCGCAGGCGGGCTTCATCGACGGCCCGCGCGTCATGGCGAACATGGCGACCGACTCGTGGCTGCCACACCGCTTCGGGCAGCTCTCGGACCGGCTCACGATGCAGGACGGCGTGCTGCTCATGGGTAGCGCGTCCCTCGCGACGCTGTTCTACACGCGGGGTGACATCACCCACCTCGTCACGATGTACTCCATCAACGTGTTCGTGACCTTCTCCCTGTCGCAGCTCGCGATGCTGCGCTACTGGCGGCGCACGAAGGGCCCGGGCCGCCGGCGCGGGCTCGGGATCCACGGCGTGGCCTTCGCCCTGTGCGCGGCGATCCTGGCGGGCACGATCTACGAGAAGGGCGGGCAGGGCGGCTGGATCACCATCGCGGTGACCGGGCTCGTGATCGGCTTCTGCTTCCTCGTCCGGAGGCACTACCGCGGCGTCCAGCGGAGCTTGAAGCGGCTGAACGCGATCCTGGAGGTGCTCCCTCCGCAGCCGTCCGGCCCGCGGACGGCCGTCGACCGACGCGCCCCCACGGCGGTGCTGCTCGTGGGCGGGTACGGCGGCCTCGGCGTGCACGCGCTCCTCACCGTCCAGCGCACGTTCCCCAACTTCTTCAAGAACTTCGTCTTCGTCTCGGTGGGAGTGGTGGACTCCGCCTCGATGAAGGGCATCGAGGAGGTCGAGCGCGTGCGGAAGCGGACGGAGGCGGCGCTCGAGCGCTACGTCGATCTCGCGCACCGGCTCAAGCTCGCCGCGGAGTACCGCATGGAGATGGGGACCGAGGTCGTCGCGGTGGCCGAGAAGCTCTGCGTGGCGGTGGGCCAGGAGTTCCCGCGCGCGGTGTTCTTCGCCGGCAAGCTGGTGTTCCAGAAGGAGCGCTGGTTCCAGCGGCTCCTCCACAACGAGACCGCCAACCAGCTCCAGCGGCGCCTCCAGCTCGGCGGCTTCAACGCGATGGTGCTGCCGGTGCGCGTGCTGAGCGAGGCGGCCTGAAACGGCGCGCTCGCGATCCGCGATCGGTGCTGGACCTCAGAGGTTGTGAAAAATCCCGGGCCGTCGCGAGACGCGCGATGCCGTCCTTCGACTACGGTCCCGCTCCGCGGGACCTACGCTCGGGATGAACGGACCCGAGCCGGGCACACGACGACCGAGCAGCGCAGGCGCGCCCTCAAGGCGGCGCCCGGGGCGCCTCAAGGAAGAGGGGTGTCGAGCAGCGCAGGGAACGGGACTCTCGCCCGAGGCCTGAAGCCTCGGTCGCCGGTCGTCCCGTCCCTCCCTGCGCGGCTCGGTCGTGTCAGCGCGCCGCGCGCTGCTGCGCCTGGATCGCGGTGAG
>DATIDF010000275.1:0-4431 GCA_035456445.1 Anaeromyxobacter sp.
ACAAGAGGCCCGTGGCAGACGCGATCGTCCTGCGCCACACGAGGGCGGCCAGCACGGCCCCGATCGCGATCCAGGCAGGCACGAGCCACGGAAGGCTCCAGATCGAGCCCTCGGGCAGCGTCCGGTAGATCGCGAGGTCCTTCGGGAAGAGCACGATCCCGAGGTACCGCGGGATGGTGTACGCGTTGACGGCCAGCCGCTCCAGGAGGCTCGGGGTGACCTCGCCGGCCGCCGAGCCCCCCGCGACCGGCCCCCCCAGCGCGATCGTCCGGAGCACCGCGTACACCGCGACCCCGATCACGTGCGGGACGAGCAGCCGAAGCTGCGGGGCCAAGGGCACTCCATCTCTCCGCTGCAGCGCGGTCCACCCGACGAGGACGGGCAGCAGCATCGCGCCCGGCTCCTTGCTCAGCATGGCGAGGAGGAACGCGGCTCCCGACATCCACGACCATGCCCATCCCCTACCCCGGACGGCGTCGATGAAGAGCGCGAACGAGATGAGCGCGAAGAGCAGGGCGAAGAGGTTGTTCCGGGCGCTGACGAAGGCGACCGCCTCGACTCCCAGCGGATGGACGGCCAGGAGCGCCGCGGCCACGAAGGCCGGGAAGCGACGATCGA
This sequence comes from Anaeromyxobacter sp., assembly GCA_035456445.1. Lineage (GTDB taxonomy): Bacteria > Myxococcota > Myxococcia > Myxococcales > Anaeromyxobacteraceae > Anaeromyxobacter. The sequence continues at coordinate 619 of DATIDF010000275.1, forward strand.
AGAGCCGCCGCGCGACGGCGTAGAGCGCGAGGACGCAGCCGAGCTGGAGGACCACGTTCACGGCATGGAAGCCGCGGGGATCCATCCCGAACACCTGGTGATCGACGAGGTAGGACGCTCGGTTCAGCGGCCGATAGTACGGGGGAGTCTGGTCGGGCGAGAGGAGGACCGTCCCCAGGTGCGACAGGTCACGGGTGAGCGGGTTCTTGACGATGATCGTCTCGTCGTCCCAGACGAACCCGTTCGCGATCGTATTCGCGTGGACCGCGACCGTGAGGGCGATGAGGAGGAGCAGCGGCGCGTACCCGGGCCACCCTCGGACCGGCTCGGCCCGGGCGCCGGCGGATGAGCGCTTCTCCCGTTGCATCGCGAGGACCGTTTGTACCTCACCACCGCACCGGCGAACGAGCGTCGACCGCTCGCCGCCGGGACCACGGTGAGCGCATGTGCGAACGCCGCCATCCCGCGTACGGGACGGCGGCGTCGTCACGCCCGTGCTGGACGCGCTCGCTAGACCTTCGGCTTCGCGCGCGCGCGGACCTCCTGCTGCTTCTTCGCGCGCGGCTGGCCCTTCACGGCGGTGTCCACGAACAGGAGCCCGTCGTTGTGGCCCGGGACGGCGCCCTTCACGAGGAGGAGGTTCTTGTCGGCCTCGAGGCCGACCACCGTGAGGTTCTGGATCGTGACGTTGTCGACGCCGTAGTGGCCGGGGAGGTGCTTGCCCTTCCACACCTTGCCCGGCGTCTTGCGCTGACCGATCGCGCCGACGTGGCGGTGGTGCTCGTGCGTCGTCGACGAGTCGCGCGCCGCGCCGTGCATGTTCCAGCGCTTCATGACGCCGGTGAAGCCGCGGCCCTTCGTGACGCCCTGGACGTCGATCCGCTGGTTCTCCTTGAACACCTTGTCGACCGTGAGGACGTCGCCCGCCTTGAGGTCGCCGAGGAGCTTGGCGTCCTTCACGCGGATCTCCTTCACGTGCCGGAAGATGGGCGTGCCGGCCTTCTTGAAGACGCCGACCTCGGCCTTGGTGAGCCGCCGGGAGTGCTTCTCGTCCACCTCGCCCCAGCCGATCACGACGGCGTCGTAGCCGTCCTTCTCCGCCGTCTTGCGGCGCACCACCGTGCACGGGCCCGCCTCGAGCACCGTCACCGGGATGCAGTCGCCGTCGGCGTTGAAGATCTGCGTCATCCCGATTTTCTTACCGAGAAGTCCTGTCGCCACGTGTCACCTCGCATTGGTCCGCCGCGCGTCGCAGTTGGCCGCGGAGGACGTGCCGTTGGAAAGGGGCGGTTTCTACCCGCGCAGACGCCGGGTGTCAAGCGAAGGCCGCGTCCTGCCGCGGGTTTTTCGCGCTGACGAGGTGGGTCGACCCGCTCAGGCTGACGCCTGGCTCGAGGTCATCTGGGCGACCTGCGACAGGAGCGCGTCGATGTCGAACGGCTTCGCCAGGTAGCCGGCCGCGTCGACCGACGCGGCGCGCTGCGGGTTCCCGTCCGCGGAGATGACGACGATCGGGATCCCCTCCTTGCCCGGGCGTTCGCGAAGGGCCTGCGCGAACGCGAGCCCGTCCATCACCGGCATCATCAGGTCCAGCAGGATGATCGCGGGCGGCTCCGCCTCGACGCGCTCGAGCGCCTCCACGCCGTGCCGGGCCCGCGCGACGCGATACCCCTCTCCTTCGAGGATGTCGCAGATCGCGTCGAGGATATCGGGGTCGTCATCGACGACCAGCACGAGAGGGTGGGTCATGGTTCCGCGGGCGACTCGGGCTGGGGAGTATACGTCGCCGCCCGCGCTAGCGTCAGAACGTATCGACCGTCGGAGACCGCCAGGTTTCCCCCCAGCGCCTCCGCGACCCGCCGCGCGACCGGGAGCGCGAGCGCCCGCCCCTTTGGATCGCTGGGGGAGCCTTTCCGGGGATCTTCGAGGGCGCCTGGAAGCGGAGGATGACCCGAGAACGACAGCTCGATGAGATCCGCGCCCCCACGGGCGATCACGTGCACCGGAGTATTCTCGGAGCCTGCAACGGCGAGCAACGAGTCGATCACGCGCTCGAGCAGCGAACGGTCCACCGCGGCGACGATCGGGCCCTCGAGATCCACCGTGACGGGCGGGGAGTCGCCCGGACGCCGGTCCAGAAGCCCATCGATGACCTCGCCTATGATGAGCGACTCGGCGCGGACGGGGATCCCGGCGACGTCGAGCCGCTCGCAGAGGAAGTGGTCCTCGATGAGCTGACGCACGCGCGACAGGGAGCGAAGGCACATGGCCGAGAGCTTGTCGCCGCGCGCTCCGCCGCGCTCCTCGGGCGACATGCGAGTGAGGAGCTCTGCAGTCCAGAGCGCGGTCGAGAGGGGGTTCCGGACCTCATGCGCGACGAAGCCCAGATACCCGCTCCGGCGCTCGTTCGCGTCAGGCCGGTTCTGCCCCGCCGCCGTCTCGCGCTGCCCTGGTTCCTCGCGCTCCACGATTTCACCTGTCTGGTCGCCAGCCCGGCGAGCGTGCGACCACAACGTGGGTACCCGCCGCGTCGTCAGCAAGTGGGGGTTGCTACCACCCGGGCGCGCCGGTTGAAGGAATTACAGCCAAAAAACCCAATAGGGCTGGGGATTCCAGGAAAGCCTGTCATGTTTACAGCCACATGCTCTCCAAGCGGCTCCTGTCCTAACAGCCAAGCCATTGGAATTGCGATTCTTTTTTTCATACCCCCTTGTGGCATATCCGTTGCTTTCTTGCACCCCCGTCACTAGGCAACCCCAGGAGGCGGAATGAAGCGCATCGCGATCCCGACGACCACCAGCTCCCTCGAGCTGTATCTATCGGAGATCAATCGGTTCCCGCTCCTGACAGTCGACGAGGAGCAGCGCCTCGCGCGCCTGTTCCGCGACGAAGGGGATACGCGCGCAGCGCACCGCCTCGTCACGGCGAACCTGCGTTTCGTCGTGAAGGTCTCGTACGAGTACCGCTCCTACGGCTTCAAGATGGCCGACCTCATCCAGGAGGGGAACATCGGCCTCATGAAGGCGGTCCAGAAGTTCGATCCGGACAAGGGGATCCGCCTCATCTCGTACGCCGTGTGGTGGATCCGCGCGTACATCCAGAACTACATCCTCAAGTCGTGGTCCCTCGTGAAGCTGGGGACGACGCAGGCGCAGCGGAAGCTGTTCTTCTCCCTCGCGAGGACGAAGCGCGAGCTCGACAAGATGTCCGTCGAGCACGGCCTCGACTCCGACGCGCAGGACAAGAGCAAGATCGCCAAGAAGCTCCGCGTGAAGACCGTCGAGGTGGAGGAGATGGAGCAGCGGATGGACGGCCGCGACCTCTCGCTCGACGCGCCGATGGGCGACGACGGTGGTTACTCGCACATCGACTTCGTCGCCGCGAAGTCGGCCGGGCAGGACGACGAGCTCTCCGACGCCGAGGAGCAGCAGATCGTCGCCTCGAAGGTGACCACGGCGCTCGCCCGCCTCGACCAGCGCGAGCGGTACATCATCGAGCAGCGCGTGATGAGCGATCGCCCGCTCACCCTCAAGGAGCTCGGCGAGCACTTCGGCTTCTCGCGCGAGCGCGCGCGCCAGCTCGAGATCCGCGCGAAGGAGAAGCTGAAGCAGGAGCTGCACGCGCTCGCCGCGGAGATCGACTGGCCGACGAACGGCAGGCCGGTCGACATCGACGACGCCGCGCTCGCCTGAGGGCGCGCCTCGGCCCGCTCACCCTTCGACAGGCTCAGGGTGAGCGGAATCGAGTAGGCGCTCGTGGTGAGCGGAGTTCAGTACACCGCTCGTGGTGGACCGCTCGTGGTGAGCCTGTCTA
>DATIDF010000276.1:0-22465 GCA_035456445.1 Anaeromyxobacter sp.
CGACTACTGGGCGGCCCTGCACCCGTACTCCGCCGGCGGCGCCTACGTGAACTTCATGATGGAGGAAGGCCAGGAGCGAATCCGCGCCACCTACCGCGCCAATTACGAGCGGCTCGCGAGCCTCAAGGCCCGGTACGACCCACACAACGTGTTCCACGTGAACCAGAACATCCGGCCCGCGGCTTGAACCCACCGGCCCGACCTCGGAGACGACGACGAGCGTCGTCCGCGTGGCCGGCGGGGGGGGCAGTGGGTCCCCCGCCGGCCGCGTCGCAGGTCCGGGATCTGGACCCCGCGGCGAGCGGACGAGCCGCTCGAAGAGGTCCCTGCTACGCGGAGTGACGGGCTCCCTCCTGCCCCGGCTTGATGAGGACCTTCGTGTACCCGGGCTCGCGCCGATCGAACCTGCGGTGGCGCGTCCGGCGCCTCGCTCAGCGGGATGCGCCGCGACACGATGAAGCTCGGCTTCGCCCAGCCGGCGGTGATGAGATCGCGCAGCACGAGGCTGTAGTTCTTCACCGGCGTCTGCCCCATGCCGAGCTGACGAACCTCAGCGGCCAGGCGCGCTCGCGGACCCGGAGGCGGCGAGCGCCCGCTCTACTCCGACCGGCTCTGCTCCGAGCAGCGTGCGCGCGGCGTCGATGGCCTCCTTCGTCCCGGCCAGCGCGAGGACGTCGTCGACGCGGAGTGTCTCGCCCGCGCCCGGAACCATCACCGGTCCAGCCGCGCGCGAGATCGCCAGCACGGTGGCGCCGGTCCGGCCGCGGATCGCGAGCTCCGACAGCGTCTGCCCCGCGGCGGGGCTGCCGGGCCCGAGCCGCACCACCACCGGCTCGCCCAACCCCGGGAACATCGCGCGGACGGCGGACAGCGCGTCCGGGGGGTAGCCCGACCCGCTCGGCTCCGCCTGCTTGGCGAGCGCCTCGACGATCACCTGGGCGCCGGCGCGTACGTGGCCCTGGAGGTTGGCGGCGCTCCGCCAGAATCCGAGCCCGAGCACGAGGAGGGCGCCGAGGAGGAGCAGCGCCCCGGGAGCACCGCTGGGGAGGAACGGCTGCGTCACCGCGACCACGGGTAGGAGCGCGAAGAGCGTCGCGCCGAGCTGGAGCGAGGCGATGAGCGCGCGCCGGGGCGCCGCGGCGAGGTCGAGCCTCCCGGCGGCGCCCTCCGGCAGGGCGATCGAGGCGAGCGCGAGCCCCAGGCGGCGGGCATTCACGACGAGTCCATAGCCGAACGGCGACGCCATCAGCAACGTCGCGGCGAGCACCGCGACGCGAGCCAGGGGTTGCCCCATGCCGACACGCTGCACGAGCGCGCCGACGGCGGCGCTCCCCCCGAGGGACATGCCAATCACGATCGCGGTGAGGAGCGCGGCGTCGACGAGCAGCGCGCGAACGATGTGCCGGACGCGCGTGCCGATGGTGTTGCGCCGCGGCGAGGTGCGGAGCTGCTCGATCCAGCTCCCGTACAGCGACACCACCGTCTGCACGGAGTGCGGCAGCTTGCGATCCAGCCAGGCGGCGGTGGCGCCGGAGGCACCGATGAGCCAGGGCGTGGTGAGGGTGGTCACCGCCGAGACCGCCACCGCGAGCGGGTAGAGGAAGTCACGCGTCGCGCCGAGCGAGGAGCCGAGCGAGGCGAGGATGAAGGAGAACTCGCCGATCTGGGCGAGGCTCATCCCCGCCTGGACGGACGTCCGGATGCCGTTCCCGGTGAAGACCGCGCCCAGCGCTACCGCCGCAGACTTGCCGAACACGACGAGGGGGATGAACACGGCGATCGCGACCCAGTTCTCCGCGACGAGCCCCGGGTCGATGAGCATGCCCACCGAGACGAAGAAGATCGCGGCGAACAGGTCGCGCACCGGCCGGACCAGCTCCTCGACGGTGTGCGCCTCGCCGGACTCGGCGATGAGGGACCCGGCGATGAACGCGCCGAGGGCGACCGAGTAGCCGGCGGCGAGCGCGAGGTAGGCGATCCCGAAGCAGAGCGCGAGGCTCGTGACGAGGAGCGTCTCGGGTCGCTCGAGCCGGTGCACGTAGCGGATCGCGCGGGGGACGACGAGCATGCCGACGACGAGGAGCACCCCCAGGAAGGCGCCGAGCTTTCCGAGGGTCACCCCGAGCGCGCCTGGGGAGACCCCCGCGCCGGTGGCCACCGCGGTGAGCACCGCCATGAAGAGGATCGCGAACAGGTCCTCGACGAGGAGCACCCCGACCACGAAGTCCCGGAGCCGGCCGCGCACCTTCAGGTCGTCGAACGCCTTCGCGATGATGGTCGTGCTCGACATCGCGACGATGGCCCCGGCGAAGACGCTCTCCATCGCCGACCAGCCGAACGCGCGCCCCGCGAGGAAGCCGAGCCAGACCATGATGCTCGACTGCACGAGCGCGGTGATCCCGGACGTCGGGCCGACCTGCACCAGCTTGCGCAGGCTGAACTCGAGCCCGAGGCCGAACATGAGCAGGATGACGCCCAGCTCGGAGAGCGTCTGGACCACGCCGAGGTCGGCGACGAGCGGGACCGGGACGTGGGGACCGACGATGAGACCAGCGAGGATGTAGCCCAGCACCACGGGCTGCCGGAGCCGCTGGAATACGACCGTCGTGATCGCCGCGACCGCGAGGACGATCACGAGCGCATGAAGGAAGACGTGGGCTCCGGACACGCTGGAACACCTCCCGGGCGGTTGAGGGATCGAGGAAGCAACTTACGGATGTCGGCCGCGCGTGTCGGCTCGAAATCGCCGGGACCGGAAGAGAAACGAGGCCCCGAGCGGAGATGCCGGCCGGGGGGTTGGCCCCCTCCCGCGCGGCAGCGTTCCGCGCCATCCGGCGCCCTGACCATGCGTCCACGATCCGGCCAACGGGCTCGTCGAGCCCATCAGCGCGGCCACCGCGCGCGGATCGTGCTAACTCCGGGCACGTGCTCCCCCGCGCTCTCCAGAGCCTGCGCTGCCCTCTCTGCGCCGGCGGCCTCACGGAGCTGGCGTCCGGTACCGGACGCGCGCTGCGGTGCTCATCCGGCCACAGCTTCGATGTCGCCCGGCAGGGCTACGTGAGCCTCGACACCGGACGGCGCGCGCACTCCGGCGACACGGCTGAGATGATCGCGGCGCGCGAGGGGTTCCTCGCTGCGGGGCACTACGCGTTCGTCACGGACGCGATCGTCGGGGCCGTGCGCGACGCGTGGGCGGGCGGCGGCTGCCCGGGGCTCGTGGTGGACGCGGGCGCCGGCACGGGGCACCACCTCGCGGCGGTGCTCGACGCGCTCCCCGGCTCCTCCGGGCTCGCCCTCGACGTCTCGAAGGCGGCGCTCCGCCGCGCTGCCCGAGCGCACCCGCGCGCCGCGGCCGGGCTCTGCGACACGTGGGGGCGGCTGCCGCTCGCCGACGGGGCGGCGGAGCTCCTCCTGAACGTCTTCGCCCCGCGAAACGGCCCCGAGTTCCACCGCGTGCTCGCGCCGGGCGGCGCGCTCGTCGTCGTCACGCCCGCGGCCGAGCACCTCGGCGAGCTCGTGGGCGCGCTCGGGCTCCTCGCCGTGGATCCGGAGAAGGCGGACCGCGTCGCGGCGAGCCTCGGCGAGCGCTTCGTGCCGGAGCGCGAGGTGCGAGCGACGCGCGCGCTCGTGCTCACGCACGCGGAGGTGCGGACGCTCGTCGCGATGGGACCGAGCGCGTGGCACGCGGACCCCACCGCGCTCCAGGCGCGGATGGAGGCGCTTCATGATCCGGTGCGGGTGACGGCGGCGGTGCGCGTGGGGTCCTACCGGCGGCGATGAGCCGTCGGCCCGCCCTTCAGCCACGCGACGCGGACGCTCGATCCGGCTGGCGGCCTTCGCCGCGCCCGCAGAGCGCGGCGTTCGCGACGATGCCGAGGCACACGGACGCGGCGCAGGTGGCGACGACGGCGCTCCAGCCCCCGGCCTGCCACGCGAGGCCGGGCAACGCCGACCCGAGCGTTCCGCCCACGTAATAGAACGCGAGGTAGAGCGCGCTCGCGCCGCCCTTGGCGGTGCGCGCGGAGGCGTTCACGAACGCAGGGACGACCGCCTGGGCGGTGAACGTCCCGAGCACGAGCACCACCAGCCCGAGCACCACGAGCGGCAGCGGGCCCGCGAGCGCGAGCGCCATGCCGAGCGCCTCACCCCCGAGCCCGATCGCGACGAGCCGTCGCGGCGGCACGCGTCCCGAGAGCCGGCCGGCGAGCGGCGACGCCACCACCCCCGCGGCGTACACGACGTACACGCTCGACACCGCGGCGGTGGAGAGCCCGTACGGCGGGGCCGACAGGTGATAGGGCAGATACGTGAAGATCCCCATCCAGCCGAAGAAGAGCGAGAGGCCGACGAGGTAGGCGCCGACGAGCCGCGGGTCGCGCAGGTGCCGCAGCATGCCGGCGTACGCGGCGACGAGCCCGTGGCCCGGCGCACGCGCCCCTGGCGCGAGCCCGCGCGCGAGGACCACCGCCGCCGCCATCGTGAGCGTCCCGAAGACGGCGAACGCCGCGCGCCAGCCGAGGTGCGCGGCGATCGCGCCGGAGCCGACCCGCCCGACGAGCCCGCCCACGACGGAGGCGGCGATGATGCCCCCGACGACGCGCCCGAGCTCGCCTGGGGAGAACCGGTCACCCGCGTACGCGACCGAGACGGCGGTCATCCCCGGCACGAAGGCGCCCTGGATCGCGCGGAGCGCGACGAGCCCGCCGAAGCTCGGCGCGGCCGCACAGGCGAGCGTGGCGAGGGAGAGGAGCGCCGTCGCGCCCGCCATCACGCGCCGGCGCCCGAGCGCGTCGGACAGCGGCCCGTACACGCTCGACGCGGCGGCGATGGCGAGGACGACCGCCGACACCGTGAGCCCCGCGCGCGCCGGCCCGACGCCGAACTCCTGCGAGAGCAGCGGCAGGATGGGCTGCGTCACGTACATGTCCGAGTAGGCGGCGACGGTCCCCACGTACAGCGCCGCTCGCTCGCGATCCATCGCGGGCCACCATACCCGCGGGTGCGCGGCGCGTCACCGGACCCGGAAGCTCGCGAGCGCCGCGTCGAACGTGGCGAGGTCCTTCTCGAAGTAGTGGCGCGCCGGCGCGACGTAGACGATCTGCCAGGCGTGGTCGTCGATCATCACCCCGCACAGGACCGCCTTCACCTTGAGCCCGAACGAGTCCTTCAGCGCGACGGTCGTCCGGAACCCGGCTGCGCCGGCGATGCTCGCGGGGCGCGTGTCGAGGACCTTGAGCCCGTTCGCCGACCCGTCCGTGCGGAGGTCGTCGAGGAGGACCTCGGCGAGCTCGTTCGGCCGCATCCCCTTCGCGACCGTCTTCTTCGTGTGCGGGAGCGGCTTGCCGGGGTCCACGCGCCGGATCTTGATCGACTGGAGGTTGAAGCCGTCGCGCGTCGCGACGAGGCCGTCGTCGAGGTGGTTCAGCTTCATCCAGTCCCCGGGCAGCGCCATCGAGATGCGCGGCCCGAACCAGTTGCCGGAGTCGTACTTGCCGCCGACCTCGCGCCAGGGCGCGTCGTCGTGGATGCACCCCGCCGCGAGCGCGGCGACGCAGGCGAGCGTCGCGAGCCGGATCCTCATCGTCCCCTCCCGTCGAGCGCCGCGAGGTCGCCCTCGATCCAGGCGCGGTCCACCGCGTCCGGGCTGAGCCGCAGATACGCGCGCAGCGCGGTCCGCGCGGCGTCGCGCTCGTTCCGCTTCGCGAGCGCGAGCCCCAGCCCACGCTGGCCCTCGGGGCAGCGCGGGTCGAGCTCGACCGCCGTGCGGTATTGCGTGAGCGCGGCCGCGTCCGCGCCGTCGCCGCCGCGCTGCCGCGCGACGTCGCCGAGCAGCGCGTGCGCCTCCGCGGCGCGCGGGCGGAGCGCGAGGTACGCGCTCGCGCCCTGCTCCGCCGGTCCGAAGCGCCCGGCGGCGAGATCGAGCCGCGCACTCGCGAGGACGATCTCCCGCACCGCTCCCTGGTAGCGCTCCCGGCCGAGGTCGCCGCCGCGCCTCCCGGCGTAGCGCGTCCGGAGCAGCGCACGGTAGCTCTCCATGCGCTCCTCGAGGCGCGGGTGCGTGGCGAACAGGAAGGGCTCCTCGATCTCCTCCTCCTTCACCCACGCCGCGAGGTGCTCGAACGGGCGCGTCGCCTCGCCGATGTCCCATCCGCCCGCGGCGACGAGCGCGAGCCCCTCCTCGTCCGCCTCGCGCTCGAGGTCGCGCGAGTACCCGGTGACCGCGGCCTTGGTGCCGAGCTCGCCGAGCCCGAAGGGCAGCGCCGACGCGAGCGCCGCGCCGTGCTTGAAGGTCCGGTACTCGACGATCGCGTGGCGGTTCACGGCGTGGACGAGCTCGTGCCCGAGCACGATCGCGAGCTGCGCCTCGTTCTCGAGCCGGGCGAGCAGCCCCATCGTCACGAACACCCCGCCGTCCGGCGACACGAACGCGGACAGCCCGGGCGACTCGATGACGCGCACCCGCACCTCCAGCCTGTCGAGCGCGGCCCGGGGCGTGAGCCGCCGGGCGACGCCGAGCAGGTAGCGCTCGAGCGCGGCCTCCTCGAGCACCGCGCCGCTCTTCCTCGCGCGCGCGTCCATCTCCGCCGCCTCTCGCCAGAGGCGGCGCTCGTCGCGCTCCATCGCGAAGCCCGGCGCGGAGACGGGCGGCAGCCGCGCCGCGCGCGGCGGCGCGACGGCGCACGCGGTCACGAGCAGGGTTGCCGCCACCGCGCAGCGAACGCGCGCCGTCACTTCGCCACCCCAGGCAGCTCGGAGAGGAGCTTCTCGACGGAGGCGCGGACGTCCGCGTCCTCGCGCAGGTCGATCCCGGCGCCGCCCCACACGTCGAACCAGACGACGTTGCCCTCCCGGTCGACGAGCCCGAGCGTGAGGAGCGCCATCGCGCGCATCCCGGCGAGCATCGAGAGCTTCCGCCCGTCGGAGCCGACGCGGTCCTGACCCGCGGCGACGAGCAGCACGTCCGCCCCCGCGCGATCGAGGATCCTGCCGATCGGCCCCACGGCGTACTCGAACCGCTCGGTCTTGTGCGGGAACGCGTAGGGCGGGTACGCATAGAGCCAGATGGCCTCTGCGACCTCGGCGTAGAGCAGCCGGACGTCGTCGAGCTCGTCGTCCGCCTTCCAGCTCATCACCTTCGGCCGGAGGCCGCGGGCCTTCAGCCCGTCCGTCAGGGCCGCGACGACGTTCTTCGCCCCCAGCTCCGTCCACTCCTCGTGCTCCTCCTCGACGTTGCCCGGGGCGATCTCGAGGATCCGGATCGCCGGCAGGACGCCGACCGTCGTGACGCCCTGGCGCCAGGTCTCGGCGCCGGGGCGGGCGCGGTGGTACGGCATGCAGCCTGCGGCCGCGGCGAGCAGCATCACGAACAGTGCGCGTCTTCCCACGGATCCCTCCCGGACGACGGCGCGTAGCGTAGCGGAGCGCGCGTGTCGGCCGCGAGGGGCGAGGGGTGGGTGGTCCGCGCACTCAGAGTCAACTGCCTCCTGCGGTGATATCGGCCGAAGACGCCCGCCGCACGTCGCACGAGCCGCGGGTCGCGGGGCGGAGCGATGCCGGAGCGGCCCGTGGACCTCGGCGGTTGCCCCCGAGGCCAAGGGTCCGTCGTCGTGCGGGCGCCAGGCGGGCAACCCCCAAACGGTCGCAGCCACGCAGGATTCCCCCCGCAATCAACGAACGCTGACGGTGAACGGGGGTTCCCCGCCCGTCCTGGGCATCATCGCGCAGAGGACTCTCGTGACGGACGGATCGCCTGGCGTATCACCCTCACCCGACCCCTCGCACGGGCGGCGGGTCCGCGCGCCGCAGAACCTGGTCGCGGGGCTGAGCCTCATCGCCCTGGCGCTGTTCGCCTGGGGGGCGGGCGCCGGGCTCGAGACCGGGACGCTCCGCTCGATGGGGCCCGGCATGCTGCCACGCACCGTCACCCTCCTCGTCGGGCTCACCGGCGCGGCGCTCGTGGTGCTCTCGCTCGTGAAGGCGGGCGATCCGCTCGGCCGCTGGCCGCTGCGCGGCCCGTTCTTCGTGGCGCTCGCGGTGGTGGCGTTCGCGCTCTCGATCCGCACGGTGGGCCTGGCGGTGGCGGGGCCCCTCGTCGCGCTCATGTCCGGCGGGGCGTCGCCGGAGACCCGCTGGAAGGAGCTGCTCGTCTTCGCGATCGTCATCACCGCCTTCTGCATCGGGCTGTTCCGCTACGCGCTGCACCTCCCCATCCCCATCCTCGTCCTGCCGGGCTTCGTGATCTGAGGACCGCGGTGAGCGACCTGTTCCAGAACCTCGCGCTCGGCTTCTCGGTCGCGCTCTCCGTGCAGAACCTCCTGCTCGCCTTGACCGGCTGCTTCGTGGGCACGCTCGTGGGAGTGCTGCCCGGCGTCGGTCCCATCGCCACCATCACCATGCTCCTGCCGGTCACGTTCGGCCTCGATCCGGTCGGCGCGATCATCATGCTCGCGGGCATCTACTACGGTGCCCAGTACGGCGGCTCGACGACCGCCATCCTGGTGAACATCCCGGGCGAGGTGACGGCGGTGGTCACCACGCTCGACGGCCACGAGATGGCGAAGCAGGGGCGCGCCGGAGCCGCGCTGGGCGTCGCGGCGATCGGGTCGTTCGTCGCCGGCTGCGTCGCGACCCTGGTCGTCGCCGCCGCCGCGGTTCCGCTCACGCGCGTCGCGCTGCTCTTCGGCCCCGCCGAGTACTTCTCGCTCATGGCGGCCGGGCTGGTGTTCGCCATCGTCCTCGCCCGCGGCTCGCTCCTGAAGGCGATCGCGATGATCCTCGTCGGCCTCCTCCTCTCCACGGTGGGGACCGACCTCGAGACGGGCGTCGAGCGCATGACCTTCGGGTACGCGCCGCTGGCGGACGGGCTCGACTTCGCGGTGCTCGCCATGGGCATCTTCGGGCTCGCCGAGGTGCTGCGGAACCTGGAGGTCACCGAGCACCGCGACGTGGTGAAGAAGCCGATCGGACGCGTGCTCCCGTCCGCGGCCGAGCTCCGCCAGTCGGCGCGCCCCATCCTGCGCGGCAGCCTCCTCGGCTCCGCGCTGGGGGTCTTGCCCGGCAACGGCGCCGTGCTCGCCCCCTTCGCCTCCTACGCCCTCGAGAAGAAGCTCGCGAAGGATCCGCGCCGTTTCGGGCGCGGCGCCATCGAGGGGGTGGCCGGGCCCGAGTCGGCCAACAACGCGGGCGCGCAGACCTCGTTCATCCCGCTACTCGCCCTGGGCATCCCGCCGAACGCGGTCATGGCGCTCATGGTCGGCGCGATGACCATCCACGGCATCGTGCCCGGGCCGCTCGTGATGACGCGCAACGCCTCGCTGTTCTGGGGCGTCGTGGCGAGCATGTGGATCGGCAACCTCATGCTGCTCGTCATCAACCTCCCGCTCGTCGGGGTGTGGGTACGGCTCGTGAGGGTGCCCTACCGACTGATGTACCCGGCGATCCTCGTCTTCTCCTGCATCGGGATCTACTCGGTGAACAACTCGCCCGCGGACGTGCTCTTCACCGCCGGGCTCGCCGTGATCGGCTGGGCGCTCACGAAGCTCGGCTTCGAGACCGCGCCGCTGCTGCTCGGCTACGTGCTCGGGCGCCTCATGGAGGAGAACCTGCGGCGCGCGCTCGCCATCGCGCGCGGCGATCCCGCCGTATTCGTCCAGCGGCCGGTCAGCGCCGCGCTGCTCGCGGTCGCGGCGCTGGTCCTCGTCCTCGCCGTCGTCCCCTCGCTGCGCAAGAAGCGCGACGAGGTCTTCGTGGAGTGAGCGCGCCCACTGGGCGCGAGGGAGGAGTCTCGATGGAGCCGAGAGTCTCGAGGTTCGTGAAGACGACGCTCGCCGCGGTGGCCGCCGCGGCGCTGCTCGCGCCCGCCTCGCCGCGGGCGGCCTACCCGGAGCGGCCGATCACGATGATCGTCCCGTTCGCCGCCGGCGGCCCGACCGACACCATCGCCCGCATCGTCGCGGACGACATGTCGCGCACGCTCGGTCAGCAGGTCGTGATCGAGAACATCGCCGGCGCGGGCGGCACGACGGGCATCACCCGCGCCTCCCAGGCGCCGCCCGACGGCTACACGATCATGATGGGCCACATGGGGACGCACGGCGCGGCGCCCGCGGTCTACCCCAACCTCAAGTACGACCCGGTGAAGGACTTCGCGCCCATCGGCCTCGCCTCCGGCACGCCGATCCTGATCGTCGCCCGCAAGGACTTCCCGGCGAAGGACCTGAAGGAGTTCATGGCGTACGCGAAGCAGAACGGCTCGAAGCTCAACGAGGCACACGCGGGCGTGGGTTCCGTCTCCTTCAGCACCTGCACGGTCTTCAACTCTCTCGTCGGCGTGAAGCCGACGCGCGTGGTCTATCGCGGCACCGGCCCGGCCCTGAACGACCTCGTCTCCGGGCAGGTGGACTACATGTGCGATCAGATCCCGAGCCTCGTGCCGCAGATCCAGGCGGGGACCATCAAGGCGTACGCGGTGGCGCTGCCCGAGCGCTCCCCGGCCCTGCCGAACGTGCCGACCACGAAGGAGGCCGGCCTGCCCGAGTTCCAGGTGAGCGCCTGGAACGCGATCTTCGCGCCGAAGGGGACGCCCCCCGAGATCACGAAGAAGCTCAGCGACGCGCTCCTCAAGGCGCTCAAGGATCCGGGCACGCGGAAGCGCATCCTCGACCTCGGCGGCGACCTGTCCAACGAGGCCGCCCAGACGCCGGACGGGCTGCGCAAGCTCGTCGAGAGCGAGGTGGCGCGCTGGTCGAAGGCGCTGAAGGGCGCCGGCACCGCCGAGGCCAAGTAGCGGGTCACCCTCGGCGTCGGCGCGGCGAGGTAGGCTCCGCCTCCCACCCGCCGCCGCCGAGGCCCGATGTCCCGCCCGTACGCCGCCCTGTCGCTCCTCTCGCTCGCCGCCCTCGCCGCCGCGCCCGCGCAGGCGAGGGCCTGGTCCGAGCCCGGGCATCGGATCGTCGCTGCGATCGCGGAGGAGCGGCTCACGCCCGCGGCGCGGCGGCTCGTGCGCGAGATCCTCGGCGCCACGCCGATGTCCGACGGCGACGTCGCCGCCTGGGCGGACGCGCAGCGCGATCCGGTCACCCGGCCCTGGCATTACGTGAACATCCCCTTCGCGGCGACGTACGACCTCGGCCGCGACTGCCCGCGCGAGGCCTGCGTCGTCGCCCAGCTCGAGCGCGCGATCGCCGAGGTGCGGGGCGGCGACGGCGCCGTCCGCCGGGGAGACGCGTTTCGCTGGCTCGTGCACCTCGTCGCGGACGTCCACCAGCCGCTGCACGCGGCCGATGGGCGGGACCGCGGCGGGAACGATCTGCAAACGCGCCGGCAGCGCGGCCGCGGCCAGCCGCGGCCGTTTCACCGGGTCTGGGACCACGACGTGCTCGGACCGATCCTCCGGCGGCGCGGACCCGTCGCGGCGGGCCTGGCGCTCGCGCGTGGCATCCCCGCCGAGGACGCCTCGCGGTGGACGGCGGACCTCTCGCCCGCGGCCTGGGCGAACGAGTCCCACGCGCTCGCGCGCACCCTCTACGCCGAGCTCGAGCAGCTGCCGCGCGACGGGCAGATCCTGCTCCTCCCGGAGGCGTACGCGGACCGGCAACGGGCCCGAACGGAGACGCAGCTCCGCAAGGCGGGAGTGAGGCTCGCGGCGCTGCTCGACCGGATTGCCGTCGCGCGCGCCGCCGGCGCCGGCGGCAGGAGCCGCTGACCCCGCCTCCGCCCGCTCCTTCGGCGCGCCCACGCGGGCGGGGAACGCGGCTTCCCTACCCCAGCCACTGCGGGTTCTGCGTCGTGCCGTCGTACTGCTCGGTCGTCTTGTAGAGCTCGTTCGCGCCGCCCTCCGCCGCTGGCGCGGTCCGGGCGAGGAGCGCGTCCACGCGGTCCTCGGCGAACGGCTGGAACCCCCGCGCGACGCGCAGCGCCTGCTCTACGCGCTCGACCGAGTCGCAGCCCGTGACGACCACGCTCGTGGGCAGGCTCATCGCGTAGCCCAGGCACTCCTCCGCCGACGCGATCCCCTGCTTCACGATCCGCGCGTCCGCCATCGGCTTCATGCCGATGACCCCGATGTCCTTCTCGAGGAGCACGGCCAGCACGTTCCGCTCGAAGCTGTCGTGGTGCGCGTCGAGGACGTTGAGCGGCATCTGCACCGTGTCGAACGAGAAGCCGTTCGCGTCGGCTTCGCGCAGCATCTCGAGGTGCCAGCGCGGCGACTTGTGCCCGGTGAAGCCGATGAAGCGGATCTTGCCGGCCTGGCGGGCCGCAAGGAGCGCCTCGATCGCGCCGCCCGGGGCGAAGCAGCGGCCGGGATCCGAGGGCCGGATCACCTCGTGGATCTGCATGAGGTCGACCCTGTCGGTCCCGAGCCGCGCGAGCGACTCGTCGATCTGGCGCGCGGCGCTCTGGGCGTCGCGCCCATCGATCTTGGACATGAGGAAGACCTTCTCCCGGTAACCGTCCCGAAGCGCCGCGCCCATCCGGCGCTCGCTCTCTCCCTCGTTGTAGTCCCAGCAATTGTCGAGGAAGGTGATCCCGCCGTCGACGGCGGTGCGAACGATCCGGACGCTCTCCTCCACGCTGTCCTGCGTCCCCATGTGGAACCCGCCCAGCCCGACGAGCGACACCGCGACACCCGTCCGCCCGAGCTTTCGCTGCGGGAGGCCCCCTGCCGCCGCGGGCGCGCCGCCGTTCACCGCGCCCTGGCCCGCCCGCCCGCCGCACGCGGTGAGCGGCACGAGCGTGGAGGCCGCGGCCAGCTCCAGGAACTCTCGGCGCGTCATACGCGTCCCTCCCCTCGGGGAAGATGCGCGTCGCCCGACCGTGGTGCGAGTCTGCGTGTCGACGCGAGCGCGCTCGCGGGCGCCGGCGAGCCCTTGCGGCCCTCGCGCTCGGGCCTTCGTCGCTCACCGGGTGAGCCGCAGACCTCGCCTCCCCCGTTCGCCTCGCACCCGCTGCGAGCGCGTTCACGTGGGAGGTCCACGCCTGCGGCGCGCCGTACGGTTGGTGAACGCAGCCGCCCCTCGGCGTACCCTGCCCGCGGGACGAGCGTGTGTGCGAAGCGCCGGTGCCGGACGAAGCGGCCCGACGCCCTCCGACCTGAATGCACGTTCATGGCGCGGCGCCGACCGGGAGCGGGTCGCGCCGGCTGGAGCCGCTGGAAGACCGATGCGTTCGGTCGCGATCGCTCGGATCAGCGCGCGGCGCGCCGGCGGCCGCGCACTGCTCGCGCGGGCACCGTCACCGCGGCCGGAGGCCGTACCGGACCGGACCCTCGCCTCAGCGCGGCCACGGCGCCCAGGAGCCCGAGGAGCGATACAGCCACGATCACGGCCAGGAAAGTCGTCACACGCGCCTCCGGTAGGGGACCGAGTTGTCGAACCGGCCGCGCGCGGGCGCAATTCCTGGGCTGCAAACGGCTACGCGTCGGCAGGAGGCGGGCGAGCGGGCGGGGCCTCGGCGTCCCCCCGTCGCCGCGTGACCGGCGCGACGTGAGCGGCGAGGCGGCGGTCCGCGTCGTTCATGTGGGCGGCGAGGCTGCTGCGCAGGTCGAGTGCCCCCGTCGCGGCGAGCTGCTCGTCGCCGCTCGCGAAGGTGCGCTGCAGCTCGCGCATCTGCTCGAGGAACGCGCCGTGCTCGCGTGCGTGCGCGTCGCGCTCGGGGAACGCGCTGCCCTCCATGAGCAGCTCCTCGCTGCCGAAGTGCGCGATGCTGTAGGCGAGCAGCTGGTCCGCGAGCCGTCGCGCCATCCACGGGCGACCCTGCTCGATCGCGTCCACGAACGCGCTCACGAGCCCGATCTGCAGGTGATGGTCGTGATCCATCGCCTCGTGGCCGACTTCGAGCCTGTCGTTCCAGCTGTGCGATTCCACCATGGTCGCCTCCGCGTGAGAGGGTGGTCCGCGCGCACTCCCATTCCCGGCGGATGAGCGGGCCACAACGCCCGCCGGGGGCGGCGTCGGCGATCGGCGAGCCGCCCGGGCAGCAGCCCCGAGATCAGTGCAGGGGCGCCCCGCCGTGCTCCCGCTGCCCCTCCGCGGCGACCTCGCCACGGGCGCCGCGCTCGAGCGCGGGGCGGTCCCACCCGCCGAGCTCGGCGCCGGCCTCGTAGGTGGTCTCGAGGAACTCCAGGAGCCGCTTCTCGGGCTCGGCATCGGCGCACACCGCCGCGTACGGCAGCACGAACTCCCGCAGCTCCCGGTGGTAGCGCGCCTCGGGCGGCCGCACCGGCGCGTCGGCGAAGCCCGGCGGCTCCGGCGCGGCGTACGCGTAGAACGCCGCGTCGTCGACGCCGCCACCCCCCGGCCAGAACCCGAACGACGTGACCTCGTGCGAGTACGCCTCGCGCGTGATCCGATCGGCGCCGGCGCGCTCGGGCGCGCGCCGGCCGGAGAAGAGCGTGACCGCGAGATCGAAGCTGCCCCAGAAGAAGTGCACCGGGCTCGCCTTGCCGATGAAGCGGGCCCGGAACGCGCCGAAGACCCGGCTCGTCGCGAGGAGCACGCGCCAGAAGCGCTGCGCCCACTCCGGATCGTACGACGCGTGGACGTCGTCCTTCTCGAAGGGGATCGGCTCCGGGATCTCCTGCGGCATGGTGTTGATGGGCACGTCGATCGCGAGATCGCGGAGCATCCCCATGAGCCGCGCGTGGAACCGCGACACGGGCTGCGCGACGAGCGGCATCGCGCCGAACGTCCCGTCGCTCGTCGTGACCTCGAGCTGGTGATCGAGGAAGTCGAGCGAGATCTCGAAGCCCGTCGGCCCGTGGAACATGAGCGAGGTGGTGAGCCCACGCGAGGTCGGGTACAGCGGCACGTTCCACCAGTGGTTCACGAGCGGCGTCGAGGCGAGGCGCACCTTCCCGACGACCTGCGTCCACATGTGCAGCGTCGCGCGCGTGTCCTCCCAGCGCGCCCTCGGCAGCTCCGGCCAGGCGATGTGATCTCGCATGATCTCCTCCTCTCGCGCGCGCCGCCCGTCCGCCCGTCCCGGGCGGGCGTGCGTGCCCGTGCCGTCGAAGCTGCGCACCGCGGCGCGCCGCGCCAGCGCGGCGCCTCGAACGACACGGGCGGCGCCCCGCCGCTCGCGCGGTGCGCGAGGGAACGGGACGCCGCCCGGAAGAGGAAGCGGACGCTCGCCGGCTGGACCGGCGGATCAGCTAGCTGGGATTCGGCACGTCGATGTGCAGCTCGACGCGGCGGTTCTTCGCGCGCCCCTCCTTCGTCGCGTTGTCCGCGATGGGCTTCGACTCGCCGTTGCCGACCACCGTGATCTGCTCCTCGCGCACGCCGCGGGAGACGAGCACGGTGCGGACGGAGTCGGCGCGCTTGCGGGAGAGCGTCTCGTTGAGCGCGTCGGACCCGGACGAGTCGGTGTGTCCCTCGATGCGGATCCGGTTATCGGCGTACTTCGCGAGGATGTCGCCGACCTGGGTGATCTGGGACACCGCCTCGGTCTTCAGCTCGGCGCTGTTCGTGTCGAACAGGATGTCGTTCTTCATGTTGACGAGGATCCCGTTCTCGGTGCGCTTCGTCTCGGCGACCTTCTCCAGCTCCTTCTGCTGCTTGTCGAGGTAGAGCCCGACGGAGCCGCCGGCGAGGGCCCCGACGCCGGCGCCGATGAGGGCGCCCTTCTTGCCCCCCGCGAGGGCGCCGATGCCCGCGCCGAGCGCTGCGCCCGCGCCGCCGCCGATCGCGGTGCGCTTGCCGGCGGTGCCGCAGGCGATGAGGGTGACGAGGGTCGCGAGCGCGACGACCCGGGTGGACCGAACGTGCATTTCCGTTTCTCCTTTGGACTCGCGGCGACCGGGCCAGCGCTCGAGAGGAGCGCACCCCCCCGGCCGCACGCGCGAGACGCGGCATTCTACCCCCACCCCCGTCGCGAGGTAACGGGGGGGGGCAGCGCGGCGCTAGCCGCGCAGCCCGATGGGCAGGGCAGCAGGCGACTCAATCGGGGCGTCGACTCGGCCGGGCGCCAGGCTCGCAGCGGCGAGGAGCACGAGCGCGATCCAGGCGAGGTCGGCCACGAGGAGGTGCAAGAGCTGCAGCCAGACTGGCGCGAGGAGCGCCAGGTTGATGACGCCCACGAGCAGCTGCGCCGCGACCAGCAGCACGAGCGACAGCGCGGCCCGGCGGACGCGCGGTTCTGGCCGCTGCCGGAGCGCGAGGCGCGCCACGAAGAGCAGCACCGCGGCCGCGACGACCGCCGCGAACGGGTGGAGGATGCGGAGGCGCAGGAGCACGTGCGCCTCGGTGGAGAGTTCCTGGCTGAGCCCCTCGGCGAAGCTCGTCGCGGGGAAGAGGGTGTCGCCGAGCGCGGCGATGGCGCCCGTCACGCCCGCGAGCAGCACCGTGACGAACGCGAGCCAGAGCGCCCCGGCGATGACGCCCCGCTCGCCGAACCGCATCCCACCCGGCCGCGCGCTCCAGTCGGCGGTGAGCGCGAGCGCGCCGAGCAGGAGGAAGGTGTTCGTGAGGTGGACGCCCATCACCCAGCCGCGCGCGAACGAGGTGTCCTTCGCCACCCAGCCGAAGAGGACGAGCCCCGCGCCCACGAGCGCCTCGAGGACCATGAGGCCGAGCGACGCCCACGCCGCCTTGCGGGCGGGGTGGTGCGCGGGGAACGCGCGGACGGCCCCGATCACCAGCGCCACGACGAGGAGGAGGCCGAGGCCGCTCGTCGCACGATGCGTGAACTCGACGACGGTCGCGGTGGCCGGGGCCCGCGGCACGACCTCACCGTTGCACATCGGCCAGTGCTTGCCGCACCCCGCTCCCGACCCCGTCGCGCGCACGAACGCGCCCCAGGCGACGACGGCGAGGTTGTAGGCGAGGACCGCCCAGGCGAACCGGGTGAAGGGGCGCATGCGGGAGAGAAAGCACCGGCCCTGACGCATCGCAACGGCGCGGAAGCCAGCCCCCCACCCGGGAGTTTCGCTCAACCGCGCACGACGAGCGCGAGCCCGGCGCCGCCCCGAAGCGGCACCGGCACGAGCGTGGCGCGCGTGCCCGGTGTGTCGGTCTCGCCGGCGAGCGACGACTCGCGGTGCTTGACCACCCAGCGTCCGACGTAGAAGCCCATCGCCGCGCCCCAGAGCGAGTCCGAGAGGAAGTGGCGGTGGTCGATGACGTGGAACGCGACGAGCCCTCCCGCGACGCCGTAGCCGAGCGCCTGCGCCCAGACGGGCGGGCGGAAGTACGCGAGGCCCGCGGTGGTGAGGCTGAAGAGCGTTGCGGCGTGGCCCGAGGGCGTGCCCGCCGGGTAGACGCGAAAGGCGTTCACGGGCCCCTTGATGTCGCCAGTCCCATCGCCGTCGCTCGGACCGTCGCGACCGAGAATGAACTTGAACGTGAGGTGATACACCTGCGAGACCGCGAGCGCCTCGCCCATGAGCGAGCAGCCCTGCGCGACGCGGTTGTTCCCGGTGGACGTCGCCCACCACCACGTCCCGAGCCCGCCCACCGCGATGCCACCCCACAGGAGCGGCTGCATCCAGTCGTTCCAGACGGTCGGAAGGCGCGGGTCGAGCTCCTGATGTATCCAGCGATCGAGCCGCGCATCATACGGGTCGTCGAGGGGAAGCATCAGCGTGCCGACCGCGCCGGTCCAGAGAGCGAGCTGCGCCCAGTCGCCCCCGCTCCAGCGCGGCACGTTCGCAGGGATCGCGACGACGTCGTGGAGCACCCGCTCGAACACCGGCATCTCGGCCCAGCGGAACCGGGGGCCGAGGAACACGCCCTCGTCCGCGGCGCAGGGCTGCGCGACGGACAGGGCGAGCACCAGTGGGAGGAGCCGTGCCACGAGACGATCGCGGCGCGTTCGGAGGGGTGCTCTCACCTGCGTATCGTTCGGGCGCGTGCTACGGAGAGTGCAGGTGGCTTTCGCATGGCGTGACCTCGTGGAATCTCTAGCGGAGCGCACCATCGCACGCTCCCTCCGTCAATGTGCCGATTCGAGGCCTCCCGCTCGGGGCTGCGCCCGCTCCCAGGGGCGGGCTGGACGTCGCTGTCCCTGACGGCTCCTTCGCGGGGCGGCGTCGATCAGCCGAGCGAGTCGATGAGCGCTGTCAGCTCGTCGATGTCGACGGGCTTCACGAGGTGGGCGCGGAACCCCGCCTCGGAGCCGCGGCGCCGGTCCTCGGCGCCGCCGTAGCCGGTGAGCGCGACGAGTCGCGCGGCCGGCGCCAGCTCGCGGAGGCGCGCGGCGACCTCGAAGCCGTCGAGCTCCGGGAGGCCGATGTCGACGAGCGCGACCTCGGGCGGCGCCGCGCGCGCAAGCTCGATCCCCGCATGTCCGCCTTCCGCCTCGCGCACGGTGTGGCCGCGGCGGCGGAGGAGCTCGGCGAGCGTCTCTCTGATGTCGGCGTTGTCCTCGATGAGGAGGATGTCACGCCGCGGCGCGCTGACGCGCTCGGCGGCGGCGGGCGCCGGCGCGTGCGCGACGGTGCCGTCCTCGACGACCGGGAGCCGCACGGTGAACGTCGAACCTTGCCCGGGACCGGCGCTCGTGACGCGGACCTCGCCGCGGTGCATGTCGACCAGGTTCTTCACGAGCGAGAGCCCTATGCCGAGGCCGCCGCGGGAGCGATCCACACCCTGCTCCGCCTGCACGAAGAGCTCGAAGATGTCGCCAACCAGCTCGGGCGGGATGCCGATGCCGTCGTCCTGCACCGCGAGCACCGCCTCGTCCCCCTCGCGCCGGAGCTCGACCCGGAGGTGTCCGCCGGGATCCGTATACTTCGCGGCGTTGGTGAGGAGGTTCTCGACGATCTGGGTCAGGCGTATGGCATCGCCCAGGACGAGCAGCGGCGCCTCGGGTACGTTCACCGTGAGCGCATGCCGGCGCGAGGCGACCAGGTCCTCGACGCCTTGCACCGCGTCGTGCACCACGCGCGCGAGCTCCACCACCTCTTCGCGCAGGCGCACCTTCCCGCTGCGTATGCGCGACACGTCGAGGAGATCGTCCACGAGCCGCGCCATGTGCCGCACCTGGCGACCCGCCGCCGCGAGGGCGCGCTCGCGGATCCCTGGGTCCGCGCCATAGTCCTGGAGGAGGCGAACGGCGTTCGAGACCGGCGCGAGCGGGTTCCGCAGCTCGTGCGCGAGCATCGCGAGGAACTGGTCCTTCCGGCGGTCGGCCTCGCGCAGCTCCTCGTTGCGGCCCTGGAGCTCGGCGATGAGCCGGTCGCGATCGAGCGCCATCGCGATCGCGTAGCCGACGAGCTCGATCGTGGCGGGGTCGTCCGCGTCGACCGCGTCCCGCTCGGCGGAGCCGAAGGCGAGCGTCGCGACGACCTTCCCGCTGGCCAGGCACGGTCGGGCCGCGCAGCAGGCGGCGCCGAGCGCCTCGGCGATGGGCGGCGCGGGCTCCCCGCGCGCGCACACCCGCGGCCGGAGCCCGCCGAGGATCGCCTCGGGGGTGTCGAGCGCCGCCGCACGGTCCGCCTGCTCGGCCTGAACGCCGCCGGCGGCGGCGAGCGCCACTCGGCCGTCCGGACCGGCCAGGTGGAGCGCCCAGCGCTCGAGGCCGAGGTGCTGCGCGACGCGCGCGCAGATCGCCGGGAGCCGCTCGCGGACGGTCTCGGCGGAGAGCAGCTCGCTCCGGACGCCGGAGAGGATCTTGAGCCGCTCGTTCGCGCGGTGGAGCGTCTCCAGGAGCTGCCGATCGCGCTCCATCTCGCGCCGGAGCACGTCCTCCTCCCAGTGCCGCCGCGCCTCCGCGACGTTCCGCGCGAGCTCGCGGTCCTGCGCAGCGCGCAGGAGCTCCGCGTTCCGGCGCAGCGCCTGGTTCGTGCGATGCGCGTCGATGAAGAACGCCACCTTCGCGCGGAGCGCCTGCTCGGACACGGGCGCCGTGAGGAAGTCGACCGCACCGAGCGCGTAGCCGGCGTCGAGCAGCCGCGCGTCGGCGCTCGCCGTGAGGAAGATGATGGGCGTGTGGCGCGTCTGCTCGCGCCCGCGGACGAGCCTCGCCATCTCGAGCCCCGACATGCCGGGGAGGCCGACGTCGAGGAGGATGACCGCGACGTCGCGCAGGAGGAGGATGCGCAGCGCCTCCTCGGCGGAGCGCGCCTCCACGATCCGGGCGCCGGATCCGGAGAGGAGCGCCCGCGTCGCCTCCTGGTTGCGCGGGTCGTCGTCCACGGAGAGCACGTCGATGGGCTGGGGATCGCCGAGCGAGGCCACGTGCACCCCGGCCGGCTGAGCACCGGGCGCCGGCCACCCTTCCTCGCGGGCGGGCGAAGACACGTTCCGCTCCAGTTCCTCGCGCGGCGCAAGCCCCGACGAGCGCTCGTCGTTCGGGAGAGCCGCGGGCGATGGCGGCCAGTTCTGCATCGGATCTGCATTATCGGCACGCTCGGGCGCAGGCGCCCGCTCGGGAGGGGGACCGCGCACGAGGGGCGCCTGGAGGGACCGATCGCCTGGCGTGGAGAGACGCCCTTGCCGAGGAGGCGTACGTGCTGGCGCGATCTGCCAGCGCGCTCGGATCGCCGGGACGGGACGCGCGCGACTCGGCGCGTCGCTGGACCCGGCGAGAAGAAAAGCCCGGGACCGCGAGGTCCCGGGCTTCCCCCTCCACGCCGGATCCGGCCGGCGGGTGCGCCGAGGCTAGAAGTTCACGGTCGCAGTGACCGTGTCGGTGTAGTCGACGCCCTCGGAGGCGGACACCGCATCCTGGCCCGCCGGGATGCTCAGGTACACGACATGAGTGATCGCCTGCTTGCCCTGCCCGGTCCCGGAGACGGTCGCCGCCTCGGTCCACGCGCTGGTCCGCGCCGCGTCCGAGTACAGCTGGTAGTCGAGGGCGTCGGAACCCTTCGTCATCTTGCGTGCGCCGTTGACGCCGCTGTCGAGACCGATGCTGTAGGGCAGCTTGTTCGTGCATGCCACGACGAGGTTGCCCTCCGCCGTCGCGTCGGTGGTGGCGTTCGCAGAGATCGGATCGTAGCCGACCGAGATCGCCTGCGCGGTGATCGTGCACGTCTTCTTCACGTTCGCGGAGACCTGGAAGGTGGTGGTGACGCTGTCTGCGCGCGCGGCGCTCGCCGCGAACACGGCAGCGACCGCGAGGGAGAGGCGAAGGGCGATGCGATTCATGGAAGTCCTCGGGATGGGTTCGGCGGCGAATCCTTCACGCCCGCCGTGCAATCGCCAGCATATCGCCGGATGACTGGCGAGGAAGCCCACGCCCGCGTGACGGGGAAACGTACGCGGCGCGCGGCTGCTGTGCGTGAACGAGCGGATCGCGCGCACGCGATAGCGCGGGTCAGAACTCGACTGTCACCACGATGGTGTCGGCGTACGCGCCGGCCGATGCATCCTGGCCGGCGAACACGCGGGCGTACACGTCGACGGTCTTGCCCTTCGCGCCGTCCACGGAGAGGGCAACGCTGCTCGAGCCGTCTCCCCAGACCAGCGTCCGTGACGCGTCCCGGTACAGGTTGTAGCGCAGCACGTCGCCGGTCGGCCCGCGCAGCTCGCGCGCGGCGAAAGTGCCGGATTGGCCTGTCCCGAGCGCGATGGCCACGACGCGGCCAGGAGGGCAGTCGAGGACGATCCTCCCGGTCGAGTCGAGGTGCGTCGAGGAGAGCGGATCGTACGCGCCGAACGCGATCCCGCCTGCCACGCTCACGGTACACGAGGGCCCCGAGGCAGCCGGCGGCACGGCGCGCGCCGAGCGCGCGGCGAGCGCAACGCACAGCGCCAACGCGAGCCTCGTCGCATTGCGCGCGCGGGTGAGGCGCTGTGAGCGCGGCCGTTTCATTGCTGGCGCCAGATTGCGCGTATTAGACTCCGCCGCTGCGCACCGCGCCAGTCACGTGCTCATGATGCGCCCTCTCCGCCCCGCCGCCCGCGCCCTCCTCGTCGCCGCCGCGCTCGCGCCCGCGGCGGCGCGCGGCGGCGATCTCGACATCTCGCCCGTGAACGTGGAGCTGTCCGCGAACGCCCGCACCGCGCTCATGTCCCTGCGCAACGGCGGCGCTGCCCCGGCGCGCTACCAGCTCCGCGCCTACGCCTGGGCGCAGAAGCCGGACGGCGCGATGGATCTCTCCCCCACGCGCGAGCTCGTCGTCTTCCCGCCGCTCCTCGAGCTCGCGCCGGGCGAGGCACGGAACGTGCGTCTCGGCACCGACGCGGCGCCGGGCGCGGCCGAGCGCACCTGGCGCGTCTTCATCGAGGAGCTCCCGCGCGCCGCGACCGCGGAGGACGCGGCGCGCGTGAAGGTGCTCACCCGCATCGGCGTGCCCGTCTTCCTCGCCCCCGCCGCGCCCGTCGCGCGCGGCGAGCTCGTGTTCCTGGCCCGCGACGGCGCCCGCGTCCGGCTCGCGCTGCGCAACACGGGCACCGTTCGGCTCCGGCCGGCGGCGGTCTCGGTCGCGCTCCTCGCCGCCGACGGGGCGCGGGTGTTCGAGAAGGCGCTCGACCCCTGGTACGTGCTCGCCGGCGGCGAGCGCGTGTACGAGGTCGAGGTT
>DATIDF010000277.1:0-3121 GCA_035456445.1 Anaeromyxobacter sp.
GCCGGGATTGAGGAGGCCGATCGCGCCGCGCTCCTGCACGGCCTCGAGGTCGTCGACCGTGAAGCCCGGCACCACGACGACCGGGAGCGTCTGGGCACTACCCTGCGCCGGGGCCATGAGCGCCATGAACGCGAGAGCGAGTACCGCCGTCCGGGCCATGCCAGGAACTCTAGGCGCGGCAGGGATCGCGCTTTGCGTCGGGCTCGCGCTCGTCCTCCTCGGCCCGCCCCCGGGCGACCTTCCCGCGCACCTCTACCGCACGGAGCTCGTCCGCGACGGCGTCCTCGTCTGGGACACGTTCTGGTATGCGGGCCACTATCCGCTCCTCGGCTACAGCCTCCTCTACTACTTCCCGGCGGCGCTCGTCGGCAACGACCTCCTGGTGCTCGTCGCCGTCGTCGCGGCGGCGGCGCTCTTCGCCTCGCTCGCCGAGCGGGAGTGGGGGGAGGCCGCGCGCCTTCCCTCGCTCGTGTTCGCCGTCGTCGCGTGCGGGCCCCTCTTCACGGGGACGTACCCGTACGCCGCCGGGCTCGCCGCCGCGCTCGGCGCGCTCAAGGCGTTGCAGCTCGATCGGCGGTGGCTCGCCGGCGGGCTCGCCGCACTGACGCTGGGGCTCTCGCCGCTCGCCTTCCTCTACCTCTGCCTGGCCGTCGTCGCCGTGTTTCTCGCCCGTCGTCCGCGGCTGGATCGGGGCGTCGTCGCCTTCGGCGGCGCGCTGCTCGCTCTCGGGCTCCTCCAGGGTGCGCTCCTGCTCCTCTACCCGGAGGAGGCGGAGTACCCGTGGTTCCGGGCTGAGGAGCTGCTCGGCGTCCTCTTCCTGTCGGGGCTCTGCGTCGCGCTCGGAGTCCGGGCCGAGCGCGGGCGCTTCCTCGCGGCGGTCTTCGCGCTCTGGGCACTGGGCGCCGTGATCGCGTTCCTCGTGCCCTCGCCGATCGGCGAGAACGTCACGCGGCTGCGCGGGATCGTGCTCCCGCTCGCCCTCCTCGCCGCCGCGGTCGCCGCCTACCGGCCGCGCTGGCTCGCGGGGCTCGCGATCGTTTCGGCGCTCACCTACACCATCGTCCCGTACATCGGGCCGGCGCTCCACAAGGGGGGCACACGCTCGGCCCAGGAGGAGTTCTGGCGGCCCGCGCTCGACGCCCTCGCAGGGAGCGCCTCACCAAATCACCGCGTCGAGGTCGTGCCCACGGCCGACCACTGGGAGTCCTACCGGCTTCCGCGGGCCGGCTTCCCGCTCGCGCGCGGCTGGTACCGCCAGCTCGACATCGCCCGCAACCCGCTCTTCTACGAGGAGCCGCTCGACCCGGAGGCCTACCGCGACTGGCTCGACTCGCTCGGCGTCCGCTTCGTGCTCCTCCCGGACACGCAGCTCGGCCGGATCGGGGAGGAGCGCGAGGCCGAGCTCCTCCGCTCCGGTCGTGCGGGGCTCGTCGAGTTGGGCCGCGCGGGGGACGTCACGATCTACGAGGTGCCCGCTCCCGAGCCGATCCTCACGGGCCCGGGCGAGGCGCGCCTGACCGCGCTCGGGCACGACCGCGTCGAGGGCGAGGTCGGCGCACCCGGGGAGTACAGGCTCGCCGTCCGCTGGACGCCGACCTGGCGGGTCGAGGCCGGCAACGTCTGCCTCGAGGAGGCGCCGGACGGGATGACGCGCCTGGTGGCGCAGGCTGCAGGGGCCTTCGAGCTGGGCGTCTCGTGGCTCCCGCGGGCGCCCGGTTGCCCAGAGGGTGCTAGCTAGACTTCGAGCATGAGACGCAGGGCCTTTGGACGCGACCGCGGGCTTTCCACCCGCCTGTTCCTGACGATGTTCCTCCTCGGCGCGCTCTACGTCGTGTTCTTCGTCGTCATGGTGAACGTCTTCCAGTTCGGGATCCTCCCGATGGTGATCCTGCTCGGGGCGCTCGCGTTCTTCCAGTACTTCACGTCGGACAAGATCGCCCTCGCCGCCTCCGGGGCCAAGGTGGTCACACCCGAGCAGGCGCCCGAGCTGCACGCCATGGTCGACCGCCTCTGCGCGATGTCGGACCTGCCGAAGCCGCGCGTGGCCATCATCCCGACCGACGTTCCCAACGCGTTCGCGACCGGGCGGAGCCCGAAGCACTCGGCCGTCGCGGTCACGCAGGGCCTCTGGAACCGGCTCGAGCCCCGCGAGGTGGAGGGCGTGCTCGCGCACGAGCTCTCGCACATCGCCAACCGCGACGTGGCCGTGATGACGATCGCGAGCTTCTTCTCCATGCTCGCAGCGTTCCTCATGCGCATGGGCCTGTGGACGGGGATGATGGGCGGCGGCCGCAACCGTGACTCGGGCGGCGCCCCCGCGATCCTGATCATGATCGCCGTCTCGCTGATCACGTACGTGCTCAGCACCATGCTCATCCTGCTGATCTCGCGCTACCGGGAGTTTGCCGCCGACCGCGGCGCCGCGGTCATCACCGGCGCGCCCGAGAACCTCATGAGCGCGCTGCAGAAGATCGCCAGCGACATGACCCGCATCCCGCAGCGCGACCTGCGCGAGCTGGAGGGCATGAACGCGTTCTTCATCATCCCGACGAGCGTGAAGCGGACGGCGACCGAGCTCTTCATGACCCATCCGCCGCTCGAGAAGCGCCTCGCCCGCCTGGCGGACATCGCGGCCGAGATGGGCCGGCCGATCGCTGCGTAGGTAGCGCGCCTTGGGCCTCGGCGACGTCCTCTTCGGGCGGAAGAAGCTCAAGGGCGCCAAGCTCGACCGCCTCTTCGCCCTCTCGACCGCGCAGGTGACGCTCGAGGCCGAACTCGGCCTGCGGCCGGCGGGCGCCGCCGGGGTCGTCTTCAAGTCGCTCTCCGCCGGGGAGTTCCTGCGCGCCGAGCAGGAGATCGACGAGCTCCTCGGCGTCGTCGCGCAGACGTCCGGGTCCGAGGTGCGCCGCCGCCAGGACTCGTTGGGCTACCAGTGGCTCGTCGTCCGCGACCGCGACTTCGAGGACCTCGTCACCGGCGTCCACCTGGTGGCCGGTGAGCTCGTCGCGCACGGCTTCGGCGAGCAGCTCCTCGCGGCGATCTTCGCCTTCGAGCGTCGCGGCGGGGAGCGCCCGACGTACCTGATCTACGGCTTCAAGCGCGGCGCCTTCTGGCCTTTCGT
>DATIDF010000278.1:0-17685 GCA_035456445.1 Anaeromyxobacter sp.
ACGATCCGCAGGCGGATCACCTCGACCGCGATGACGTTCGAGCGGCTCCGGGCGCTCGAGCCTGGGTCGCCGCCAGGTGAGCGCTCCGAGGGCGGCGACGTCGACGCGGCGTTCGATGCGCTCGACGCGGGGCCCGTCGACAGGAAGGGCGAGTTCGCGAGCTTCGGGCCCAACGAGCGGCGCGTCCACGCGCTCGCCGAGCCGGGCCGTACGGTCGAATCGATCGTCGATCTCTCGCGCCTCGGCGAGTTCGAGACGTGCAAGGCCCTCCTCTCCCTCGTGAACCTCGGGCACCTCCGGCCCGTCCCTCCCGCGCGGCGGAAGGGTGCGGTCGGCAGCTACGGTCGGGACGGCCTCGGCGCACGGATCCGGCGCGGGGCCGTGCGGATCGTCGCGACCGTGGCGCTCGCCGCCGCGCTCGCCGGGATCGCGGCGTGGGTCGACGAGCGCGGCCTTGGCGCGCGGGGCGGTGACGAGGGGGTGGGGGACAACGCCGCCCAGCGCTTCCTCGCGCGCGCCCAGCGGGCGCGCCTCCGGAGCGCGCTCGAGGTCCACCGCGTCGAGCGCGGTGAATACCCCGCGTCGCTCGGCGCCCTCGTCGACGAGGGGCTCGCGACCCCGCGCGATCTGCGCCACCCGTGGTCCACGGAGTGGTACTACCGGCGAACGGACGAGGGCCGCTTCGTCCTCCTGCCGCCCGTGGAGTAGGCCTGCGCTCCACGTGCCGCCCGGGGACGCGCCGGTTATCGTGAACGAGAGGACCGCGGCGCGTCGTACGCGCGGTCCCGGAGGAGTCGCTTGGGTCAAACCGCGGCGGAACCGCTGAAGACGGCAAGGCTCGATTTCCCGGACAACGACAAGGTTCGCGCGCTCTGCGGCGCGCACAGCGAGCATCTGAAGCTCATCGAGCGGCGCCTCGGCGTCCAGCTCGGGCTGCGCGGCGGCCAGATCGTGATCGCGGCGCCGCAGGAGGCGCGGGTGCAGCTGGCGGAAGGGCTCGTGCGCGAGCTGTACGGGCTCATCGAGGACGGCTACCCGCTCTACCTGGAGGACGTCGACCAGGCGACGAAGCTCGCCGGGCAGGGCGTCCCGCTCAAGGAGATCTTCGGCGAGACCGTGTTCGTCTCCTCGCGGCATCGGATCATCACGCCCAAGGGGCTCGCGCAGAAGCGCTACATCCAGGCGATCCGCGACAACGACATCGTCTTCGGCATCGGCCCGGCCGGTACGGGCAAGACCTACCTCGCGATGGCGATGGCGGTGTCGTACCTCGTCGAGCGCAAGGTGAAGCGGATCGTGCTCACCCGGCCCGCGGTCGAGGCGGGCGAAAAGCTCGGGTTCCTCCCGGGCGACATCGCGGAGAAGGTGAACCCGTACCTGCGGCCGCTCCACGACGCGCTGTTCGACATGGTGGACTACGAGAAGGCGACCGCGTTCATGGAGCGGGGCACCGTCGAGGTGGCGCCGCTCGCGTTCATGCGCGGGCGCACCCTGAACGACGCGTTCATCATCCTGGACGAGGCGCAGAACACGACCGAGGAGCAGATGAAGATGTTCCTCACGCGCCTCGGCTACGGGTCGAAGGCGGTCGTCACCGGGGACGTGACCCAGGTCGATCTCCCCTCCGGGCGCGGGTCCGGGCTCATCGAGGTCCAGAAGGTGCTGCGCGGCGTCGAGGGACTCGGCTTCTGCCAGTTCAGCGAGGTGGACGTCGTCCGCCACCCGCTCGTTCAGGAGGTCGTCCGCGCTTACGACCTGTACGACGCGGAGCGACGTGCGCGGGCGGACGCGGCGAAGGCGGAGCGGGAGCGCGAGCGTACCGGCGCCGCCCCCCAGGCGCCCGGGCCGGCGGACGAGCGTCCGCCCGGTGCCGCGTAAGGTACCCGCCCGGGATAAGGCCGCGTTCTCGCGGGGTTCGCGATCCGTAGGGGACCCGTTGCCAGCGGGTCGCCACCGGTGCGAGGCTGGCGCGCCGTGTCCCCGTCCACCGACGCCCACTCCCCCCAGCCGGCCGCTCCTCCGGCCGGGTCACGCACGGCGCGGCGCGTCGACTGGCTCGGCCGCGTGATGCGACTCGCGCTCGTCGTCGGAATCTCGGCCGCGGCGGGGGTCCTCCTCGCGCCGTTCGCGGCGCACCGGCTGCCTGGCCCGGACTCGCTCGGCCTCCCAGCGCCAGTCACCATCAAGGCGGATCGCGACTACGACCTCGTGGACGCGGAGGCGACCGCGCGCCGGCGCGCCGAGGCCGCCGCGGTCGAGCGACCGCTCTACGATCACGACGCCGGCGCGGCCGACGAGGCGGCCGCCCGCATCCACGCCGCGTTCGCGCTCATGCGGGGCGAGGAGGCGGCCTTCCTGGACGCGTCCGTCCGGCCCGTTCATCCCGAGCCCTTCGACTCCGCGGCCTCCGGCCGCTACGCTCAGGACAGGCTCCGCGCCGCCACGAGCGGCGCGGAGGCGAGGGACGGTCGCGAGCTCGAGCGGCGCTACGCCGCACAGCGCGACGCGTTCGTCTCGCGCCTGCAGGTCATCGTACGCGACGAGGATCTCGCCGCGCTCGCGCAGGCCCGCTTCTCCGAGGCGGTGGAGCGGGAGCTCGCCGCGCTCGCGCAGAAGGGGCTCGGCGGTCTCGTGGTCGAGGACGCGAAGCTCCTCCCCGCCGGACGCGATCCCGTCTTCGCGGTCCGCACCTTCCGCGACGGGACGCTGCAGGGGGGGGAGCGCACGCTCACGGATCTCTCGCTCGTCCGCACCGTCGAGCGCGCGCGCGACGAGCTCGTGCGGACGGCGGCGGCGCGGCTGGACCGCGAGCCGCCCGCGCTGCGCGCGGCAGTCCAGCGGCTCGCGATGGCCATGGTGCGGCCGACCCTCGTGCACAACCAGGCCGAGACCGAGCGGCGGAAGGCGGACGCCGCCGCGCGCGTGAAGCCGGTCGTCATCCCCGTGAAGCGAGGGGAGAAGATCATCGGCGACGGGGAGCGGATCGAGGCGCGCCACATCGTCGTGCTGGAGGGGATCCGCGCGCAGCGCCAGGACGAGGACATCACCCACGTCCGGCTCGGCGGCGGCGCGCTCGTGGGCCTCGTCGTCGTCCTGCTGTGGGGCTACGCTCGCCGAAACTTCCCGCGCTTCCGCCCGGCGCGCCGCGACGCGCTCCTCATGGCGGGGCTCCTCGTCGGCACCCTCGCGCTCGGGTTCGTCGGCTTCACCGTCGCGGACGCGCTCCACGAGCGCTTCACGGGCTTCCCGCGCCCGTCGCTCCACTACCTCGTGCCCTTCGCCGCGGGCGCGATGATCGTCCGCCAGGTGCTCGCCGCCGAGACCGCGCTGCTCTTCTCCCTCGCGGCGGGCCTCTCGGCGGGGCTCCTCGCCGGCCAGTCGATGTCCTTCGCGGTCTACGCGACGCTCACCTCGCTCGCCGCCGCTGGGCTCGTCCCCGGGAGCCGCGACCGGGCCGCCCTCTTCCGCGCCGGGCTCGCGGTGGGCCTCGTCGGCGTCGCCGTGACCGTCGCGATCGGCCTCCACGGGGGGAAGGGCGGGGCGGAGATCGTGGTCGCGGCCGCCGCCGCGCTCGCGGGCGGGGCGATCCTCCTGCCTGTCGCGGTCGTCGGCATCCTCCCCGCGGTCGAGGGCCTCTTCGGCTACGTCACGGACGTGAAGCTCCTCGAGCTCGCAAACCTGAACCACCCCGCGCTGAAGGAGCTCATCGTCCAGGCGCCCGGGACGTACCACCACGCGATCCTGATGGGCTCGATGGTCGAGGCGGCCGCGCAGGCGATTGGCGCGAACCCGCTCCTCGCGAAGGTGTGCGCCTACTACCACGACCTCGGGAAGATCCGGAATCCGGCCTTCTTCGCGGAGAACCAGCGCGGTGAGAACCGCCACGACGCGCTCGCGCCCTCGATGAGCGCGCTCATCATCAAGCGCCACGTGACCGACGGGCTCGAGCTCGCGCGCCAGTGGCGGCTCCCCAAGGTGGTCACGGAGACGATCCCGCAGCACCACGGGACGCGCCTCGTCGGCTACTTCTGGGCGCGCGCGCAGAAGAGCGCGGCGGAGGGCAGGAGCGCCGCGAGCACGACCGCGAGCACGATCGACGCGGCGAAGCCGCCTTCCTCGTCTGGGGCCCCCTGGGGGGCGAGCACGATCGATCCGGCGACGCCGGCGGTCGACGAGGCGCTCTTCCGCTACCCGGGGCCGAAGCCGCAGAGTCGCGAGGCGGCGCTCGTCATGATCGCGGACGCGTGCGAGGCCTCGGCGCGCGCGCTCCCCGAGCCGACCGACGCCGCGCTGACCGCACTCGTGTCGAAGCGGGTGAACGAGATCTTCAGCGAGGGCCAGCTCGACGAGTGCGAGCTCACGCTCCGCGATCTGAACGCCATCGCGGGCGCGATGGTGAGTGCGCTCGAGGCCATCTATCACACCCGCCCGGCGTACCCGCCGCGCGCCGGCGAGGACGCGCCGCCTCCGCCGGCCATCCAGCTCCTCGCCAAGCCGTGACCGTCCGCCTCGCCTCGGAGCACCCGCGCGGGCGCGCCGCCGCCCGCCGCCTGCGCGGCCGCGCCGCCGCGTTCCTCTCCGCGCTCGGGCGCGGAGACGCGGAGGTCTCCATCCTGCTCGTCGGCGACCGCCGCATCCGCGCTCTCAACCGGGAGTGGCGCGGCAAGGACGCCGCGACCGACGTGCTCTCGTTCCCGCTCTCCGAGCCGCCGGGGAATGGGCCGCTCCTGGGCGACGTGGTAATCTCGCTCGACACCGCCGCTCGCAGGGCGCGGCAGGAGCGGCGGGCGGTCGGCGCGGAGCTCGACCGGTATCTCGCGCATGGGCTCCTGCACCTGCTCGGCTACGATCACGAGCGGCCCGCCGACGCGAGGCGGATGGCGCGCAAGGAGGCGGAGCTCGCGCAGGGCGAGGGCCTCGTCGGCTCGGCGCTCCGCGAGGGCGGCCGGCCCGCGCGCGGCGCCGCGGAGACCGAGACGTCATGGACCCGTTCGCCGACATCGATCTCGACTCCGAGTCGGTCTGGCTCGAGGGCGAGTGGTACACGCGCGACGAGCTCGCGCGCCGGATCACGGAGATGATCGAGGCGGGCGACTTTCGCGTCTCGCGCCCCAGCCAGGCGCTGGAGCGGCTCGAGGCGGCGCTCGCCCAGGCACGCACGGTCACGGTGCGGATGCCCTCGGACCTGGCGGACGCCGTGGGCGCTACCGCCAGCCGGCTCGGCCGCCCGGTCGGCCACCTCGTGCGCGAGGCGGTCGCGTACTACCTCGCCGCTGCGGCGGCCTACGATGCCGCGCAGGCGAGTACCGCCCCCGAGGGCGACCCCGCCGCGCCCGCGCGGAGACGCTAGAGCCTGGCCCCGCTTGCGCCGCGGCGCTCGCCGCGCCAAGAGATCCCGAACGCACGGACCCCGATGAAGCGCGCCCTCCCGTACCTCGCCGCGGCGGCCTCTGGCGCCGCGATGGCGCTCGCCCTGCCGCTCGTCGTCCCGTTCCTCTCCATCCGGCAGGTGGACCCGGCCGGCTGGCTCGAGCCCGTCGCGTGGGTGGCCTTCGTGCCGGCGCTGCTCGTGCTCCGCTCCGCGCCCTCGATGCGCGCCGCCGCCCTGCGCGGCCTCGTCGCCGGGCTCGCATACTTCTTCGCCGCCATCTACTGGGTCTCGAACGCG
This sequence comes from Anaeromyxobacter sp., assembly GCA_035456445.1. Lineage (GTDB taxonomy): Bacteria > Myxococcota > Myxococcia > Myxococcales > Anaeromyxobacteraceae > Anaeromyxobacter. Next base: position 5,669 of record DATIDF010000278.1, read on the forward strand.
ATGACCGAGTTCGGCGGCCTGTCCCTCGGGCTGTCGCTCGTCGCGCTCTCGCTGCTCGTGCTCTACATGGCGGCGCACTGGGCGGCGGCGTTCGCGGTCGCCTGGACGATCCGCGCGCGGCTGGGGTGGCCGCTGTACCGCCACCTCCCGCTCGTGTGGGCCGCCTTCGAGCTGTCGCGGAACTATCTCTTCTCCGGGTTCCCGTGGGCGAACCTCGGCTACACGCAGGTGCGGACGCTTCCGGTCGCGCAGCTCGCCGCGCTCGCGGGCGTGTACGCGATCGCGGCGCTCGTCGTGCTCGTGAACGCGACGCTCGCGGAGGCCATCGCGGCGCGCCGCGAGCGCCGGCCGCTGCCGCGGGTCGCGCTCGTCGCGACCGCGGCGGTGCTCGCGCTGGTGGGGGTGCACGGCGAGCTGCGGCTCCGCCACGTGCGGGCGCGGATGGCGGAGGCGCCGAAGCTGACCGTCGGCATCGTGCAGCCGAACGTGAACCAGTCGGTGAAGAACAAGGCGCGCGACAACCGCGAGTACATCCTCGACCGGCTCGTGCCGCTCACCATCGAGGCCGACCGGCGCGGCGCGGACCTCGTCGCCTGGCCGGAGTCGTCGTACCCGATGTACCTGTCGCCGGGCGTCCGCTCGCTGGCGCTGCCCGGGTATGGCCTGCCGGCGCTCTCGCGCGCGCACCTGCTCATGGGCGCGGCGACCATCGAGCGGCTGCCGGGGGCCGACGGCCGGCGCGTCTCGCGCGTCGGCAACGTGAACCTGCTGCTCACCCCGGACCTCGAGGTCCTCGGCGCCTACCAGAAGCATCACCTCGTGCCGTTCGGCGAGTACGTGCCCCTCCAGGAGTGGCTCCCGTTCCTCAGGCAGGTGGTGCCGAGCTTCGCGCCGTCCGCGCCGGGCGCGGACCTCGCGGTGCTCGCGTTTCCGGCGCCCGCGGGCGCACCCGCCGACGAGGCCGGGGGTCGCAGCGCCGGGGGCGGGCTCGGCCTCGTCGCGCCCGCCCACGCCGCCGAGCCGGTCGCGGCGCGCGACTTCGTGCGGCTGGCGCCCATGATCTGCTTCGACGCGATCTTCCCGGAGATCAACGTCGCCTTCGCGCGCCAGCCGCTCGAGCCGGAGCTGCTCGTGAACTCCACGAACGATGCCTGGTACGGCTACTCGTCCGGGCCATACCAGTTCCTCGCGATCGTCCGGATGCGCGCGATCGAGGCGGGCAAGGCGGTGGTGCGGCCCGCCTACGCGGGCGTCTCGGCGGTGCTGCTCCCGACCGGCGAGCTGGCGCCGGGTGCGCTGGAGATCGGCCCCGTCGATCTCGACCGGGCCCCGGATCCGAACGAGCCGGCGCGCCTGCTCGTCGCCGAGGTGCCGCGCTTGCGCGGCCGCACCCCCTACACTACAGTCGGCGACCTGTTCGCCTACGCGAGCGCGCTGTTCACGGCGGCGGCGCTCGCGGCCGCGCTCCGCGCCGGCCGACGCCGCCTCGCGCGGCCGTAGCGACGACCCGAGGGACCTACGGCCATGGCTGGACCCACGAACGAACGGATCGCGGAGCTCGCGCGCCGCCTGGAGGCGCTCCGGGGGTCCCTTTGACGTCGACCGCAAGCAGCGGCGGGTCGAGGAGATCGCGAGGCTGTCGGAGGACGGCGGCTTCTGGACGGACAACGCGAAGGCGCAGGCGCTCCTCAAGGAGAAGGCGCAGCTCGAGGCGGTGACGGGCGCATACCAGCGCGTCCGCCGCGGCCTCGACGACGCGCAGGCGCTCGCGGAGCTCGCCGACGAGGCGAAGGACGAGGCGACCCGCGTCGAGGCGGAACAGCACTGCGACCTCGTGGAGAAGGACCTCGAGGCGCTCGAGTTCCAGAAGATGCTCTCCGGCGAGCACGACCGCGCCAACGCGATCGTCGAGGTGAAGAGCGGCGCCGGCGGCATCGAGGCGATGGACTGGGCCGCGATGCTGTACCGGATGTACACGCGGTACTGCGAGCGGAGGGGCTGGCAGGTCGAGCCCGCGGACCTCGTCGCGGGCGAGGAGGCCGGCATCTCGCAGGCATCCTTCTTCGCGCGCGGCGACTTCGCCTACGGCTTCCTCAAGGCGGAGCGGGGCGTGCACCGGCTCGTCCGGATCAGCCCGTTCGACCAGGCCGCGCGCCGGCAGACGAGCTTCGCCGCGGTGGACGTGACGCCCGAGATCGAGGACGACATCGTCGTCGACGTGAAGGAGGCCGACGTCCGGATCGACACCTACCGCTCGTCGGGGGCCGGTGGGCAGAAGGTCAACAAGACCGACTCGGCGGTCCGCCTCACGCACCTCCCGACCGGCATCGTGGTCGCAGTCCAGAACGAGCGCTCGCAGCAGAAGAACCGCAACGTCGCCTGGAAGATCCTCCGCGCCAAGCTGTACGAGCTCGAGGAGAAGAAGCGCGCCGAGGCGCGCGACGCCGTCGAGGCCACGAAGAAGGACATCGACTTCGGCTCGCAGATCCGCAGCTACGTCCTGCAGCCTTACCGGATGGTGAAGGATCTCCGGACCGGCGTGGAGACGGGCAAGGTGGACGACGTCCTCGACGGCGATCTCGACGCCTTCATCCAGCCGTATCTGCTGGGCGTGCGGCGGACGGATCGGCAGGTCGAGGATTGATTGCGCCCCGCGCCCGGGCCCGAGTCCGAGCCCGAGCCCGATATGTCGGGCGCGGGCTCGGGCGCGGGCGCGTTCACGGGGTCAGGCCAACCGAGCTGCGCCGGATTCGGGGCTAAGTCGACCGCGTGAGGTCGAGGACGCGCTATTGCGGCGTGTACACGATCGGCTGCCGCGCCAGCACGAAGCGGTCGATCGCGTCCACCGCCCAGCCCGGCAGCCCGAAGAGCTTCACGCCGCAGCCGGTCGGCTGCCGGCCGATCGTCGCGCTCTTCTCTCGCACGAAGGCCACCTCTCCCTCGAGGTCGATCTTGCGACCGTCGGCGAGGCCGAGGCGGACCTGGAGGCGCGTGCCCACCGCGGGGGGCAGGGCGGTCGCGATGAAGACGCCGCCCGAGTCCACCCGCCGCGTCGGCCCGACGTAGAAGTTGTGCTCCGAGACGAGGCTCACCGTCACCTCGACGCGCGTCGGGAGCGGGCGCGAGCGGGGCTCGTCGACGAGCTCCTCGTCGATGAGCGCCATGAGGTCCACGGGGCCAGTCCGCGCGCGGGGCGCCGCGAGCGGGCCGCCCGCCTCGGCGAACACGTGCGACGGCAGCGGCGCGGCGGCGGGGCGCGGCGCGGGAGGCGCGGCGCTCACCGAGCCGGGCGGCGTCATCCCGACCGTGCGCTCGACCACGACGAGCGGCCGCGAGAGCACCTCGGCTCGGGCGAGGGCGCGCTCGGCGCCTGCCACCGCGGCGAGCGGCTCGACCACCTCGCGAGAGGGCGCGATCATGACGACGCGCACGCCGACCTTGGCCGCATTGGCGGCGGTGGTGAGCGCCGGGCCCCAGCTCCCGTCCGGCGCCGCCGGCAAGAGCAGCACGAGCACGTGCGGCGCGACGGCGCGCACGATCGCCTCCAGCTCGGCCGGGCCGGGCATGCAGTGGATCGCGTAGCCCGCCCGCTCGAGGTGCAGGTGGAGCGCGATCGAGACGTCTGCGTCCGAGCCGACCACGAGGACGCGCGACGCCGCTGGCGCGGCGAGGGTCACGCGGTGCGGCCCCCCGTCTCCATCAGGATGCGCCGCTCGAGGTCGGCGCGGTTCGTCGCGTTCGCGAGCGCGCTGTCGAGGGAGATGTGCTTCGACTCGTGCAGGCGGTACAGGTACTGGTCGAAGCTGTGCATGCCCAGATCCGAGCCGGCCGTCTCCATGTACGTCTTGAGCTCGGTGATCTTCGACCCGTCGCGGATGAGCTCGCGCACGGTGCTCGTCGCGAGGAGCGCCTCGACGGCGGGGATGAGCCCTGCGGCGTCGGCGCGCATGAGGAGCCGCAGCGCCACGACCGCCTGCAGGTTGTCGGCGAGCCGGGCGCGGACCGTGTCCTGCTCCTCCGCGGGGAACAGGCCGACGAGGCGCCCGATGGCGCGGGGAACGTCGGGCGTGTGGAGCGAGGTGATGACGAGGTGCCCCGTCTCCGCCGCCTTGAGGCAGATGTCCGCGGCCTCGCGGTCGCGCAGCTCGCCCACCATGATGATGTCCGGATCCTGCCGGAGCGCGGCGCGCAGCGCGTCGGTGTAGCTCGCGGTATCCGACCCGACCTCGCGCTGGATCACGAGCCCCTTCCCGCCGGGGAAGATGAACTCGATGGGATCCTCCACGGTGACGACGTGGAGCCGCTCCTGCTGGATGATGTTGTTGATGAGCGCGGCGATCGTGGTGGACTTCCCGTTCCCGGTCGCGCCCGTGACGCACACGAGCCCGCGCCGTGCCTCCGCGATGGTGCGGACCACCGGCGGGAGGTTCAGCGTCTCGAAGTCCGGGATCTGGAACGGGATGGTGCGCATCACGGCGCCCCAGCTCCCGCGCTGCTTGAAGACGGAGGCGCGGAAGCGCGAGACGCCCGGCAGCGAGTAGCTCCGGTCCACCTCGCGGAAGTCGAGGGGCGAGAAGCCCGAGCCGGGTGCCTGCAGGACGAAGTTGGCGATCGCCTCGGTGTCCGCGTGCGTGAGGGGCGGGTACTTCGCCGCGAGCAGCTCGCCGAACACCCGGTAGGTCGGGGGGTATCCGACCTCGAAGTGGACGTCGCTCGCCTGCCGCTTCACGGCGAGCTGGAGGAACGAATGGAACATCTCCTCGCTGAGCGGACCCTGGCCTTCCATGACCGGCGAGTCTACCTGCCGTCCGGGCGAGGGCCAATCCGCCGCCCGCCGAAATGCCGTGGGAACGATGTCGTCGGAGCGCCCACTCGCGGGCCCGGATGGCGAGCCGCGCACTGGCCGTGGTGCGGGTCGCCGCGAGCGCCCGGTCGCGCCCCGGCGCTCGCGCGAGTGGACGTCCGGCATGCGGCTCGCGCGCGTGGCCCGGGCGCGACCCAGCGCCTACCGTGTGAGGGTGCGAATCGCGATCGTCTCGACCCCCTTCGTCCCCGTCCCTCCACCGGCGTATGGCGGGACGGAGCTCATCGTCCATGTGCTGTCCCGCGCGCTCGTTCGGGCGGGGCACGATGTCACAGTGTTCGCGACCGGGGACTCCACGGCGCGCGGCGTTCGCGCGCTGTACGAGCGCGCAGTCTGGCCTCCCGATCCGTACGCGGAGCTCCTCCACTGCCGCTTCGCCGCCCAGGAGATCGCGGCGGGCGGCTACGACGTCGTCCACGCGAACGTCCCGGCGATGCTCGCCTTCGCGGACGAGCTGCGCGCGCCGATGGTCTACACGCTGCACCATGCGCACGAGCCGACGCTCGAGCGCTTCTACGCGCGGATCGACGGGGCGCGAGTCGTCGCCATCTCGGAGCGCCAGGCGGAGCTCGCGCAGCCGCCGCCCCACCACGTCGTCCATCACGGCCTCGACCCCGAGCTCTACCCCGTCGTCGGCAACGGCGGCGGAGGCGCGTTCTTCCTCGGGCGCCTGGCGTGGTGCAAGGCGCCCGAGCTCGCGATCGAGGCGGCGGCGCGCGCGGGGATCGAGATCACCGTGGCCGGTCGCGTCCACAGCGGCGACGCCGCTCCCGACGGGTGGGCGGAGGAGGAGCTCGGTCCCGCGCTGCAGCGCCCGCACGTGCGCTGGCTGCGCGAGGCCGACCTCGCGATGAAGCGGCGGCTGTTCGCGACGGCCCGGGCGCTCCTCGTGCCGCTGCGCTGGGAGGAGCCGTTCGGGCTCGTGATGATCGAGGCCGCGCTCGCCGGGTGTCCGGTCGTCGCCTACCCGCTCGGCGCCGCTCCCGAGATCGTCGAGGACGGCAAGACGGGGTTCCTCGTCCGCGGGGTGCGCGAGATGGCCGTCGCGCTCCGGCGCGCAGCGACCCTCGATCGCGCCGCGATCCAGGCGCTGGCGCGGCGCCGCTTCAGTGCAGACCGGATGGCCGCCGAGTATCTGTCCGTCTACCGATCCGCGATCGCCGAACGCGCGCACCCGCGCGCCGGCGGAGCGGTCGCGGCGGAGGACGGATGGACGACGCTCGCGCAGTGAGCCGCGCGCGCCCGGAGGACCTGCTCGGCTATTCGGACCCCTCGACGCAGCCCGAGGCGACCGGGGTCGACAAGCTCGTCCTGAAGCGCGGGAACCTGTTCCTGGTGGCGAACCGCCTCGGCGACGTCGCGCCGGCGGGCGCCCGCGATCTCGGGCTGTTCCTCACCGACACGCGCCATCTCTCCTCCTGGAAGCTGGCGGTCAAGGGCGGTCCGCCGCTGTGCCTGTCCTCGCAGGTCTCCCCCGACTACGTCGCGCAGATCGACTTCACCATCACGAGCCTCCACGGCGGCGATCTCCTCGGGCGCGAGCCGGTGAACTACGTTCACCTGCGGCGCGACCAGATCATCGACGACGTCTTCGTGGACCGGATCGTCCTCACGAACTTCCTGGACCTCCCGATGTCGTTCTGGCTCGAGATGTCATGGGCGGCGGACTTCGCCGACGTGTTCGAGGTCCGTGGGGCGCAGCGCGCGGCGCGCGGGACCTACGAGGTGCCCCGCGTGGAGGGGAACCGGGCGATCCTGCGCTACGACGGGCGCGACGGCCGCGGGTACGCGACGGAGATCCGGGTCGAGGGGCTGCACGCGGACGGCCCGGCGCGGCTCTCGCGGATGGGCGGGCGGGGCGCGCGGGTGGATCTCCACCTCGAGCCCGCGGGCAAGGTCGAGCTGTCGTTCATCGTGGCGGCGGGGATCGAGCGGGGCGCGGCCGCCGGCCGGCGCGGCCCCGACGAGGACCGCGCGATACCGCGCGGACCCTCGGCGTCGTTCGACGCGCGCGCACACGCGACGCGCGAGGCCTACGACGCCTGGGCGCGCGCCGCGACCCACTTTCACTCGTCGAACGACCTCTTCGATCTCGCGCTCCTCCACGCGGTCGCCGACCTGAAGGCGCTGCGCGTCTTCCACTTCGGCGACCCGGTCATCTCGGCGGGGATCCCCTGGTATACGTGTCCGTTCGGGCGCGACGCGCTCATCACCGGGTTCGAGGCGATGCTCGCGGCGCCGGAGGTGGCCCGCGAGGCGCTGCAGTTCCTCGCCCGGCTGCAGGGCGCAGTCGTCGACCCCGAGCGCGACGAGGAGCCGGGGAAGATGCCGCACGAGATCCGGTTCGGCGAGATGGCGGCGGCGGGCGAGGTGCCGCACACGCCCTACTACGGCTCCGCGGACGCGACGCCGCTCTTCCTCGTGCTGCTCGACGAGTACGATCGCTGGACCGCGGATCGCGCGACGGTGGAGGCGCTCCTGCCTGCCGCCGAGCGCGCCCTCGTGTGGCTCGACCGCGCCGCGGATCCCGACCGCGGCGGCCTCGTCACGTACGTGCGCCGCACGGCGAAGGGTCTCCGCAACCAGGGCTGGAAGGACAGCCACGACGGCGTGCCGTTCGCCGACGGCCGGCCGGCGGAGCCGCCCATCGCGCTCGTCGAGGTGCAGGGCTACGCCGTGGACGCGCGCCGGCGCATGGCGGGGCTGTACCGGCGCCTCGGACGCGACGACGAGGCGGAGCGGCTCGACGCGGCGGCGCAGCGGCACGCCGACGAGATCGAGGCGCGCTTCTGGATGGAGTCGCGGGGAACCTACGCGATCGCGCTCGATCGCGAGGGCCGGCAGGTCGACGCGGTGACGTCGAACCCCGGTCACCTGCTCTTCTCCGGCGCCGCCGCGCCCGATCGCGCGCGGCGGGTGATCGCGTCCCTGCTCGACGATCGGATGTGGAGCGGCTGGGGGATCCGGACGCTCGCCGCGGGTCAGCCCGCTTACAACCCGCTGAGCTATCACAACGGCACCGTGTGGCCGCACGACAACGCGCTCTGCGCGATGGGCATGAGCGCGTACGGTGAGGTCGAGCGCGCGGGCGAGGTGCTCACCGGCCTCTGGCAGGCCGCGCAGCACTTCCGGCTGCTCAGGTTCCCCGAGCTGTTCTGCGGCCTCGGCCGCGACGGCGGCCGCTTCCCGGTCCACTACCCGGTCGCCTGCTCCCCGCAGGCGTGGTCGTCCGCCGCCTGGTTCCTCCTCGTCCGCGCCGTCCTCGGCCTCTTCCCGGACGCGCACGCCCAGACGCTCCACGTCCGCTTCCCGTGGCTTCCCCCGTGGCTCGACGAGCTCACGCTCAAGGGCGTGAGCGTCGGGCCTGCGCGCGCCACGCTACGCTTCCTGCGGGGGCCGAGGTCGGCATACGCGGAGGTGGTGGACGTGGAGGGAGGCCCGCTGCGCGTTCGCATCGAGGTGTGAGCGCCTCACGGTCCGGAAAAAGCGAGAGGCCGCCGGGTGCCCCCCTGCGGCCTCTCCAGCTCTTTGGCGCCGTCGGCGCCCTTTAGGACACTCCGCGAGATGCCTCCGTGGAGACGATCTGCGGTGGGAGGAGTCGAGCGACCGGCCTCGCTTCGACTTGGACGTGAGACGTGAGGCGGCCCCTGCGGCATCGAGTCGTTGGCTGGAGGTTCTTCATGGCAGGGTCCTTGGCCGGCCTCGGCGGGACTCATGGTCACATGGCTTCAAAGCCCGTGCCGAGACAGCCCGAAACGGGAATCTCGGAATATCGGCAACTTACGAAGGCCCAAGGCGGGACGCGGCTGTAAGAGTGACGGTTCACGGCAACGCCAGGGGTGTAGCGAACCCGGTGACGTGACCGCGCGCCGCTCGCCTCGGGTGGTGCCCGCGCTTACGAAATGAGGCGAGAGCGCCGCGGGTGCGGTAGCCGAGGAGCCATGTTCGCCGACATCGAGGATGTCTCCGTGAAGCTCGAGCGCGCGGGGTATCTGCCCTCGCGCGAGATCGCGACCGCCGTGTTCCTCGCCGACCGGCTCGAGAAGCCCGTGCTCGTCGAGGGACCGGCCGGCGTCGGGAAGACCGAGCTGGCCCGCGCATTCGCGCATGCCTCGGGCCGCTCGCTCGTCCGGCTCCAGTGCTACGAGGGCCTCGACGAGTCGAAGGCGCTCTACGAGTGGGAGTACGCGAAGCAGCTCCTGTTCACGCAGTTGCTGCGGGAGCGGATCGGCGAGGCGGTGTCCGGCGCGGAGTCGCTCGCGGAAGCGGCGGATCGCATCGCGGGGGAGGGGAACGTCTTCTTCAGCGAGCGGTTCCTGCTGCCGCGCCCCGTGCTGCGCGCGATCACGAGCGAGGAGCCCGTGCTGCTGCTCGTTGACGAGATCGACAAGGCGGATCCCGAGCTCGAGGCGTTCCTGCTCGAGGTGCTCTCCGAGTGGACCGTGACCGTCCCGGAGATCGGTCCGATCCGGGCGGTCCAGGTGCCGCGCGTGGTGCTCACCTCGAACGCGTCGCGCGATCTCTCCGACGCGCTCAAGCGGCGCTGCCTGCACCTGCACATCGACTTCCCGTCGAAGGAGCGCGAGCTCGCGATCGTGCGCGCCAGGGTCCCCGAGGCGGCGGAGGCGCTCGCCCGCGCCGTGGTGGCCGCGGTGGCGAAGCTCCGCACGCTCGATCTCAAGAAGGCGCCGTCCATCTCCGAGACGCTCGACTGGGCGCGCGCGCTCGCGGTGCTCAACGCGACCGAGCTCGATCCGGCGCTCCTCGACGACACCCTGAGCCTCGTCCTCAAGTACGAGGCGGACGTCGCGCGGGCGCGCGACCGGCGGGGAGAGATCCTCGCCGCGGCGCAGCTTGCTTGACGTCACTTCGCTCTGCGGGCCCGTTCACCTCGCGGCGCTGGCGGCGGGCTCGTCCCAGTAGCCGTCGTACCCCGCGATCGCCCGCGCGTCGAACGCGCCGCCCTCACGCCGGTCGACGACGCGCCACTCGCCGCCGGCGCGGCCGACGAGGTACTCGCTCACGGTCCGCACCAGCCGCTTGCCGCCGGTCGCCGCATCCAGGTAGCGCTCCTCGACCGTGACGATCGCCGTCGCGCGGGGGCCCCGGCGGACCGCGAGGAGCTGGAACGAGTCGAGGACGCGCGCGCCCACGGCCTCGCGCCAGAACGCTAGCGGATGCGGCTCCCCCGCCGCGTCGCGGCGCAGGAGCTCCTCGCGCGTGCGCGGCGCGGTGAGCCGCGTCGCCGCGGCGTACTGGTCGGCGCGCGCCGGGGCCGCGGAACCCGCGCGGAGCTGCCCGCGCGGACCGGCGAGGCGCACCGCGTCCAGGAACCGGAGCACGACGCGCGCGGGCCCCTGCAGCAGGTTCTCGCGGGGGGTGCGCTCGGCGCGCACCGCCGGTGCCGCCGGCTCCGGCGAGGCGGTGAGCACGATCGCGACGAGGAGAGCCGATGTGGTCATGGGTGGTCCCCGCTCCGGGGTCCGGCGCGCGCGGGACACGTTCGGTCCTCGACCGCGCGGCCGCAATCCGCGGCGGGGGCGCACGCCCCGCGAGGCTCGCCCGGCGGGCGTCGCGGCGAAGACCAATGGCTAGATTGGCGGACGACACCGGCGCTATGCTCGGTGGCCGCGCGGGAGTCCTCTCGCGACCTGCCCACACCATGGAACAGAAGCGCGTCCTCATCGTCGAGCCGGACCACGCCTTCGCGCTCTCGCTCGCCTCTCTCTTCCGCGCGGACGGCTGCGCCACCCGGGTCGTCGCGAGCGCAGGCGAGGCGGAGCTGGAGATCGCCACCCGCCGCCCCGACCTCGTGGTGGCCCGCGCCGAGCTGCCCGACCTGTCCGGGTTCTCGTTGTGCGCGCGGCTCCGGCACGATCGCACGACCGCCGGTCTGCCCGTTCTCCTGTACTCGTCCGATACGCCCCCGGAGGCGCTCGCGCAGCACGCCCGGACGCCGTGGGCCGCGAACGGGTATCTCGCGATGCCGCTCGACACGGACGCGCTGCGCATGCTCTCCGCCCGGATCCTCGCCGCGGCGGCGGAGACCGCGGACGACGCGGTCATCGAGGTCGGCGACGACGACGTGGAGCCCCAGGACGATCCTGCGTCCGAGCCCGAGGCCGGCGCGGCCGCGGAGGCCGCGCCGGTGGAGCCCGATCCCGAGCCGCCCTCGGCCGAGCCCGATCCCGATGCGCCCGCGGCGGAGCCCGAGGCCGCCGCGCCGCCGCCGATGCCGCGGCGCGGCCGGAAGTCCTCCGTCACCGAGGAGGACCGGCTCTTCGTCGATCGCGTGTTCCAGTCCATAGGCGAGCGGCGATCCCTCGCGGCGGACGCCGACTGGAGGCCGCCGCAGCGGCGCGAGCTCAAGGCGACGCCCGAGGGGCGAGTCGAGCTGCTTCGCGAAGACCTCCGCTGGCGCGAGGCGCAGATCGCCCGGCTCGCGGAGGTGTGGGAGGCGCGTGAGCGCGAGCTCTCCGTGTTCGACGAGCGGCTCCACGAGAAGGACGTCGAGAGCCAGGCGCTCAGGGACGAGGTCGAGGAGCTCGGGCGCCGGCTCGCGGAGGCGCGCGAGCTGTTCGTGCAGAAGGAGCGCGAGTACGGCGCCTCGATGGACGGGCTCCTGCTCGAGAAGTTCGGCCAGGAGAAGGAGCTCATCGAGGTCGTCGCCGCGAACGAGCGGCGGATCCACGACCTCGAGCGCGAGCAGCGCGAGCGAGACGAGGCGCTCGCGGCGCGCGACGCCGCGCTCTCGCGCGCGCGCGAGGAGATCGAGGAGCTCGGGCGCGAGGCGCGCGCCGAGGAGCACCGGTTCGAGGAGCGCGAGCGCGAGCTGCAGGACGAGATCTCGCGCCGCACGGAGGAGCTCACCGCGGCGGAGGAGGCGCTCGAGGAGGCGCGCGAGGCCGCCGACGCCGCCGCCCGCGAGACCACCCAGCAGCTCGACGAGGCCGCCGCGCGGCGCCGCGCACTGGAGGCGGACCTCGAGCGGACGCGCACGGAGCGCGACGCGGAGGCCCGCTCGCGCGAGGCCGCGCGCGAGGAGGCCGATGGGCGCGTGCGGGCTGCCGAGGCGGAGCGCGACCAGCAGCGCGCGGACGCGGAGAACCGTCGCGCCGCCCTCGAGGGCCGGATCCGCGACCTCGAGGCGGCG
>DATIDF010000279.1:0-2451 GCA_035456445.1 Anaeromyxobacter sp.
GAAGTCGCCAGCCTCCGCGAGCCCGCTCGCCGCCGCGGCGGCGAGCGCTGGATCGGGGTTCCGGTTCGGATCCGCGAGCGGGAGGAGCCGCTTCACCGCCTCGGCTCGGGCGCTCGCGCCGACCTCCTCCGCCGCCCCGGCGCGCGCCTGCCCCGCGTCCGCCGCGAGCACCGTGACGTTGCGCTCCCAGAGAGCGCGCGCCTCCGCCTCCACGGCCTCGCGGAGCGACACTCCGAGCGCGTCGAGCGCGTCGGCGATGGCGGCGCGCGCCGCCGGGCTCGCCGCCCCGTAGGCACTTACGAGATCCTCGCGCGCTTCGTCTCGTGCCTCCGCGCCCGCGCTGGCGAGGCCCCGAGCCGCCGCTGCGGCGACCTGCGCGTCGGGATCGAGGAGGAGTGCGCCCAGGGCCTCCGCCGCGCCGGGGCCGCCGCGCGTCGCGAACGCCTCCGCGACGGCGCGCCGGACGAGGGCGCTCGGATCGCGCTGGGCGACCAGGAGGACAGGGAGCTCGCCGTCTGCCCCGAGCGCGCGCACGGCCGCCGCGCGGCGCTCCGGCTCGGGCGCGTCCAGATCGCCGCGCCGGCAGGCCAGGACGCCGAGCGCGGCGGCGAGGACGAGGGCGCGTCGTGGGAGCATGAGCGCGCATGCTCCGACAGGACCCGGCCGCGCGCAAGGCGTGGGTTCCCGGCCGTAGACCTCGGACCTCAGGTCGGCAGGAGCGCGAAACCCCGGTCAGCGCCGCGGGCCACGCTCGCGTGTGCGTCCGCCCGCGCCGCTCCGCGGCGGCGGCGAGCCGGGCCGGCGACGTTCCTGCTCGCCCCGCGCACGGCCGCGCGGTGCGCGCTCGGGACGCTCCCGCTCCTGCGGCTCCGCGCCGGATCGCGCCTGCGCCGGGCGACGCTCCCGTTCCCCTCCGGGGCGGCCGCGCGGTGCGCGCTCGGGACGTGCCCGCTCCTGCGGCTTCGCGCCGGACCGCGCCTGCGCCGGGCGACGCTCCCGCTCGCCTTCCGCGCGGCCGCGCGGCCCGCGCTCGGGACGTGCCCGCTCCGCCTGGTCCGCGACCCTGCGGTCTTCTCGCCGCACGTCGCCGCGCCCCGCCGCTGCCGGCCGCTCCGCGCGCTCCACGTCTCGTGCTGGCACCGGCACGCGCGGAGGAAACGGCTCGGGCGGCGGCGGCGGTCCGTGCCCGTGTCGGCGCGCCGCGCGCGGCAGCTCCCTGGGCGCGGAGGTCGCCGGCGCGCCGCCGCCGAGTCCCACGGCGGCCTTCATGGCGCGCAGCTCGACCGGCGCGAGCGGTCGGAACTGGCCGGGGCGGAGCCCCTCCACCGTGACGCCGCCGAACTCCGGCCGGAAGAGCCGCTGCACGAACAGCCCGACCGCCTCGCAGAGCCGCTTCACGAGGTGGAACCGTCCCTCCGCCACGACCACGCGGATCCAGACGTTCCGCTCCGCACGCTCGTGAACGGCCACCTCGAGCGCGCGCGCGGGACCGTCCTCCAGGCGCACGCCGGCGACCATCCGCTCGAGCGCTGAGGCCGGCGGCTCCCCTCGCACCTTCACGAGGTACGTGCGGCGGTGGCCGTAGCGTGGGTGTGCCAGCCGGTTCGCGAGCTCGCCGTCGTCGGTGAAGACGACCGCGCCCTCGGCGTCGTAGTCGAGCCGGCCGACGGAGAAGAGGCGCCCCTTCACGCCACGCAGGTACTCGAGCGCGGTGGGGCGGCCCTCGGGATCGGACGCGGTCGTCACGCAGCCCGACGGCTTGTACAAGAGGTAGTAGCTCTTCGTCTCGGGGCGTGAGACGAGCCGGCCGTCGACGGTCACGAGATCTCGGGCGGGGTCGATCCTCGTCCCGAGCTCCTTGACCGCGCGCTCGTTCACCTTCACGCGCCCGGCGACGATGAGCTCCTCCGCCTTGCGGCGTGACGCGACGCCCGCCTGCGCCAGGAACTTCTGCAGGCGCACGCCGTCCGCGGCGGGCCCGCCCGCGCCGTCGCGCGTCATGGGTTGTTTCACGGCCCCTTCGCTTCCGGCTCTTCGCCGGCGTCGTCCTTCTTCTTCTCGTCGAGCGCGGCCTGCGCGGCCTGGGCCTTCTCGTCGGCCGCCTCCATCGCGCGCTCGAGCTCCTCGAGGGCCGCGTCGCTCTCGGCGCGCTTCGCCTCGAGGTCCGCGCGGAGCTTCTCGTCGGCGAGGTCCGACACGATCCCCGCGATGCCGCCGTCCTGCGCCTCGGGCTGCTTCTCGACGATCTCGCGGTGCTCCTCGGAGAGCTCGTGGAACTCGCGGAGCGTCGGGAGCGACGCGAGGTCCTTCAGCGCGAAGAACTCGAGGAACTCCCTCGTCGTGCCGTACAGCATGGGCCGGCCCGGCTCCTCCTTCTTGCCGAGGATCTTGACGAGCTTGCGCTCGAGGAGCGCCTTCACCACCGCGCCGCAGTCGACGCCGCGGATCTCC
>DATIDF010000280.1:0-12883 GCA_035456445.1 Anaeromyxobacter sp.
CCGAGCGCCGCGGCGCCGGCGACGAACAGGACCGCGATGCCGCGCGTGGGCGAGGGTCGGCGCGCCCAGGCGCGGGCTGCGCGGGCGCGGAACCGGGCGGCGGCCGCGGCGGCGCTGCTCGCGGCGCGGCGCGCGACGAGGACGGCGAGGCGGCGCACGCTGCCGGCGTCGTCCGTGCCCGGAGTGTTCGGGTCCGGGCTCACGCTCGGTGCAGGGCTACGTCCAAGGCGAGTCACTCATTGCGGCGGGTTCAGGCCTCGGGCCTCAGACTTCGGGAGAAGCCCGCACGATCGCGATCTTTCGCTGAGGCCTGAGGTCCGACGCCTGAGGCCGCAGTACCTACCTGACCGTCGTCGAGGCTAAGTCTTCGCGAGCCGGATGCGGCGCTCGCTCTTGTCGCGGCAGAACGCGTCCAGATCCATCTCGGGGTTCGCGGGCAGCGACGGCGACCACGACGGGTGCATCGCGCACTTGGCGTCGTAGCAGTGGTGCAGGTCCCACAGGTGTCCGATGGCGTGGATCGCCTCGCGAGCGAGCCTGCGGCGCCACGTCTCGATGGACGCCTCCGTGACGCCGCGCTCAGGCAGGCGCGAGGTGCTGATCACCGCGCGCTCGCCGCCGTACTGCGCGAACCCCCAGCACGGGGGCTCGCCGAGCGGACCGGGCGGCAGCGCGAGCGGAGCGGACGTGATGTAGAGGACCTTGTCGTCCGCGAACGTCCGGACCGGTGCAACCTCTGCCAGGAACTTCACTGCGTCGAGGCGACCGTCGTCCATCTCGGCGTCGCGGGGGAGGGGCCGATCCCCGGCGTGCTCCGTCCCGAGGCCGAACGCCCGGTACAGCGTGGCCGTGAGGAACGCCATGTCGGCGGGGTCGATCTTCTCGATCGTGACGACGCGGATCACTTCTTCTTCCCTCCGCGCTTCGCCGCGGGCTTCGCAGCCGTCTTCTTCACCGGCTTCGGTGGCTTCTCCGCCTTCTTCAGCGGAACCTTCCTGGCGGCGGGCTTCTTCGCGGCCTTCTCGACCTTCTTGCTCGGCTCCTTCGCCGCGGCGGGCTTCGCCTCGCGCTTCTCCATCCTGGGTGCTGCGACCGCGGCCTTCCGCGGCTTCCTCGCGGCGGGTGCGGTGGCGGGCTCCTCCTCCGCGCCTTCCTCACCAGGCTCGGTCACAGCCTCCTCGCCGTCCTCGGTGCCCTCCGCGTGGGCGGTGTCGCCACCCTCGGCGCTCTCGCCCTCCGCGGCGTCGGCCACCTCCGGGACACCCTCGAGCACCTCACCGAGATCGAGATCGCCGAGACCGAGGTCCGCGAGCCCGAGATCCTCGACGCTCTCCTCCTCGGCCGCCGCCGGACGGCGGCGCTTCGGGCGCGAGGGGAGGAGCACCGGCTTCGGCGGTGGCTTCAGGTCGAACTCGACGCCCGCCGGCGGCATCAGCGCGTAATCGATGTAGTCCTCGGCGAGGCCCGGGGGAACGCCGAGCGAGACGGCGACCTCGTGGACGAGCAGGTGGCGCGCGTTGTCGTACTGCTCGCGCTCCTTCGCCGGGAGCGGGCGGATGCGGGAGAGCGAGTGGAGCCCCTTCACGACCTCGGCGACGCCGAGCACTCCGCCGGCGATGAGCCGGTCGGCGTTGTCGCGGTGGCGGACCTTCCAGTCGAGCTCGGGATCCTCGAACTGCGCCGCAAGGAAGTGGAACACGCCGTCGATCTGCTCGCCCGTCGCGACCCGGCGTAGCCCGATGGACGGCACCTTGTTCTTGGGGACGAGGACCGCGGCGCCGTCCTCCTCGCGTCTCATCCGCACGAGCTGCAGCTTCTGCCCGGCGATGTCCTTCTCCTCGACGCCGACGACCTCGCAGACGCCCTGGTTCGGATACACCACGCGGTTGCCGGGCTCGAGCTCGGCGGCGTCTGCGATCACGCCCTCGACGGCGGGGAGCTGCTCCCGCTGGTCGTCGGGGTGGCGGGGGGGCGGGCCTCTCACGGCTCCCCCTCCTACCATGCGACCCGGGGAGCGGCAATCGCCGCGCGCCAGGAGTCAAGGGGTGCGGAATGGTATCTGGAGGGCATCGAACGGTGGAGACGGCCGGTGAGCGCGTCCCCTCGTCCGGAAGGTCTTAACGAGATCATCCGCCGGCAGGCGGGCACCCCGTCAGCGCGGGCTGGACGTCGAGGCTCGGGCGGCCGGGCGCCTACCGCGCCGCCTTCTTGCGGCGTGCGCTCTCGAGGCCGAACACATCGGCGAGGCGGAACGGCGGCTTGCCGGGCGTCGGGTCCTGCAGGCGCAGGGCGTGATAGATCGACCAGGTCCTTCGGATGGCGGTGAGCGTCGTGAGAACGGCGAGCACGGTCAGAGCGACCGTGACGACCGTCCGTCCGACTCCCGGACCGAAGAAGAGGTCGAAGATCGGGGTGAGCGCGCAGGGGATCCCGGTGAGCACGATCCGCTCGGGTCGCTGCATGCCCCCGACCTTGACCTTGTCTCCGGCGTTCACTGCCTCGCCTCGCGCCCGCGCGTAGGACACGACCGTGGAGGCGCCGGCTGCGACCAGCGCGGCGAACAGCACCCAAGAGTCCCGGTAGGCGACCGCGAGGCCGCCGAAGAAGAACAGCTCACCGACCCGGTCGAGCGTCGAGTCGAGGAAGGCACCCGCGCGGCTCACGCGTCCGGTGGCGCGCGCGACGCGACCATCGATGAAGTCGAAGCTCGAGCCGAACAGGAACACCCAGCCACCGAGCGAGAAGTGGCCGAGGGCGATGAGCACCGCCGAGACCGCCACGACGAAGGTCGCCGCGATCGTGATCGCGTCGGGCGAGATCCGCAGACGCAGGCAGAAGCGCTCGATCGGCGTCCACAGCCAGATCCACCACTCCTGGAACAGCTTCGCGAGGATCGTTCGCTGGCGGTTCTCGATGTACGCCTCGCGCTTGCGCCCGAAGAGCGCCGCCTTGACCGAGTAGTAGGCGAGCGTGGAGAAGAGGAACGCGACGAGGCCCAGCAGTGGAGCGAGGGCCTCTGCCGCGGAAGGTGTCACGGGCGTGAATGTATCCACCGGAAGCGAGCCTGGGTCAGAACCGCGAGGGGCTCGGAGTCTACCTCATTCCGGGTCGAGCAGGGCAGCGCGCATCCGCCGGGCCGCGAGGTCGACGTACGCGGGGTCACGTTCGAGGCCCAGGAAGCGGCAGCCCGCCTGGACCGCGGCGACGCCGGTCGTGCCGGATCCCGAGAACGGATCGAGGACCAGATCGCCTGCCGCAGCGCTCGACGCGAGCACGCGCTCGAGCAGCGCGAGCGGCTTCTGCGTCGGGTGGCGACCGTGGACCTTCTCGCGCGGGCCTGGCGTCGGGACGGACCACACGACCTGCTCGCCCTCGGAGGCCGGGATCTGCCAGAGGTCCCGCATCTGCTTGCCGCCGTTCTCCGCCTTCATCGCCTTGTAGTTGAAGCGGTGGCCGAGCGGGCGCGTCTTCATCGGGCTCGCCCAGAGCAGGATCTCGGTCGAGTGGGTGAAGAAGCGGCAGGCGAGGTTCGGCGAGGCGTTCGGCTTGTACCAGGTGATCGTGTTGAGCAGGTGGTAGCCGATCTCCTGCATCGCGAAGCCGATCGAGAAGATCACGTGCTGCGTGCCGGAGACCCAGATCGTGCCGGAGGGCTTGAGGACGCGCCGCACCGCCGTGAGCCAGCGCGTCTGGAACGCGTGATCCTCGACGATGCCGCGGGAGGCGTCCCACTGGCCCTTGTTCACGCTCGAGCGCCGTCCGCTCTGGCAGGTCGTCCCCCCGTTCGAGAGCATGTACGGGGGATCGGCGAAGACGACATCCACCGAGTGCGGCGGCATCGCCTCGAGCGCCTCGATGCAGTCACCCTGCACGAGCGCCCAGCCCTTCCCCTGCTCGGCCGTGTTCGGCAGGCCGTCCCACGTGTGAAGATCGAGGCGTCGAGCCATATCGGCGAATCGTAGGGCCGCCGATCGATATCGCCAGTTTTCGGCCACACCCAGGGTTGATCCGGCGCGGCGCCCACCCCAACCCGGTCGACCTCGACCGTGAGCGGATCGATCGAGCCGTTCATCCCGAGCGTACCGGCGCGGCGCCAGCCGCGAAGCGACGTCGAAGCACGACCTATCGAATCCCGCTCGCGAACGGATTAAGAAGGCCCCCGTGTGAGCCAGCCGCCCCTCGACGCCGCCTTCGTGAAGGACGCCGCTCGCCGCTGCGGCTTCGTCGCCTGCGGGATCGCGCGTGTCGAGCGGCTCGATCCCGGGCCGCTCGACCGGATGCTCGCGATCGGGGGCGAGGCCGACATGGTCTGGCTCCGGAGGCAGCGGGAGGAGCGGCTCGATCCGGGCCGGCTCCTGCCGGGCGCGAGGAGCGTGGTCGCGCTCGCGCTCGGCTACGACGGCGCGAGCGCCGAGCCGCCCCCGGGCTCCGGCGAGGTGGCCCGCTACGCGCGTGGCCGCGACTACCACGCGGTGATGAAGAAGAAGCTGAAGGTCCTCGTCGACGAGCTGCGCGCCCGTGATCCGGAGCTGCGCACGTTCGCGGCCTCGGACCTCGCGCCCGTCATGGAGAAGGCCTGGGCGGAGCGGGCGGGGATCGGCTGGGTCGGGAAGAACGGCTGCCTCATCACGGAGCGTCACGGGAGCTGGGTCCTGCTCGCGACCGTGATCCTCGATCGCGAGCTCGTGTCCGACGCGCCGCACCCGGAGCGCTGCGGGAGCTGCGAAGCGTGCCTCACGGCCTGCCCGACGGGAGCGATCCTCGCGCCCGGGCTCGTGGACGCGCGGCGCTGCATCTCGTTCTGGACCATCGAGCGGCGCGGTGCGATCCCGGACGACCTCGCCGGACGGCTCGGGCGCTGGATGTTCGGCTGCGACGACTGCCAGACGGTCTGCCCGTGGAACCGCCACCCGGACGCGGCCGTCGATCCCGGCCTCGCGCCGCGGCCCGAGCAGGCGGCGCTCGCGATCGACGATCTCCTCGCGCTCACGGAGGCGGAGTACCGGCGCCGCTTCTACGGCACCTCGCTCGCCCGCGCGCGGTACGACGGGCTAGTGCGGAACGCGCTCCTCGCCGCCGGGCGCGAGGGCGACCCCCGCCGCCTGGGCGCGGTGCGCGCCCACCTCACGAGCCCGCACGACGCGGTCCGGGCGGCTGCACGCTGGGCGCTCGAGCAGCTCGATCGTTGAGCCCGTCCTCACCGCGCGCCTGGGCGGGCTCGCGCCGAGCGGCGGTCCATCGTTCACCAGCCGCGTGTGGTGCCCGGCCCCCGCCTGGCGTGCCCCCGTCGAGCGCGGCTGAACCCCCGGCCCGGGGACCCCGCCACCCACGCGTCACATCGCCCGACGCGACGCTTCCTTCCTGTAGGAGGTACGACGTCATGACACTCCCTGTATGGAAGCTCGCCCTGGCTGCGATCGTGCTCACATCCGGGATCGCCGCCGCGGAGCAGCCGCAGATCTCGCTGTCTCGCCCGGTCGAGCAGCGCCCCGGGTGCCTGGCGGAGGAGATGCGGATTCCGCGCCAGCTGCTCGGGCACCTGCCGGACACGACGCACCTCGAGTTCACCGTGATGGCGGACGGGAAGATCGCTGGCGTCGCGTCGGACGCGCACATCGGGCGCGGGCTCGACACGCAGTTCCGCGGCGCGCTCTCGCGGTGCGCGTGGACCCCCGCCACGGACCTGAGCGGCGTACCGGTCACGCGCCGGGTCCGGGTGCCGATCCGGTTCGAGTCGGTCGGCGACTCCGACAAGGTGATCGCGCGGGTCGGCGCGTTCGAGCCGCTGGCCGTCGCGTCACGCTGAGCACGGAGCCCAGCGAAAAGGAAGGTTCGCGCCCGCGGCGATCCTCCAGCTCCGCTCCTGGTGACCCCTCGACAGGCTCGGGGGAGCCACGAGCGGAACTGGATACGGGCTTGAGCGCAGTCCGCCCAGGCGCTATTCGTTCCGGCGTGACGACGCTCGCCGAGAAGCTCCGCGCCGCCCGCGAGGCCTGCGCGGTCGGGCCGGTCCAGACCCGCGGGATCCTGCACGCCGCCGGCAAGGACGCGAAGGACTACCTGCACCGCATGTCCACGCAGGACCTGAACCGCCTACGGCCGGGCGAGTCCGCGTACGCGGCGTTCCTGAGCGCGAAGGGCCACCTCCTCGCCGAGGGTCACGTCCTCGCGCAGGAGGACGGCCTCCTCCTGGAGGCCGATCCGCGGACCCTGCCGGACGCGCGCGTGCACCTCGAGCGGCTCGTCATCATGGACGACGTCGCGTTCGAGGATCTCTCGGAGGCGCTGCGCATCGTGCCGGTGCTCGGACCGGAGGCGGCGCTGCGGCTCGAGGGGTATGCGCCGGGGGCGCCGCGGATCGCGCACGAGCGGCGCGGCGCGCCCGGGATCGACGTGCTCCTCCCGCCGCACGAGGCCGAGGCGCTCCGCGCCGAGCTCGTCGCGGAGGGCGCGGTCGCGCTCGACGACGCCGATCTCGACGCGCTGCGGATCCTCGCCGGCGTGCCCCGCTTCGGCGCGGACGTGGACGCCTCGCGCCTGCCGATGGAGGCGGGGCTCACGCGCGCGGCGATCTCGTTCTCGAAGGGCTGCTACATCGGCCAGGAGGTCGTCCTCCGCGCGACCGCTCGCGGCCACCTCCAGCGCGGCCTCGTGCAGCTCGCCCTGCCCGCGGGCGCGGGCCCCGGCACGAAGCTCACGGCCGCGGGCCAGGAGGTCGGCGTCGTGACGAGCGCGGCCGAGACGCCCGAGGGTCGTATCGGCCTCGGCTACCTGCGCCGCGCGCACTGGAGGTGCGGCGCGGTCGTGGACGCCGACGGCGAGCCGGCGACCGTGCGGCGGGTGATCGTCGAGGAGCCGGAGCTGTAGCCCTGCTCAAGCTTCGGCGACCGGGATCTCCGGCCCGGCGGGGCGGTCCTGCCGCGACGGCAGCGAGTCGATGTCCTTGCGGATCGCCTCGATGTCCTGCTTCAGCTCCGCGCGGACGGCGCGGATCTCGGCGCGCACGTCCTCGAACGTGTAGCGGATCTCCTCGGCGGAGATGCCGAGGAGGCGGCGGCGGAGCTCGCCGACGAGCGCATCGAGGATCCTCATCACGATCCCTTCCTGAGCGGGCACGCCGCGATCGCCGCGGTCGGGTCGACGGCGTCGCCGCCCGCCACGATCTCCTTCACCGTTCCGTCCTGCCCGATGACGAAGTTCGCGCGGTTCGCGACCCCGACCACCGCCATCGTCCCGGCGTACTGCTTCGCGACCTTGCCGCCCGCGTCCGAGAGGAGCGGGTAGGGGAGCTTCATCTCCGCCTTGAACTTCCGCTGCGTCTCGACGCTGTCGGTCGAGATGCCGATCACCTGCGCGCCCTTGGCGGTCACGTCCGCGTAGTGGTCGCGGAAGTTCGCGTTCTGCTTCGTGCAACCTGGAGTGAAGGCCTTCGGGTAGAAGGCGAGGATCACCGGTCCCTTCTCGAGCAGCGTCGAGAGGGTGACCGGCTTCCCGTCGGTGTCGGGGAGCGTGAAGTCGGGGGCCTTGTCGCCGACCTTCAGGGCGGCGGAGCCGACCAGCATCGCGAGGATGGGGATCTTCATCGGGGTCTCTCCGCCGGCTTTCCTAGCGGTCCTCGGCAGGGCGGGCAACGCGCGCGCGGGGGCGGGCGCACGGGCGCGGCGTTATGACACGCCGGCACCGGAAGGCGCACCCCCGGAGGTCCGACCGCATGCCCGCCAAGCTGATCCTGAGCGACGAGGAGTGGAAGAAGCGGCTCTCGCCGGAGGAGTACCAGGTGCTGCGGCAGCACGGCACGGAGCGCCCCTTCACCGGCTGCTTCCTCGGCACGAAGGACCCCGGGACGTACGTGTGCGCCGCCTGCGGGAACCCCCTCTTCCGCTCGGGGCGCAAGTTCGAGTCGGGCACGGGCTGGCCGTCTTTCACCGAGCCCGTGTCCGCCGACGCGGTCGTCGAGATCGAGGATGGATCATACGGGATGCTGCGGACCGAGGTGCGCTGCGCCCGCTGCGACGGGCACCTCGGCCATGTCTTCCCCGACGGACCGCCGCCGACGGGCCTGCGCTACTGCATGAACTCCGCGGCGATGCGGCACGTCGCCGAGGGCGAGCCGATCCGGCTCGTCGAGGGTTGATCCCACCCCGGCGCGCGGACGTCCTCGCAGGCTCACAGCCCCGCGGACTTCCGGCTCGTCACCGCGGTGAACGTCGACAGCTTCTTCTCGACGTCCTCCTTGCGATGGCACTCCGGGCACTCCGCGACGCCGGTGTCGTGCTCCGACACGTGCATCACGGCGGTGAAGGGCTTCTGGCACTTGCGGCAGAAGAAGTCGTACACGGGCATCGCTCCACCTCCTCCGCGATGATCCGCTCCCGGACCGGATCCGCCATGCCCCTCGAAGGGCAACGGTGCGGCGCGATCGTGCGAGACGGCGAGCCGCGGCCCGGTGCGCCGCAGAGCGCGCTTCCGAGGCCGTAATCCCCTCCCGCTTCTACCCCCGCAGCTTCTCGTACCGCGCGACGAGCACCGAGACGTCGTCGCGATGCCAGAAGCCGATCTGGTCGGGGAGCTCGGCGAGCGTCCGGGCGGCGAACCCCGAGACGGACGGGCCGAGCGCGGGCTCGCCGCCGATCACGGCGCCAGCCATCAGGACTGCCAGGTGCTGCTCGTCGCCCACGGGCGCGGCGCGCGTGCCGACCACGACGACGCCCTCGAGGTCGAGCCCGAGCTGCGTCTTCAGGATCCGGCGCGCGGCGTCGCCGGGCTGCTCGCCCTCCGCGAGCAGGCCGGACGGAAGCCACCACCGGCCGAGCTGGGCCTGGCCGTGGTAGCCGCCGATGATCTCGGCGACGATCACGCGGCGCATCTCGAGGACGATCGGGACGACGTCGATGCGGACGATCACGGTGCAGAATGTAGCGCTGGGTCGGAGCGCCGCGAGCGGATCCCGTCGGGGTGTCGCGGTCGGGGGCGCGGCGCGGAGCTCGTGTCGGACGCCAGCCGCCCGCCCCTACGAACGCGTGGCACGCGGACGAGACGGGTGTAATCGTGGCGAAATGACGCTGGCGCGCCTCGTCGTCCTCGCGCTGCTCTTCGCGCTGGGCTGCGGAAAGAGCCAGCAGGAGCGCGCACTCGACGAGATCGGGCGCCGCTGCGAGTCCTTCGTCGGCATCCGTCTCGGCGACGCGGATCGGGAGCTCCTGCGAAACGGCCCCTTCGATCGGCTGAGCCCCGGCTGCGACCCTCGGCTCGCGTCGATCGGTGGCAGCACGTGCACCGAGTCGACGCAGGAGAACGCGCAGTGCCAGATCTTCTACTACTGGTCCGCGGGCGCCGACCCGGGTCTGTGCAGTCCGATCGGCGGGTGCTTCTTCAAATGCGAGCTCCGCTTCATGCAGAACGACCCGGACGCCATCGCGAGCGGTAACCTGGACGACTCGAAGATCTGCGCCAGCCGCTGGCTGGAAGGGCAGCTGTACCCCTGACACCCTCGAGGACGAGATGAAGGCGATCGCGATCCGCGCGCACGGCGGTCCCGAGGCGGTGAACCTCGTCGAGCTGCCCGATCCGACGCCGGGCCCGGGGCAGGTGGTCGTCGCCGTCAAGGCGGCCGCGCAGAACCACCTCGACATCTGGGTGCGCATCGGCTGGCCCGGGCTGAAGCTCGCCTTCCCGCACGTGCTCGGGTCGGACGTGGCGGGGGTCATCGAGGCGATCGGCCCGGGCGTCGAGGGCATGAAGGTCGGGGACGCGGTGGTGGTGAACCCCAGCCTCGGCTGCGGCCGCTGCGAGCGCTGCCTCTCGGGGAACGAGAACCTCTGCCGTCGCTTCGCGATCCTGGGCGAGCACGTCTCGGGCGGGATGGCCGAGAAGCTCGCCGTTCCCGCGCGGAACATCCTCCCGAAGCCTGCGAACCTCTCGTTCGTGGAGGCCGCCGCGATCCCGCTCACGTTCATGACCGCCTGGCATGCGCTCGTGGTCCGCGCGCAGCTCCGGCTCGGCGAGACGGTGCTCGTGCACGCCGCCGGCTCGGGCGTGGGCGTCGCGGCCGTGCAGATCGCGAAGCTCCACGGCGCGCGCGTCATCGCGACGGCGGGCTCCGACGAGAAGCTCCGCCGGGCGAAGGACCTCGGCGCCGACGAGGTAGTGAATTACGAGACCCAGGACTTCGTCCAGGAGGTGAAGCGGCTCACCGACAAGCGCGGGGTCGAGGTGGTGTTCGAGCACGTGGGCAAGAAGACGTGGGAAAAGTCGATCCTCTCGGCTGGGATCGGAGGCAGGATCGTCACCGTGGGGGCGACGACGGGGTACGACCCGCTCACCGACCTCCGCCACGTGTTCTTCCGGCAGCTCTCCATCCTCGGCTCCACGATGGGGACCGCCGCCGACCTCGTGCAGGTGCTGCGCTACGTGGGCGAGGGGAAGCTCAGGCCGGTCGTGGACAGAACCATGCCGCTCGCCGATGCGGTCAAGGGACACGCGCTCCTCACCGAGCGCGCTCAGTTCGGGAAGATCGTGCTCGAGCCGTGAGCGGCCGGGCGAGGAGGGTACGAGACATGAAGGTTCGACGAGGAATCGCCATCGCCGCCTGCGCCGCCGCCGTCGGGCTATCCGGCTGCGGCGAGAGTTGTCCAACGGAGACGCCGAAGGTGGAGGCCTTTGCGACGAGCGGATGCACAGCGACCCCCGGCGCGACGGTGACCGTGCCGCTCCGGCTCTGCCCGACCTGCAACCAGACCGCCGCGAGCTGCGACGTGGATGTCTCGCAGGCCTCGAGAAGCAACGAGATCTTCCTCGATCCCGTCGTGGAGGCGTGCCAGAGCGCGAGCTCGTGCCCGCCCACCTGCGATCCGAACGCGATCAACTGCTCCTTCGCCGCGCCGTCTCAGCCCGGCCGGTATGACCTGATCGTCTTCGACCCTGCGACCAACACAACGCTCCAGGAGCAGCTCGACGTCGTCGCGAGCGGCCCGACGAGCTGCAGCGGTATCTGAGGCTCGCCTACGCGTACCGCACGCCGCGCCGCATCTCCCGCAACCGCTGCACGCGCGCCTCGATGGGCGGGTGCGTGGAGAAGAGCTGGAGCATCTTGCCGCCCGCGCCGCGGAACGGGTTCACGATGAAGAGGTGCGCGGTGGCCGGGCCCCCGTAGGCGTACGGCTGGATCTCGTTGCCGCGCTCGAGCGCGAGCAGCGCCTCCGCGAGCGCGTCGGGATCGCCGGTCAGCTCCGCACCCGACGCGTCCGCGCCGAACTCGCGGGACCGCGAGACGGCGAGCTGCACGATCATCGCGATGATCGGCGCGAGCAGCGCCCAGGCGAGCGCCGCGAACACGTTGCCGCGCTCGTCGTCGGAGCGGCCGCCGAAACCGCCGAAGATCGCGCCCCACTGGATCATGTGGCCGAGCGACGCGATGAGGCCCGCCACCGAGGCGGCGATCGTGGCGATGAGCACGTCGCGGTTCCGCACGTGGGAGAGCTCGTGGGCGAGGACGCCTTCGAGCTGGCGGCGGTCGAGGATGCGCAGGATGCCCTCGGTCACCGCGACCGCGGCGTGCCTGGGGTTCCGGCCGGTGGCGAACGCGTTCGGCGTCGCCGATGGGATGACGAAGATGCGCGGCATCGGCATGCCCGCCTTGCGCGTGAGCCGCTCCACGATCTCGTAGACCGCTGGGAGCTGCTCGCGCGTGACCGGCTGCGCCCGGTGCGCCATGAGCGCGATGCGGTCGGAGAACCAGTACGAGAGGAGGTTGAACGCGAGGCCGATCGCCCCGAAGAGGAGCATCCCGCCGTTGCCACCGATCATCTGGCCGCCGATCGCGAGGATCGCGACCAGGAAGGCCATCAGCATGGCGGTCTTCACGTAGTTGCGGCCGAACCCGGTCGACCGGTGCATCCCGCGAGGCGTAGCCGCTTCGTCCCAGGCCATATGCCAACGTACGTAACCACCCCTGCGGCGGAGTCAACGTGGCGGACTGCCGGGAGCTCGCCGCGCCGATGCTTTCTCGCGCGCGTGGGCGTGGCGTGCTAAAGCCGCCCCAGGCGATATCGCGAGGTTAGCCCGGAAATGGCATCTCGGAAGGCGACGGCGGTGAAGGGGAAGGGGAAGTCCGGGGCGAAGGCCGAGAAGGCACAGCTCGAGCTCGTCCAGCTCGAGCCGGCGCCCCCCCGGCGCCGCGCCGGAGGGACGGCGAAGGCGGCGCCCGGTGGGGCCGCACGCAGGTCGCGCCGGGCCAGGGAGCCGGAGCCGGAGCTGTTGCCGGCGGTGGCCCCGGAGGCGATCGCCGAGGCGGCCGAGTCGCAAGCGCCCGCCGCCGCCCGCGCGCCGCGCCGGCGTGCCACCGCGGAGCAGATGGCGGCGAAGCAGCGCGAGATCTCGATCTCCGAGTTCTTCACCAAGAACCGCCACCTGCTCGGCTTCGACAACCCCTCGAAGGCCCTCCTCACCACCATCAAGGAGGCCGTGGACAACTCGCTCGACGCCTGCGAGGAGGCCGGGATCCTCCCCGAGCTCACGATCGAGGTGCGCGACCTCGGCCTCGGGCCGAACGGCGAGGGCGATCTCACGAAGGGCGAGGGGCGATTCGTCGTCGTCATCGAGGACAACGGCCCTGGCATCGTGAAGGCTCAGGCGCCGAAGATCTTCGGCAAGCTCCTCTACGGCTCCAAGTTCCACCGCCTGAAGCAGGCTCGCGGCCAGCAGGGCATCGGCATCAGCGCCGCCGCCATGTACGGCCAGCTCACCACCGGCCAGCCCATCCAGGTCGTCTCCCGGGTGGGCAAGGGGAAGCCGGCCCACGCCTTCGACATCCAGATCGATACCCGCAAGAACAGCCCGGTGGTCACCCGCGACGAGACCCTCGACGAGTGGCACCAGGAGCACG
>DATIDF010000281.1:0-7093 GCA_035456445.1 Anaeromyxobacter sp.
TAGGACCCCGGCACACGATACCTGCCTGCGCCGGGCGGACTCGTCGCCTCGCGCCTACGGCGTACAGAGGCAGTACGCCTCGGTGCTCGGCTCCTCGCGCGCCCGGCTCGGGCCCGTTCATCCCGAGCGTAGCTCGCGCGCCGAGGCGCGCGAGCGAAGTCGAGGGACGGTCTCGTGCGCCTCGAAGATCCAATTGGCTTGGGCGTCAGCGGACCCCAGTCCACTGGGAGTTCACCTCGGCGTCAGCGGATTCCCGTCCAGTCGGAGTGCACCACCATCACCGGGCACCGCGCGGCACGGACGGTGCTCTCGGCGACCGAGCCGACGAGCGAATGCGCGCGACCCGCGCGCCCGTGCGTGCCCATCACGATCGCGTCGGTGCCGTGCTCCTCGGCGAACCGCGCGATGGCGACCTGGGGATCGCCCGGGGCACGAGCGCCCTCCGCGCGCACGCCTGCCGCGGTGGCGTCGGCGAGCCAGGCGTCGAGCGAGGCGGGATCCGCGGACCCGCCGTCCTCCACGTGCAGGAGCGTGAGCTCGGCGCCGAGGCGGCGCGCGAGATCCAGCGCGACGAGCAAGGCGGCGCGAGATTCCTGCGAGAAGTCGACCGGGCAGCAGAGGCTCTTCCAGACGATGTCTCTCATGCGCTTCTCCATTGATGCGGCGAGGCGACGAGCCGGTCGCGCGGCACTGTCCCGCGCCGGCGCTCCTGCACCGTCCGAGGGGACGCCCGCCCTTCGCCGTACCGCCCCGCTCGTCTCTCCGCCTTACATTCTGGGAGTGAACGAACGCTTCAGCAGATTCGCGCTGGCGATCTCGGAGGCCGTGGGAACGCCCCGCGCTTTCCTCGTCGCGCTCGGGCTCGTCGTCGCCTGGGGGCTCACCGGGCCGCTGTTCCGCTTCAGCGACAGCTGGCAGCTCGTCATCAACACCGGGACGACGGTCGTGACCTTCCTGATGGTCTTCCTCATCCAGGCGACGCAGAACCGCGAGACGCGCGCGCTCCACCTCAAGCTCGACGAGCTCATCCGCTCGCAGCGGCGGGCGAGGAACATCTTCACGGATCTCGAGCACGCCACCGACGAGGAGCTCGCCGGGCTCGAGGCCGAGTTCCGGAGGGTCCGCGCTCGGGCGGAGGCGCGCCAGGAGGCGAAACCCGCGCACGGGCAGCACTGACCGCGTCGCGCCGCCTCGCGCGATGACGGGGACAGGGCCCAGGCCGCCGCGGGTGTGACCTGCGGCCTTGCTGTCTCACCCACCCCAGGGCGACTCTCGGGGATTCATCGGGAGCGATCACATGCGCTGCCTCGTCCTCGCCTCGCTCGCCGCCACGCTCGCCGCCTGTACACCCAGCTCGACGCCCATCGAGAAGAAGGGCTACTCGGGGAAGCCGCCGCTCGGCACCGCCATCGCCGAGTCCGAGCTGCCCCTCGACGCCTGGGCGTGGATCCCGTTCGACGACGCCGTCTGCGGCGACGGCTCGCCCACCGGCCTCGCCGTGAACCGCGGGAGCGGGCCCGATCTCCTCGTCTTCTTCGACGGCGGGGGTGCGTGCTGGGACTACGCCACCTGCGCGGGCGGGGCCGCGGTCGACGACCACTACGGTCCGGACACCTGGGATGCGGAGCTGCGCGACTACGTCCCGAGCTCCCTCACCGACCGCGCGCACCTGCCACCGACGCTCGCGGGCGCGACGATCGTCTTCGTCCCCTACTGCACGGGCGACGTTCACGGTGGGAGCAACGTGAAGGAGTACGGGAACGCGCTCCTCTCGACGACGTGGAACCACGTCGGGCACGCGAACGTGCTCGCGGTCCTCGCGCGGCTCGGACCGACGTTCCCATCCCCGCGCAAGCTCGTCGTCGCGGGCTCGTCCGCGGGCGGGTTCGGCGCGCTCGTGAATTACGAGGCGTTCCGCTGGTACTGGCCGGACGCGCAGGGCTACCTCGTGGACGACTCCGGGCCGGCGCTCGTGAAAGACGACGTGCCGGGGTGGCTCCGCGACGCGTTCTACAACTCCTGGCGGCTCGCCGAGGCGCTCGATCCCATCTGCCTCGACTGCCGCTCCGACCTGTCGGCCGCGTTCCGGGAGCTCGCCGACCTGCACCCGCGCGACCGCATCGCGTTCCTCTCGCACGCGCGGGATCCGGTGATGACCGCGTTCACGTTCTCGACGACGCCGGGCGCCTTCGAGGCGGCGCTGCGCGAGCTCGAGGCGCTCGTGTTCGCTCCCACCGACAACGCGCGCGTGTTCTACGACTCGGACGGCGGCCTGCTCGACGCGCACATGCTGCTCACACCTGCGACCCCCTCCGGCGCGGCCTCCTACGTGGCGTCGCACGAGGAGGGCGGCATCTCGCTCTCCGACTGGCTCGAGCGCATGGTCTCGGACGATCCGAGCTGGGCGACGGTGATGCCGGCGAGGTAGCTCGGCGCCCCGGAGATCCTTGCTCTCGGCAGGACGAGCCACGAGCTAACCGCGTCGTCTCCGCGCAGCGCTGTCGTGGGTCCGTCCGTCCCCGGCCGCGATGCCCCCCGCGTGACGGGCGGTCGCCCGACGCTCCGCGAATCACAATTTGCCCCCCCATAGGTCATGGCATCGCCCGCGCGAGGGGCACAGCACCTCACGCGAACACCTCGCGACTCTCCTCCGAGAACGAAGATGACCGAACCCACGAGCACCGTCGCCTCGCGCTTCAAGGCCGTGCTGGACGCCGCGCCGGACGCGATGGTGATCACCGATCGCGTCGGTCGGATGGTCGTCGTCAACGTCGAGGCGGAGAAGCTGTTCGGCTACGGGAGCGAGGAGCTCCTCGGCGCGCCCATCGAGATGCTCATGCCCGAGCGCTTCCGGGCGGCGCATCCGCACCACCGCAACCGCTACTTCCTCGATCCGCGCACGCGGCCGATGGGCGGGGTGGGGGGGCTTGAGCTCTTCGGGCTCCGCAAGGACGGGACGGAGTTCCCGGCCGAGATCAGCCTCTCGCCCCTCGAGACCGAGGACGGGATGTTCGCGATCACCGCAATCCGCGATGTCACCGCGCGCCGGAAGGGCGAGTCGTACATGAAGGGGCTCCTCGAGGCGGCGCCGGACGCGATGGTGATCACGGACGGTCGCGGCAAGGTGCTCCTCGTGAACGCCCAGGCGGAGAAGCTCTTCGGCTACTCGCGGGAGGAGCTGCTCGGGCAGCGCGTGGAGGCGCTCATCCCGAAGCGCTTCCGGGCGGCCCACCCCTCGCACCGCACCGCGTACTTCGCCGAGCCGCGCCCTCGTCCGATGGGGGCGGGCCATCTCGATCTCTACGGCCTGCGAAAGGACGGGACCGAGTTTCCGGCGGAGATCAGCCTCTCGCCGCTCCAGACCGAGGACGGGGTGCTCGCCATCACCGCGATCCGGGACATCGCCGAGCGCAAGCGCACCGAGGAGGAGCGGGCGCACCTGCTCGAGGAGCTGGGCGCGGCGTACGAGAAGTCGAAGGAGCTCGAGCGCCTGAAGACGCAGTTCTTCGCGAACGTGAGCCACGAGCTCCGGACGCCGCTCGCGCTCATCGTCGGTCCCGCCGACGAGCTCCTCGCCGCGGATCTCCCGGCGGAGGCCCGGCGCGACGTGGACGTCATCGCCCGCAACGCGCGGACGCTCGCGAAGCACGTGAACGACCTGCTCGACGTGTCGAAGCTAGAGGCCGGCAAGATGGCGCTCGCGCTCTCGGAGATCGACGTCGCGCAGCTCGTCCGGTTCGTCGGCGCTCACTTCGACGCCCTCGCGGGCGAGCGCGAGCTCTCTTACACCGTCGAGGCGCCGGCGACGCTCCTCGCGCGAGTCGATCCGGAGAAGCTGCAGCGCGTCCTCTTCAACCTGCTCTCGAACGCGTTCAAGTTCACGCCGGTGGCGGGACGGATCCGCTGCTCGCTCCGCGCCGAGGAGTCCGAGGAGGCGGCCCACGGCGCGGGCTTCGCGATCGAGGTGGCGGACAGCGGCCCGGGGGTCGGCTTGGCGGAGCGAGAGGCGGTGTTCGCCCGCTTCACCCGCGGCGACGACGACACGGCGCGGCGGGTCGGTGGCACGGGGCTCGGGCTTGCGATCGCGAAGGAGTTCGTGGAGCTGCACGGCGGGCGGATCGAGGTCGGCGAGGCGCCGGAGGGCGGCGCGCTGTTCACGATCCACCTCCCGCCGCGCCCCGCCGCCGACGTGCCGGCGCCGCCGGGGCCGGCCGGGCAGGACGAGTACGCGGCCGGGGTCGTCGAGGAGCTCCGCGCGCACCCGGCCCCCGACCACTCAGCGGTCGGTGAATCCGGACTGCCGCGCGTGCTCGTCGTGGAGGACAACCCGGAGATGAGCCGCTTCATCGGCGACGTTCTCTCCGGCGAGTTCGAGGTCTCCTCCGCGCCTGACGGGGAGGCCGGGCTCGCCGCGGCGCTCGCCCGGCCGCCGGACGCCATCCTCACCGACGTCATGATGCCGCGCATGACCGGCGAGGAGCTCGTCCGCGCCATCCGCCGGCACCCCGAGCTCGACGGGGTCCCGGTGCTGGTGCTGACCGCTCGGTCGGACGACGCGCTCCGCGCCAAGCTGTTGCGCGACGGCGCGCAGGACTACCTCATGAAGCCGTTCGTCACCGAG
Source organism: Anaeromyxobacter sp. (assembly GCA_035456445.1). GTDB lineage: Bacteria > Myxococcota > Myxococcia > Myxococcales > Anaeromyxobacteraceae > Anaeromyxobacter. Next base: position 4,622 of record DATIDF010000281.1, read on the forward strand.
GAGGTGCGCGCGCGGATCGCGAACCTCGTCTCCGTGAAGCGCGCGCGCGAGGTCCTGCAGCGCGAGCTCACCACGCAGACGCACGACGTCGTCGCGCTCGCCGGGGAGGTCGCGGCGCGCAAGCGCGAGCTCGAGATGGCGCTCGAGGTGACGAGCCTCGCGAAGGAGGAGGCGGAGCGGGCGAGCGCGGTGAAGACCCACTTCCTCCGGCTCGTGTCGCACGAGCTGCGGACCCCGCTCACGACGCTGAACTTGCACCTCCAGCGGCTGAGCCGGGACGCCGAACACCCGCTTCCCGAGCACCAGCGGCAGATCCTGCGCCGCGGCAGCCTCGCCGCGACGCGGCTCACCGGGCTGGTCGAGGCGCTCCTGCACCAGGCGCAGATCGCGAGCGGCCGGCTCGCGGTGGAGGTCGAGGACGTCGATCTCGCGGCGCTGGTCGGGAAGGTGGTCGAGCAGCTCCGGCCGCAGGCGGAGGACAAGGGGCTCGCGCTGCGCCTGCGAGCCCGCGGGCACGTGCCGTGGGTGCAGACCGAACCGCGCTTCCTCCGCCTCATCCTCTCGAACCTCGTCGGGAACGCGGTCAAGTTCACCCCGGCGGGCGTCGTGGAGATCACGATCGAGAGCCGCGGCGAGGAGCTCCGCGTGGACGTCGCCGACTCCGGGCCGGGCATCTCCGCGGAGGATCAGGCGCGCGTGTTCGAGCCGTTCGAGCGGGGTGCGCGTGCCGCCGAGCAGTTCGTTCCCGGCCTCGGCCTCGGGCTCGCCGTGGTGAGGGACCTCGCGGCGGCGATCAGCGCGCGGGTGGAGCTCTCGTCCATGCCCGGCGCGGGGAGCACGTTCACCGTGGTGCTACCGCGTCGCCAGCCCGAGGCTGCACGCGGGGTGCTGTCGCGGTCGCGAGGGCGCGGCGAGGGATCGCAGGGCTCCGCCGACGCTGGGCATGAGAAGCGCTCATAGCGAGCGCTCAAAGCCCTCCGACGCAGCGGGGACGGGCGTTGCGCTCGAGCCTCTCGGCCCCGCGTCGGGAGGATGCGACCGTCTCCCCCACGCCTCCCCGGACCTGGTCGGACATGTCGCCCTCGCCTCGTGGCTCTGAGGACCGCGCCGCGCGGCGCGTCCGTCACCCAGCCGCGTGCACCAAGTAGAAACAGTTCTGGATATCGTGCGGCAGCGTGTGGACCGACACCTCGCCGAACCCCGCGTCCGCGAGCATCGCCCGCGCGCGCTCCTCGCCCCACATCGTCCCGAGCCCGGCCCCGCCCTGCGCGAGCGAGACGGTCATGCAGTGCATGACCGACACGGTATAGAGGAACGGCGCGAGCGGGTGATCGAGGTTCCGCTCGAGGGCGCTCGACGCGCGGATATCCTGCATCAGGAAGATCCCGTCCGGCGCGAGGCGCCGCCGGATCGCGCGGAGCGCGGCGGCGGGATCGGCTTGGTCGTGGATCGCGTCGAACGCGGTGACAAGCTCGTACCGCTCGTCGCCGACCGGCCCGGCGGCGTCCCGCACCTCGAACGCGACGTTGGTGAGCCCGTGCTCGGCGGCGGCCGCGCGCGCAGCGCGGATCGCCTCCTCGGAGAAGTCGTGCCCCGTGAACCGGCTCCGCGGGTACGCGCGCGCGAGCGCGACGAGCGCCCGCCCAGAGCCGCAGCCCACGTCGAGGACGGAGATCCCGCTCCGCAGGTCCTCCTCGAGCCCGGGCACGAGGGCGACGATCGCTTCGAGCGCGCCCACGACGCTCTGCCCGCTGTCCTCCGCCATCACCTCGTGGAAACGGTCGAACGCGGAGTACGGGACGCCGCTCCCCCTGCGGAAGCACTCGACGATCCTGTCCTCGACGGACCCGAGCAGCGCGACGTACTGCGCGTAGACCGCGACGTTGTTGGGCGTGGCGGCGCGCGTGAGGAGCGCCGCGTGCGCGGCGGGCAGGCGGTACCGTCCGCCTCGCGGCTCGTACTCGACCATCCGCGCCGTCGTCATCGCGCCGAGCCACTCGCGCACGTACCGCTCGTCCAGCCCCGCCTCGCGCGCGAGCTCCTCGCTCGTCGCGGGCGGCAGGCGCGCCATCGCGTCGAAGAGCCCCGTCCGGTGGCCGATCGAGGTCATGAGCGCCGTCCCGGCCTCGTCGAGCATGCCGATGAGCCGGTTCCCGAACGCATCCACCGCATTCGCGTCCGGAGCGGCCGGCTCGGGTGCCGAAGCGCCGGGCTGCTGGTGTTCCATGGCTCGCCTCCCTGGCGCCGGAGTGTTAGGCGCGGCGGAACGCCGCAGCCACATGATGCACGGCCGTCGTCACACGCGGGTATCGGCTCGCTTCGTCTCGTCGGGCGAACCGGTCACCGGCTACCTGGAGAGCAGCGCCCCGCGCCGGGTGGCGAAGACGTTCCTCGCGCTTGAGCGCACCGTCGCGTCCCAGCACACGAGCGCCTCACCGCGCACCGAGGTGCAGGCCCTCGGCCGCCTTGGAC
>DATIDF010000282.1:0-9505 GCA_035456445.1 Anaeromyxobacter sp.
GTCGCGCTGGATCCGCCACCCTTCGGCGAGCGGGCCGGCGTCGACCGTGTCGAAACCGAACTCGTCGATGAGGTGGGCGACCGTCTTCTTCGCCTCCGCGTCGTCGCCGGCGATGACGAGGGCTCGGCGGTTCTTGGCGCCCGGGGGCTGGCCGTGGGTGGTGAGCTCGGCCGCGTAGATGTGGTTGAAGGCCTTGACGACTCTCGAGGTGGGAAGGTGCGCCTGCAGGAGCTCTGCCGTGGTGGTCGACTCGTCGTCGAGCTCGTGGATGTGACCGTCGCGCTGTGGGTAATAGTTGTTGGTGTCGATCACGACCTTGCCGGCCAGCGGCTCGACCGGGACCGCGCGATAGTTCTTGAGCGGGATGGAGACCACGACGATGTCTCCTGCGCGCGCCGCCTCGAGAGCCGTTCCCGCGCACGCGCGCGGTCCGAGCTCCTGCACCAGCCCCGACAGCGTCTCGGGTCCGCGCGAGTTGCTCACCACGACGTCGTAGCCGCTGGCCACGGAGAGGCGCGCGAGCTGACTTCCGATGTGCCCTGCCCCGATGAATCCGATGGTCTTCATGTCATCGGTTCGTATCGGCCGCCCTCCCGTGGTGCAAAGGGAATGCGGAGGACGTGCGAAACCGCCGCCGTCGGTTCGCCTGAGGCATTCGGATCATGCCGACGCCGCCGGTCGCGCCGCCGCGGCGGCTCCTGCGGATGAGCGGGGAGCCTCCGCGGGGCGCGTGACGTTCATCTGAGCGTCGACGCGACCAAGAGCCCCCCGACGATGAGCGACGAGATCGTTCCAAACACGAGCAACGGGACTGCGATGAGGAATGCGAATAGTTCGTACATGCTTCGAGTCTGCGCGGCGACACTCGAGGCGCGTAGTCACAAGAACTGATTGGCCATAAGTCGATTCGATGCGACGCGTCACGCTGTGTGAACCGGCTCGTCGGGAGCGGGCCGTGCTCATTGCTCGAGCGCGAGCGTGGCGATGAACGCAGCGACCGTGACGTAGCCCAGGCAGACGTGCGCGGTGCGCAGGTTCCTCGGGAACGGGTCGAGGGGAGAGGTGTCACGCACGCCGATCATCTGCGGATACGCCGAGACGAGGCCGAGGAGCGGCTGCAGGATCATTCCGCCGAGATGCACGTAGGTGAGCGCGCGATGCCAGGGGCGCTCTGACTTGCTGACGTTTCCGACCGGCCCCGGGATCGCGAGCGCGAGGACCCCGTTCGCGGTGTAGAGGGTGGCCGACAGGACACCGCTCGTGCCGTGCAGCGTCGAGAGCCCGCGATCGCAGCCGTAGGTGCCGAGGACGGCATGGCCGGTCTGGCACTGGCCGTCTCCGAAGGCCGTCGGCTGGTTGATGGCGGCAATCGTTCCGAGCGTGGTCGTCGCGACGAGCGCACCCGCAGTGCTCCACTTGAGCGCCCGCTCCCAGCGGCGAAGGCTCCCCACCCGATCCGCCCGGGGTGGCGGCTCCGCCTCGCCACTGCCTCCCTGCGCTCGATCATCGGAGAGCTGGAGCCGCGCGCCGTCCAGCGCGGCGTGCCCGGACGTCCAGGCCGCCGCCGGCGCGGCCAGCTCCAGCTGGAGAGTCTCGGCGGCGCGCTGACCGGGTGCGCGCTCCTCGAACGTGCTTGCCGCCGCCGCGAACACCATCGCGGAGACCATGAGCGCGCCGGACATGCTCTCCCTCCATTGGACTGGCTGCGTACCGCTCTATCGTGAAATGGGAGCCGGCCGCGACCTCTCCCGACGGGTCAGGAGCGTCGTGAGCCTGCCTGGCTGTACGCGCGGGCCGACCCTCGAGGAGGTGCAACGTCGTGCCGCCTCCAGCATCAGAGCCTGGAGGACCAGCGGGCCGCGACACAGGAGGAACCCTTGCGATACCTCATCGTCGCTCTCGCGGTGGCCATGGCCGCGCCGGCTGCTCGAGCCGCCGGCTGGGAGGCGCTTCCCGCGGGCAGCCAGATCGTCGTGCACGTCTACAAGAAGGGCGTCTTCTCCGCGTTCGCGCACGATCACGAGTTCGAGGTGAGGCAATGGCGAGCGACCGCTGACATTCCCGACGGCGACCCGGCGTCCACGTCCGTCGAGATCGTCCTCTCGGCCAGCTCACTGCACGACCGACAGCCTCGTCTCTCCGAGAGCGACCGCCGCAAGGTCGACGCCCAGGCCGCCGGCCCGGAGGTGCTCGACGCCGCGAACCACCCGCAGATCGAGTTCCGGTCGCAGCACGTGGCGCTCGACAGCGGGCCTGGCGACCGGCGCGAGCACGTTCGAGGAACGCTCCAAGGCACCCTCACGCTGCGCGGGCGGGCCGTCCCCACGGATGTCGTATTCGAGGCGGAGCGAGACTCGGACGCGTGGCGCGTCCGCGGGCGCGCACGCGTGAAGCAGTCCAAGTTCGGGATCGAGCCGTTCAGCGGGTTCGGAGGAACGGTCGGCGTGAAGGACGAGCTCGAGATCGAGATCGCGTTGCTGCTGCGGCCGAAGGAGCATCGAGCCCCCGACCGATGACCCGGGGGCCCTCCCCGCCCTCACTTCGCCGCGGACTTCGCCTTCTCCGGCACCGGCCCGATCGCCGGCTTCTCCTCCGCGGCCTTCACCTCCTGTCCTGGGGCAGGCGCGGCGACGGCGGTCCCGTCCACGACGGCGGTCTCCGGCGCGACGGCGGGCGCAGCCCCTGCGGGCGGGACGCACTCCGGCGCCTTCGCGGCGACGACGGGCTTCTGCGACGCGCGCGGACGCGGGGCCGCGGCGGGCTGCGCGGCAGCCGCCATCCACGGGGCGTTCACGAGCGCGACCGGCGCGGTCTGGGGGGCCGCGCTCTCGCGGCGCTCCTTCGCGTCCATCCGCGCACGCCCGTCGCTCGACGCAGTCGCGGTCGCGACGGCCGGGGCCGACGACTTCTTCGCGGCCTCCGCGAGTGCCTCGGCGAGCTTCTGGTGGCTCGCGTACATGCGGTCGCGCTCGAGCTCGGAGCGCTTCCGCAGCGCGTCCCGATCGGCGGCGACGTCGGTGAGCCGCTCCTTCGTGCCGGAGAGCCGCTCGTTCGCGGCGTCGAGCCGATTCTTCAGCGCGTCGTTCTCGGCGAAGCTCACCTGCGCCGCGTCGCTCGCGCACGACGCGAGCACGTTCGCCTCGCCCTCGGGCATCGCCTCGCCTCGGTTCCAGGCCGCGAGCGCCCGCATCTGCCAGCGGTAGTCCTCGCGGGCGACGCACTCCTGCACGAGCCGCGTCTGGCGATCCTCCGACCAGGGCGACGCGGTCCGGGTGCACGGCCCTAGCTCCTCGCGCAGCTGCCCCGGGAACTTCTCCGTGCGGCGGACCCAGCACCCTTCGCGTTGCACCATCTTCACGGACGAGCACCCGCCGATCGACGCGGCGAGCACGATCGCGATCAGAGCCTTCATGTGTGCCCCCATCGGCGGCCCCAGCGGGCTGCCGGCCATCAACTTAGGGAGCCGCTCGGAGAGCGGGCACCGCTCGGACTCCGGGTGAGCCGCAACGAGCCCCACCGCGGGCGCGACGAGATCCCTACCGGGAAGTGCCGAGCCGCGACCGCGTGATGCGCGACGACCGCGCCCCGCGCCCCGCACGCCTCCCCCTGCGAAGCGGGAACGCCCGCAGCGGAGGCGCCGAGCCGGTCGCTACGCGCTTCGCTTAGCGAGGTAGCGGCCGAGCTCCTTGTCGGTGCCGCTCACGTGATCCTTGAGCCACTGCGCGAGCCAGCGGCCGAGCTGGAACGGCGCGATGGCCCGTTGCCCGCTCACGTCGAGATCGCGCGCGAGCACGCGGAGATCCGCGACGAAGCGATCGTGCTCGAGCTTGTGGCGCACGTACCCGGGGTAGAGGGTCTCGCGCATCCACGTCTCCTCGCGGCCGAAGTGCCGGACGGCGTAGCCGTGGAGGAACTCGACGAGCTCCACGACCTCGGCGCGCTTGCCAGCCTCGAGCGCGTCGAGGAGCCGGCCGGCGCGACGGAACAGCTCCTGGTGCTCCCCGTCGATCTCGGTCACGCCGACGGAGAGGGCGCTCGTCCACTGGAGGGTCATCGCGGAGGTCCTCTCGTTCGCTCGCACGGCGAGCCGGTAGGGTGAGCGAGGATCCCCCGAACGCGGGTCGTCACGCCAGCCCGAGGATACGGGACGGCGCGACGGGCGGCGGGAAACCTGCTACGTTTCCGTGCTTTCCCGCCATGCAGCACCCCATCCCAGATCCCGCCCTCGATCCCGCTCCCGCCGCCCGGGAGATCCCCTTCAACTACACGTCTGCCGACGATCGGCAGGCGATCTCGCAGCTCCTCGGCCCCGAGCTGTGGGGGAAGCTGGAGGAGCTCCGCACCCTGCGCGTCACCGGGCGCAGCGCGCGCCTGCTCATGCGCTTCTTCGGCGAGCTGCTCATCCATCGCCGGAACGCGTTCCTCTTCCAGGAGCTCGTGGACTCGGCCGCGCGCCGCCGGAAGTTCTTCCGGAACATCGGGAAGGACCTCGCCATCGTCGAGCGGAACGCGAACGGCGAGCCGCGCGTCACCGAGGTGCTCGCCGCCTCGAGGGGGCTGCTCGCCGCGTTCCGCGCCGACGTCGAGGGCGCGCCGGAGCTGCGGCGCCGCATGGCGCGCGAGCTCGGCGCGGTGGCCGGCAAGGACAACGTCCTCTTCGATCCCTTCACGCTCGTGTCGCACGCCACCGACGCGACCGACTGGCGCCTCCATCTCCCGATCGCGGTCGTGATGCCCGACGACGAACGGCAGGTCGCGCCGCTGCTCGCCGCGATCGCCCGGCTCGGCCTCAAGGCCATCCCGCGCGGCGCCGGCACCGGGCTCACGGGGGGCGCCGTCCCGCTCCGCCCGGGCTGCGTGGTCGTGAACACCGAGAAGCTCAACCGGATCCGGGGCCTGTCGGAGAAGAAGTTCCGGCTCTCCGACGGGCGCGAGGTGGCCGCGAAGATCGTCGAGCTCGAGGCGGGCGTCATCACCGAGCGTGCAATGGAGCACGCCGCCGAGCGCGGCCTCGTGTTCGCGACGGACCCGACGAGCGCCTGGGCGTGCACCATCGGCGGGAACATCGCCGAGAACGCGGGCGGCAAGGACTGCGTCCTGTGGGGCACCTGCATCGACAACCTGGTGTCGTGGCGGATCGCGATGCCGTCCGGCCGCCAGTGGACGGTGCGCCGCGTCGACCACCTCCTCCGCAAGATCCTGCCGGAGGACCCGGTCACGTTCGACGTGGTCGACGAGGACGATGCGCTCGTGAAGCGGATCGCGCTCACCGGCGCGGACATCCGCAAGAAGGGGCTCTGGAAGGACATCACGAACAAGGCGCTGGGCGGCGTCCCCGGCCTGCAGAAGGAGGGGACGGACGGCGTCATCACCTCCGCCGAGTTCGTCCTCTATCCCGAGTACGAGGCCAAGCGGACGCTCTGCCTCGAGTTCTTCGGGCCGGACTTCGACGAGGCGTCGCGCGTCATCCTCCAGCTCGCCCGCGCCTTCCCGTTCCCCGACGGCGGCAAGGAGGCGCTCTCCGCGCTCGAGCACTTCGACGACGAGTACGTCCGCGCCATCGACTACAAGGTGAAGGCGCCGCGCCCCGAGACGCCCAAGGCGGTGCTGCTCGTGGACGTGGTCGGTCACTCGACCGACGAGGCCGCGCGCGGGGTGGACCGGATCCGCCGCATCCTCGACGAGCACCCGAACACCGAGCTGTTCGAGGCGCGCGACCCGGCGGAGGCGAAGCGCTTCTGGGCGGACCGCAAGAAGCTCGGCGCGATCGCGCGGCGGACGAACGCGTTCAAGATGAACGAGGACGTCGTCCTCCCGCTCGAGGCGCTCGCCGAGTTCGCGCGGTTCGTCGAGGCGACGAACGTCGAGGAGGAGCGGTACGCGCAGGGCCGGTTCGTCGACCGGGCGGAGGAGGTCCTGCGCCGCGCGCCGCCGCCCAAGGACGATCCGGAGTGGCTCGCCCGCAAGATCCCGGCGGCGCTCGCCCGCTGCGCCTCTGCGCGGGCCGCCCTCTCCGGCACGGACGCGAAGGCGCTCCGGTCGCTCGAGGTGATCGAGGCGCTCCGGCGCGATCTCGGCCAGCTCGTCCGCGGCTACGCCGGGCTCGTCGCCGCGCTCGACCGGGCGCACCGCCAGGTGCGCGACCGGCTCGTCGTGCTCGCGACGCACATGCACGCCGGCGACGGCAACGTGCACGTGAACGTGCCGGTCCTCTCCAACGACCGGCCCATGCTCCGCCGGACCGAGGAGGTCATCGACGTCGTCATGGCCAAGGTGATCGCGCTCGGCGGCGTCGTCTCCGGCGAGCACGGCATCGGCGTGACGAAGCTCAAGTATCTCGAGCCCGAGCGCGTCAAGGAGCTCGCCCTCCACCGCGCCGAGGTCGATCCGGGCGGGCTCATGAACCCCGGCAAGCTCGAGGACCTCGCCGTCCTGGATCAGGTATTCACGCCGTCGTTCAACCTCCTCGAGCTCGAGGCGCGCATCCTCCAGCACGGTCAGCTCGAGGCGCTCGCGAAGGCGATCGCCCACTGCGTGCGCTGCGGGAAGTGCAAGGCGGACTGCTGCGTCTACCACCCGGCGCGGGGGATGTTCTTCCACCCCCGCAACAAGAACCTCGCCATCGGCGCGCTCATCGAGGCGTTGCTGTACGACGCGCAGCGCGAGCGCTCGACGAAGTTCGAGCTCCTGCGCTGGCTCGAGGAGGTGGCGGACCACTGCACCATCTGCCACAAGTGCGCGAAGCCCTGCCCGGTCGACATCGACACGGGCGAGGTGTCGGTGCTCGAGCGCGAGATCCTCGCGAGCTACGGCTACAAGCAGACCAGCGCCGCGACGCGCGCGACGCTCGCCTACCTCGACAGCCGCTCGCCGGCGGCGAACGCCGCGTTCCACACCGGCCTCGTGCGGCTCGGCGGCGCGGTACAGCGCGCGGCCTGCGCGATCGTGGCGCCGCTCCAGCCGGCCGACGCCCGCCGCGCCCCCTATGCGCTGCAGGTGCTCCGCTCGCCGGTTCCGCCGGTGCCGGCCGAGACGCTGCGAGACGTGCTCCCCCCGTGCGAGCAGGACCAGGTGCTCGTGCTCGAGCCCGAGGGCGACGCCGCGCAGCGGTCCGTCTTCTACTTCCCCGGCTGCGGCTCGGAGCGGCTCCAGTCGCACGTGTCGATGGCGGCGCTGCACGTGCTCGTCTCGGTTGGCGCGCGCGTCGTGGTCCCGCCGCCGTTCCTGTGCTGTGGCTTCCCGGCGCACGCGAACGCGAAGGTGGAGCAGCACTCCCGGACCGTGCTCCGCGACACCATCCTGTTCAGCCAGATCCGCGAGATGTTCAGCCACCTCACCTTCGACGCCTGCGTGGTCACCTGCGGCACCTGCCGCGAGGGTCTCGAGCAGATGGAGGCGCAGAAGCTCTTTGGCGGCCGCGTCGTCGACGTCGCGCGCTACGCGGCCGAGCGCGGCCTCTCGCTCCCCGCTCCGCCGGCCCAGGCCGGTCCGCAGCCGGAGCTCCTGTACCACCCTCCCTGCCACGACTCGCTCGAGGGCGAGTGGCGCACGGTGCTCGCGAAGATCGGCGGGTTCGGCAAGGTCGAGGCCGTGCCGCACTGCTGCTCGGAGGCGGGCACCCTCGCGCTCTCGCGGCCGGACATCACCGACGCCATGCTCCACCGCAAGCGCGAGGCGATCGCCGAGGCGCTGGACGGCAGGTCCGGCGCGGTGATGCTCACGAACTGCCCGTCCTGCGTGCAGGGCCTCGGGCGGAACGCGCCGCTCGGGATCGAGGCGAAGCACCTCGCCATCGCGCTCGCCGAGCGGATCTCCGGGCCGGACTGGCGCGAGCGGTTCCGCGCGCAGGCGGCGCGGGCGGCGGCCGTGCACTTCTAAGCGTTCGATCTCACGCGACTTCGGCAGGCCTGCCGCGGGGCCGACCGCAGCGCCGACGGGCGCGCATCGCCTGCGCCCGGACTTTCCGTCGACCCGTACTCTGCGTCCGTGGCAGCGCTGCCCGCCGTTCGGGCATGCTGCCGGACTTTCGGGCAGAGGGATCGCGCCCAAACCCGCAAGGAGCAGTCAGATGACCATGAAGGACGAGAGGCTGGAGCAGATCTACCAGGACGTGCTGCGTCGCAACCCCGGCGAAATCGAGTTCCACCAGGCCGCACGCGAGGTGCTCGAGTCGGTCGGACCGGTCCTGGCGAAGTACCCCGAGTTTCGCGAGCGCAAGATCATCGAGCGGATCATCGAGCCGGAGCGGCAGATCATCTTCCGGGTGCCGTGGCAGGACGACCGCGGCGAGGTTCACGTAAACCGCGGGTTCCGCGTCCAGTACAACAGCGCGCTCGGCCCGTACAAGGGCGGGCTCCGCTTCCACCCGTCGGTCTACCTCGGGATCATCAAGTTCCTGGGGTTCGAGCAGATCTTCAAGAACGCGCTCACCGGTCTGCCCATCGGCGGCGGCAAGGGCGGCTCCGACTTCGACCCGAAGGGCAAGTCGGACGACGAGATCATGCGCTTCTGCCAGAGCTTCATGACGGAGCTGTGGCGCTACATCGGGGAGCACACGGACGTGCCTGCGGGCGACATCGGCGTGGGCGGCCGCGAGATCGGCTACCTGTACGGTCAGTACAAGCGGCTCACCTCGAAGTACGAGGCGGGCGTCCTCACCGGCAAGGGGCTCGACTACGGCGGCTCGCTCGTGCGCACCGAGGCGACGGGCTACGGCGCCACGTTCTTCGTCGAGGAGATGCTGAAGGTCCGCAAGGACTCGTTCGACGGCAAGCGCTGCGTCGTGTCCGGCTCCGGCAACGTCGCGATCTACACCATCGAGAAGATCGACCAGCTCGGCGGCAAGACCGTCGCCTGCTCCGACTCGAACGGCTACATCCTCGACGAGAAGGGCATCGACCTCGAGCTCGTGAAGCAGCTCAAGGAGCGCGAGCGCCGGCGCATCAAGGACTACGTCGAGTACCGCAAGCACGCGCGCTACGTCGAGGGCGGCAACATCTGGGAGATCCCCTGCCAGGTGGCGATGCCCTCGGCGACCCAGAACGAGATCAACGGCAAGGACGCGGCGCAGCTCGTGAAGAACGGCTGCATCGCCGTCGGCGAGGGCGCGAACATGCCCACCACGCCCGAGGGCATCCAGGTCTTCCTGCAGGCCGGGATCGCCTACGGCCCCGGCAAGGCGGCGAACGCGGGCGGCGTCGCCACCTCCGCGCTCGAGATGCAGCAGAACGCCTCCCGCGACTCCTGGACCTTCGAGTACACGGAGAAGCGGCTCGCGAACATCATGAAGAACATCCACCAGGTCTGCTTCGAGACCGCGGAGGAGTTCGGCGCCAAGGGCAACTACGTCGTCGGCGCGAACATCGCGGGCTTCATCAAGGTCGCGAAGGCGATGGTGGCCCACGGGCTGATCTGATTCAACGGGGGCTGCGCCCCCGCCCCGTCGCCGGCTCACCGCCGGCGCCGGGGCCCCACCCCTGCTCGGCGGGGCCCGTGAGCCTGCGCG
>DATIDF010000283.1:0-36480 GCA_035456445.1 Anaeromyxobacter sp.
AGAGCTTCGCCGAGACGCCGAGCGCGGCGAGCGCGCCGCTCGTCCCGTGGCGCGCGACCGATCCGGCGAGGATCGCGAGGGCGAGGAGCGCGATGGGGAGGAGGTCCCAGTTCAGCCCCGCGTAGTAGACGAGCGCCGGCGTCGCGCCGAGCCAGAACGGCCGGGCGTCTGGGAGGCGCTCCAGCGCGAGCAGCGCGAGGAGCAGGCACCCGGCCAGGAAGAGGTACGTGGCGGTGAAGTGGCCGAGCGCGCCGCCCGGCGCGAACGAGGGCAGGAAGAGCGCGAGCCCGAGCAGGACCGGGTACTCGATCCGGTCCTCGAGGTACGGAAGCGGGTGCGCGCCCCCGAGGTAGCGATCGCCGTGCAGCGCGATGACGTCGGAGTAGCAGTGGTGCTGGAACGACCAGAACCGGTAGCCCGCGCCGGCGTGCGCTGCGCCGCGCGCGACGTTCAGGTAACCGACGGCGAGCCAGAACCCGGCCAGCGCGGCGGTGAGGGCGAGCGAGCGGCGGCGGTCCACGGCGAGGGAATAGCACGCGACGCCCGGCCGGTGTCGCGCAGGCGCGGGATGGGGCGGGTGCCGCACGGGCGCGCGGGATCGCCGCGGTCTCGGCTAACATCCGCGCGTGGCCTCGCTCACCGGGCTCGCCCAGACGCTCGCCGACGCCGTCTCGCGGACCGGGCCGGTCGCGCCGCTCATCCTCTTCGCCGCGACGTTCATCGAGTACGTCTTCCCGCCTTTTCCCGGGGACCTCGTCGTCGTGCTCGGCGCCTGGTACGCGGTGCAGGGCGAGCTCTCCTGGCCCGCCACGTTCGTCTCCGTCACCGCCGGCGCGGTGCTCGGCGCCTGGGTCGACTACCGCGTCGGCGCCGCCCTCGGGCGCCGCCTCGACCGGCGCCTCGCGACCAGGCGGCCGCTCTCCGAGGAGCGGCTCCTGCGCTTCGAGGCGAGCTACCGGCGCTGGGGCGCGCTACTCCTCGTCGCGAACCGCTTCTTCCCGGGCATCCGCGCCTTCTTCTTCCTCGCCGCGGGCGCGTCCGGCATCCCGCTCCGCCGCGTGCTCCTCTACGGCGGCCTCTCGGCCGCGCTCTGGAACGCGGTGCTCCTCGGCGCGGGCGCGCTCTTCGCGCACAACATCGAGGAGCTCCTCGATCTGTTCGAGCGTTACACTCGGGCGGCGTGGGTCGCCGTCGCGCTCCTCGCCCTGCTCGCGCTCGCGGGCGTGCTGTGGCGCCGCCACGCCGCCCGGAAGGCGGCGCGCGCTGCGGAGGACCGGTGATGGCCGCCGCCGCGCTCCTCGCCGTCGCCCTCCTCGCGCTCCCCGAGGGGACCGCGCGCTATCGCGTCGAGGTGGGCGGGGTCGCGGTCGGGGTCGCCCAGCTCGCCGTCCGGTGCGAGGGGCCACGGTGCCGCTCCGTCTGGGAGACGCGCCTCAGGCTCCCGGAGGAGGCGGGCGGGGCGATCAGCGAGCGGCGGTTCGAGACCGAGCTCGATCGCGGCGGTCGCGCCGTCGGGCCGGTCGTCCGGATGCGGGACGGCGCAGTGGCGCGCGAGGAGGCGCCCGAGGGGCGCGTCCCGGCGGCGCTCGCCGAGGTGCTGCTCGTCGCGGCGGCGCGGGGCGGCGAGGCAGCTTGCCTCGAGGTGTTCGAGGAGGAGACGCTCGCGCCCGGGCGGGCATGCGGTGCGTTCGAGGGCGGTGTCCTCGCGGCGACCGTGCTCGGCGTGCGTGAGCGCGTGACGGCAGGCGCGGGCGGCTTCCCGGCCGCGGTCGAGCTTCCGGAGCAGGGCGCGCGCTTCCTCCGCGACGCGCGGGCCGACGTCCCACCCCGTCCGCCGCGCCTCCCCGTGCGCGTCGCGGGCCCGGCAGATCCGGTCCGCGCCGTGCGCTTCTGCGACGTGCCCGTGGACCCGCCGCCGCCGGTGCCCGCGTCGCCGCTCCCTGCGCTCGACGTGCCAGGCGAGAGCTGTCGCGAGAAGACCGCCGCCTACCTCGCGCGCGCCGCCCAGGAGGGGCGCGAGGGGCGGACGGCGCTCGGCGTCGCGTGGGATGGGGCGGGCTTCGTGTGGCACGCCTGGGCCGAGCTCCGCGAAGACGGTCGCTGGATCCCGGTGGACCCCTCGTTCGGCGAGCTTCCCGCGCGCGGCCCGCGCTTCACGCTCGCGCGCCACGCCCCGGGCGATCGCGCCGCCGCGCTCGCGGCGGGGCGGCGCGTGCTCGCCTGCTGGGGCAGGGCTGCCGTGCTCGCCCGCTGATGAGGCAGGAAAGCCGGGCGCGCGCCGCTGGCCGGCCGCATGTTCGAAGGCGTGGACCTCATCGCCCTGTACCTCGAAGACCACCTCGCTCTCTCGCTCGGCGGTGTGCGGCTCGCCCGCCGCGCGCTCGCCGAGAACCGCGGCACCCCCTACGGCGCGATGCTGGAGCGGCTCATCCCGGACCTCGAGGAGGAGCGCGACATGCTGAAGGACCTCCTCGCCGCGCTCGGGGGCTCGCGGAGCGCGCTCAAGGAGGCGGCCGTCGCGGTGGGCGAGTGGGCCGGGCGTTTCAAGCCGAACGGGCGCATCCTGCGCTACTCGCCGCTCTCGCGCGTGTGGGAGCTCGAGGCGCTCATGGCGGGCACCGAGTCGCGCCGGGGACTCTTCGCGGCGCTCGCCCGCGTGCAACGGCGCGACGTGCGCCTGCGTGGGTTCGATCTCACGGCGCTCGAGTCGCGCGCGCGGCGCCACCGCGAGGAGCTCGATCGCTGGCGGCTCAAGGCGGCGGACGAGGCGTTCGGAACCGCCCCGCGACGAAGGGTGCGCGCCGCCGCCCCTCAGCCGGCGCGCTGACGCGGGCGGTCAAGCACCGCGACGCGCGAGGAAGCGCAGGAACGCCGTCGCCTTCGGCACGAGGGTCGAGAGGTCGACCTCCTCGGCCGGGGTGTGGAAGCCCTTCCCGCGCGGACCGAGCCCATCGATGGAGGGGATGCCGATCGCGCCGGTGGTGCACGCGTCGGAGCCACCGCCCACGAGCGGCGCCTCGCCCTGGCCGAGGCCGCTCTCGCGCTGGCAGTCGCCGTACTCCTTCGCGAGCGCCGACGACGCCTGCGTCTGCTCGAGCGGGTCGCGCCAGGCGCCGCGCGAGATCGCGAGGGTCGTCCCCGGGACGGCGGCGTCCGCGGCGAGCGCCTCGACGGCCTCGCCGAGCGCGCGCCCGTCCTCCACCGTCTCGAAGCGCAGGTCCACCTCGCAGCGCGCCCCGGCCGGCACCGTGTTCTTCGTGGTGCCGCCGGAGACGAGCCCGACGTTGACGGTGCGGCCGCGCTCGTAGTCGGTGAGCGCCTGGGCGCGATCGATGAAGCGCGCGATCGACCAGATCGCGTTCCGGCCCTTGTCGTGCTCGTTCCCGGCGTGGGCGGCGATCCCTCGCGCCTCGGCGTGGAGCGAGCCGACGCCCTTGCGGCGCGTGATGAGGAGGTCGCCCGGGCGGCCCGACTCGAAGCCGAGCGCGCAGGCGGCGCCGGTCGCGTGCGTTCGGATGATCCCCTGCGACTCGGGCGAGCCCACCTCCTCGTCCGCGACGAGGATGCCCTTCACCGGCACGCGCTCGAGGAGCCCCGCGCGCTTCGCGGCGACGAGCCCGAACAGCATCACCGCGATCCCGCCCTTCATGTCGAAGGCTCCCGGACCGACCGCGCGGCCGCCCTCGCGCCTGAAGCCCTCGAACGTCCCCGGGGCGAAGACCGTGTCCGTGTGGCCGAGGAGGAAGACCGGCGCGCCGTTCGCCGGTCCGCTGCTGAAGAGCAGGTGCGGCCCGAAGCGCGCCGACGGGCGGAGCTCGACGGCGAGGCCGAGGGTGCGGAGCTGGCCCGCGACGAGGTTCGCGACCGCCTGCACGCCGGCCCTGTTCTCGGTGAACGAGTTCACCGCGACGAGCCGCTCGAGGAGCGCCTCCATCGCGCCGCGCTGCCCCCCGAGCCAGCTGAGCGCGTCGTCGATGCGGCCGGCCATGTGCAGACCTCCGGTGCGGGAGCGCCGGGCGTTCCTCGCCTCGGCGGGCCGCGCCGGCGGCTGGCCGGGCGCGGGCGTCCCCGGTATAAGGGCGGCGCATGGCACCGGGCAAGCGCTACCGGGCCGCGGTCATCGGCGGCTCGGGCTACGGCGGGGCGGAGATGATCCGCCGGCTCCTCGTACACCCCGACGTCGAGCTCGTCCGCGTCGCCTCGATCGACTTCGTCGGCGAGCCGCTCTGGGCCGCCGATCCCGCGCTCGAGGGCGTGACCGACCTCGTCTTCGAGGGCGTCCCTCCGGCCGAGGCGGCGCGGGGCGTCGACGTGGTCCTCCTCGGGCTGCCGCACACCGTCGCCGCCTCCAAGGTCCCCGAGCTCGCCGCGCTGCCGGCCCTCAAGATCGTGGACATGAGCGGCGACTTCCGGCTGAAGGACGTCGCCGCTTACGAGCGCTGGTACAAGCACACGCACCCATGCCCGGAGCGGCTCGCGGACTTCGTGTACGGCCTCCCCGAGCTGAACCGCGAGCGGATCCGCGCCGCCCGCTTCGTGGCCTCCCCGGGCTGCTTCGCGACCACGATCGAGCTCGCGCTCCTCCCGCTCGCGAAGGCCGGGCTCCTCGAGGGCGTCGTCCACGTTCAAGGGATCACCGGCTCGTCGGGCTCGGGCGTCGCGCCGTCGGCGGGCACTCACCACCCCGTCCGCGCGGGCAACCTCCGCACCTACAAGCCGCTCGAGCACCAGCACGTCCCGGAGATCGCGGAGACGCTCGCGCAGGCCGGCGCGCGCGACCTCGCGCTCCGCTTCGTGCCGGTGTCGGCACCGCTCTCGCGCGGCATCCTCGCGACCTGCTTCCTCGAGCTGCCCGAGGAGTGGACGCCGGAGCGGCTCGATCGGCTCTTCCGCGAGACGTACGCCGGCGAGCCGTTCGTGCGCGTGCCGCGGAAGCGCCTCCCCGAGGTCGCCGCGGTCTCCGGCTCGAACTACGCCGAGGTGGGCGTCGCGGCGGGGCCGCCGCGCGCCGGGCGGCGCACCGTCACCTGCTTCGGGGCGACCGACAACCTCGTGAAGGGCGGGGCGGGGCAGGCGATCCAGAACATGAACCTCATGCTCGGGCTCGACGAGAAGGCCTCGCTCGCCGACCCCGGTCCGTGGCCGCCATGAAGACCATCGTGCTGAAGCTGGGGGGCGAGCTCGTCCATGCGCCCGAGCTCGACCTCATCGCCCGCGACCTGCGCACGCTCGTCGACGGCTTCAACCGCGTGGCGATCGTCCACGGCGGCGGGCCGCAGGCGACGGCGCTGCAGAAGACGCTCGGCCTCGAGACGCGGATGGTGGCGGGGCGCCGCTACACCGACGCGCAGACGCTCGAGGTCATGAAGTACGTCGTCGCCGGCCAGCTCAACGTCGACCTCTGCGCGCGCCTGCTCGCGAACGGCGTCATGGGCGTGGGGCTCCACGGCGCGAGCGGCCACATGGTCCAGGCGCGCCGGCGCCCGCCGCGCGTCATGAAGGGCGCGGGGCCCGAGCCGGTGGATCTCGGGCTCGTGGGAGACGTCCTCGGCTTCAACCTGCCGCTTCTCGGCGACCTCTTCGAGCGCCGCTACGTCCCGGTGATCGCCTGCCTCGGCTGCGACGCGCAGGGCCAGGCGCTCAACATCAACGGCGACACCGTCGCGAGCCAGCTCGCCGGGGCGCTGAACGCCGACGCGCTCGTGCTCGTCACCTCGACCCCGGGCGTGCTGCGCGACGTGAACGATCCGTCCTCGCGGATCCCGCGTATCACGCACGCCGAGTTCGAGGGGATGGTGGCGGACGGGACGATCTCGGGCGGGATGATCCCCAAGCTCGAGGAGTCGTTCGCGGTTCTCGAGTCGGGGGCGAAGTCGGTCGTGATCGTCGGGAAGCTCGGGGAGGGCGACCTCGCCCGCGCGGTGCTCGACCCGGGGAGCGCCGGGACCGTGCTGGTCGGCTGACGCACGTCCGTTCCGATGCGGCGCCTGCTCCCGGAGTCGGGTTCCCGCGAGCGCGGGTCACGCGCTCAGCGGAGCCCCCCTCCCGGCGCGAGTCCGAGGCGCGTGAGCACCTGCTCACGCAGGAGCGGCAGGTAGGGCTTGTCGCAGTAGCTGCGGATCGCGACGTAGCAGCCGCCGCAGTCGTTCGTGCGCGCGAAGCGCTCGATGAGCTCCCGCTGCGAGCGGGCCTTCACCGGCTTGTGGGCGCACGGGCGGAAGAACCCCTCGGGCGTCACGAGGAGGAAGCGGTATCCGGCGCGGCAGCCGCCGATGCCCCCCTCGGCGAAGAACCGGTGGATGCCGTCCAGATCGGGAGCCGGGTTGCGGACGGGTCCCCCTCGTCGCCTGATGTCGAGGACCGCGTCGAGCTGCCCCCGGAGCCTGCGCAGGTCCTCCGGCGACGACACGAGATAATCGGTGTTCCCCGTCCGGAGCGCGGAGTACGCGCTGAACGAGATGCTCGAGCCCCACGCCCGCGCCGTCTCGCACAGCTGCGTCAGGTCTCCGGCGTTGAGCCGCGAGACGGCGCAGTTCAGCACCACGTCGCCGTGGCCGCGCGCGGTCAGCTGCGGCACGAGCCGCTCGAGCCGGTGGAAGAGGCCGGGCACGCTCCGGAAGTCGTCGTGACGCTCGTCCGGGAAGTCGAGGGAGATCGAGAACTGGTTCACGCCGGCGGCGCGCAGGGCCTCGTACTTGTCGACGTTCATCAGCGCGCCGTTGCTGACCAGGATGAGATAGGGGGCGCCGCGGCGCTCCTTGATCGCGCGCGCCACCTCCACGACGTCGCGGCGGAGCAGTGGCTCGCCGCCGGACAGCTGGACCGCGACCGGCCGGAGCTCACGGTAGATCTCGCCGATCCGCTGCGGCGAGAGCGGCGTCTCGTCCCGGAGGATCCCGCCCTTGTCGCAGTGCTTGCACCTGGCGTTGCACGAGCCGGTGAGCTCGAAGGAGACGACCAGCGGGCGATTCGCCAGGTAGTTGAGGCTACCGCGCAAGAACAGGCGGAGGACGGTCGCGACGCCGAGCTGATCCATGCGTGACCCCCTCCGCGTCACGCGGGTTGCGCGCCCTCTCCCGCAGGCTGGACCGGCAGCCCGCGGCGACGCCGCCATTCCTCGACCGGGATCGCGTGCTTTCGCTCGACGGACTGACGGTGAACTGGCCCGCAGTTGTAGGCGCAGAACGGGAACATCCCCTCCGGCGTGGAGTAGTGGATCACGCAGCGCTTCACGCGCTCGACGTCGAAGTTGTACCGGTCCTGGAAGTGCATGCCGGCCGCGAGGAGGGTCCGGTAGGTGCGCTCGCCGGCGCGCCCGCGCCCGACCCGCTTGTCGGTCATCCCGCGCAGCGCGTGCAGGAAGGTGCGGACGGTCAGCCCCTCCGGCGCGAGCTCCTTGCGGAAGTGCCGCGCGAAGAGGATCGGGACGCGCAGCTTGTGGATCGCCCTGAAGCGCGACCGCTCGATCTTCGACGCAAGCCGCTCCAGGTCGCCGAACAGCCCCTCGACGTCGATGAAGCGCGTGATGGGGACGGCGTGCCCGTGCCGGTCGACGACGAAGTACGCCCCCGACGAGCAAGCCGGGTGCGCGGTCGCCGTGATCTTGGGGTCGCCGGTGAGCGCCGCGATGAGGCGCGACAGCGGTGCCGTGATGGCGAGCGGGTAGAAGTCCCTCATCGGCTCGAGCTCGCCCGCAGCGGCGAGATCGTTCGCGAGGTCGCCCAGCGTGTAGCGCTTGGCCTCGCGGTCGGCGAGGGAGATCCGCCCCGTGAACGAGACGGGTTGGTAGGCGATCCCGCTCACCACGTGGATGTTCTCGACCGCGAAGCGGAGGATCTTGGCGACCTGATCGTCGTTCACCCCCTTCACGATGGTCGGCACGAGGCAGACCTTCATCCCGGCCGCGTGGATCTGCTCGAGCGCGCGGCGCTTCACCTCGAGCAGCGGCCGCCCGCGCGTGACCTCGTGAACCGCGTCGTCGACGCCGTCGAATTGTAGATAAATCGTGTGCAGCCCCGCCTCCGCGGCCGCCTGCGCGAACCCCGGCTCGGCGAACCGGATGCCGTTGCTCGCCGCCTGGACGTGGCTGAAGCCCAGCTCGTTCGCCTTCCGGAGGATGGCGAGGAAGTCCGGGTGAAGGGTCGGCTCGCCGCCGGAGAGCTGCACCGCCGACGCCGGGACCGGGCGATACGCGCGGAGCTGCTCGAGGAGCCGGACGACCTCGTCGTAGGTCGGCTCGCACACGTAGCCCGTCGCGCTCGCGTTCGCGAAGCAGATGGGGCAGCTCAGGTTGCAGCGGTTCGTGAGGTCGATCTGCCCGAGCATCGTGTGGCTCTGGTGCATGTTGCACAGCCCGCAGCTGCCCGGACAGGCCTGGGCGTCGCGCACGCGCGGGTTCTCGACCCCGGCGCCCTCGCGAAAGCTCCACTGCTGCATCTTGAGGAACAGGGCGCTGTTCGTGAACACCCGGTCGCGCACGTAGCCGTGGTCGGGGCAGGTCTTCTCCATGTACACGTCGCCCCGCCAGTCGAACACCCTCCCGATCACCGTCCGCGCGCACTCGGGGCAGAGGGTCTCCACCGTCTTCGGGAGGGCGCGCACCACCGGCCGGATCGCCGTGCCAGAGTAGGTCCGCGTCGCGGAGCCGGGGCGATCGGGCGCCGCGTCCCGGAACAGCACGTCGTGCAGCGCCTCGCGCATCGCCCCGTGCTCGGGGCAGGTCTTCTCGAGGACGACGCCATCACCGCCAGAGATCAGCGCCGCCGCGACCACGCGCTCGCAGGCCGTGCACTGCGACTGCATCGGGATGGAAGGACCCTGGGTGAGCAGCGGATCCGAGAGCGCCTGCGCCATGACCTCTCCCCCTTGACGGTTGGTGCCATCAACGAGGGTACCGATCTACGGCACGACGCTATAGCCCTCAGGTGCGGTGAACTGAAAGAGTGACCCCTCGATCGCGACCCCTCTTCGTACTTCCGAGAGCTCGATCCGCGTCATGTCACCGCTGGTCTCGTGCAGCAGAATGTCGCGGGGCAGATGGTCCTTGGGGTCGAGGGTCAGCTCGATGCGGGTGAAGGACGCGGCGAGCTCGGGGCGGCGCGGCGTCATCGAGAGCACCGGAGCTCCGCGTGCCCCGGCGGCGAGCGTCGTGTCGAACGAGTCCGAGAATGCGGGGCCGCAGGCGCCGAAGCCGATGGTCGAGAGGATCCCGTCGGCGCGCGACCGGCCGACCTCGAACCGCTGCACCTGGCGGATGCGCGGGAACACCGCCCAGCCGCGGTCACCCGCGATGACCGTCCAGGAGCGGTCCGGCGTCGAGTACTCCCAGCGAAGCCTGTCCGGCTTGCGGTAGTAGAGCTCGCCGGCCGACCGCTCCTCCTCTCCGATCGCGGTGAGCACCCTCGTCTGGACGAAGCGGGCGCGTAGCGTCACGGTGGCCTCGCGTGCCCGGCAGTGGGCGTCGAGCACGTCCGCGAGTGACCGCGCTTCCGCGTCGCGCCCCGAGGCGGTCGCGAGGGGGATCGCCAGGACGAGCGCGACGAGCGCCGCGTCCTTCACACGCCGGAGCTCATGCACCCGCATCGTCCGCCCTCCGAGCGCGGGCGCGCCGCGCGCGGCGGTGGTCGAGGGCGGCCTTCGCTGCCCCGACGACCACGATCGCGAGCGCGATCGCGAAGATGGCGAGGTTCGAGGGTCGGAGCTCGTGCCCCAGCACGGCGAGCAACAGGTAACGGGGGAACCTGCCCGCATAGGTCGCGAGGACGTAGGCGGGGCGGGGGTAGCCGGCGGAGATGGCCAGCAGGCGCACCGCGTCGACGGGCAGCGGCACGAACGCCGCCAGCGCGAGCGAGATGAAGGGCGCCCGGCGGAACCATGCGACGGCGCGGGCGTGCCACGCGCTCTCGCGCGCCCGCTGAAGGCGGCCCACGCGCCAGAGGCCGCTCATGATGTGGTAGTCGTGCAGGTTCGCGATGCAGGTGCCGGCCGTCGCCACGAGGGCGACCCACAGCACCCCCGTATCGCGCGCCGCCCACAGCACGATCCACGCCGTCGGCAGCGGCAGGAACGTGCACGCGAAGCTGAGGTAGAGGAGCAACAGGAGCAGCACCTCGAGGCCGGGGGCGCGCAGCGTGGTTCGGGCGAGCCAGAGCGCCGAACCGCTCGCGGCGAGGAAGGCCGTGAACGCGAGCGCCCACGAGCGCCAGGCGAGGTCGCGCGTCATGGCGGCGGCTCGGGTGTCCGGAGCGCTCACGCGCGGCGCTCCTCGACGCCCGGCGCTGCCGAGGCGGACCGCGGGTGAACACCGCTGCGGCCGACGGCCGCCCCATCCCGCATGTGGATGATCGTGTCCGCCACCGCGGCGCACTCCGCGTCGTGGGTGATCATGAGGATCGTCGGTCCCCCGCCCGTCACGATCTGCCGGAACAGCGCCATCACGCTCCGTGCGTTCGTCGAGTCGAGGTTGCCGGTGGGCTCGTCGGCGAGGACGAGGCTCGGCTCCTTCACGAGCGCGCGTGCGATTGCGACCCGCTGCTGCTCTCCCTGCGAAAGGTCGAGCGGCCGCATGCGCCGCTTGCCCTCGAGGCCGACCCGCTCGAGCAGGGCCCGGATGCGCTCGTTGCACCGGTCCCGCCGCCCGGCGATGCGGCACGCGAGCTTCAGGTTGTCCTCGACCGTCAGCGCGGCCATCAAGTTCAGCCTCTGGAACACGAACCCCACGCGGCCACGCCGGAAGGCGGTGAGCTCCCGCTCCGGCGCGTGCGTCACCTCGAGGTCGTGGACGCGGACCGAGCCCGCGGTGGCGCGCAGCATGCCGCCCACGACGTACAGCAGCGTGGACTTGCCGCAGCCGGATGGGCCCATCACGGCCGCGAACGTCCCCGAGGCGACGTCGAGATCGATCCCGCGCAGCGCGGGGACGATGATCCTCCCGGACCGGTACTCCTTCACGAGGCCTCGAACCCGGATGTCGCTCCCGCGCGGCACGTCGCTCGCTCCCTGGCTGGTCATTCGTAGCTCAGTGCCCGCACCGGATCCTGCCGCGCCGCGAACCAGGCCGGATACAGCGCCCCCAGGAGACCGCTCGCGATGCCGACCCCGCCGCCGAGGAGGATCCAGAACCTCGTGATCTCCACCGTGAGCAGCGGGTACCAGGCACGCAGCGCGGTGACCGCCGCGGCCGTGAGCGCGTACCCGGCGACGACGCCACAGCCAGTGAGCAGCATCGACTCCAGCACGACGGAGCCCATGATGAGCCGCCGCGAGGCGCCGAGAGACCTCAGGATGCCGATCTCGCGGGTCTTCTCCAGGATGGTCATGTACATGGCCAGCGAGACCACGAGCAGGCTGACGACGAGCGTCGTCCCCGTGATGGCGCCGATGAACTCCCGGAGGCCGCTCATCGAGCGCGCCATCTCGTCGGCGAGGCCCTCCAGGATCTGGCAGCGCACGCCGGCGAGATCGCTCTCGATCGCGGCGGCGGTCGCCTTGACCGCCGCCGGCGAGGTGCAGCGCACGAAGAAGAGCGACACGCGCTTCTCCTGGTGGAGCATCGTCTGCAGCTCCGCCATCGAAAGGAAGATCCGCGCTCCGACGCCCTCCTTCGACACGCCCACGATCTCGAACCGGGAGCCGAGGATCTCGATCCGCTCGCCCACCGAGAGCCGGGCGGCGGCGGCGAGGCGGGAGTCGACGATCACCTCGCCCGGCCCTCGCAGCGCGCGCCCATCCACGATCCGCAGCCCGCCGCCGATGGACGAGAACCGCTCCGGGTCGATGCCGTAGACGACGTAGAACCCGTTCCGGAAGGTCGTGGTCCAGGCCACGACCGGTGACACCGCCGCGACGCCCGGGATCTTTCGCAGCCGCTCAGCGTACTGCTCCGGGAGCACGCCGCTCTTCAGGGCGAGGAACTGGGTCGCCCCGGCAGGCTGGACGATCAGGTCGCCGCCGACGTTCTGGATGCGCTGCGCGACCTCCTGGATGGAGCCCCGGGTCAGCCCCACCACCACGAGCAGCAGCGCCACGCCGATCCCGACGGCGAGGATGCAGATCGCGCTGCGGACCTTCTTCTGGAGCACGTTGGCGAGGGCGAGGGTCACCTGTCGCGCTCCGTCCCGTCGACCGTCTCGACCCTCGCGCCGGCCGGGATCCGCGGCCGGAAGACCCGCGAGTCCAGGCCCGAGGGGTTCACCGTCAGCGCGTCGAAGTCGAGGAGGACCGACCCGCCGGCGACGCGGTCCTCGACCCGCAGCCGCTCGGGCTGGAGCCGCCCATCGAGCTCCCGGTAGCGCTCGCGGAGGATGACGAGCTCCTCCCGCTCGTCGCCGTCGTAGAGCACCTCGCGATCGACGGCGAACCGTCGCCGCTCTACCCACAGCCGCCGGTGCAGGTGACCGTCCCGGCGGATCGAGAGGACGTACGCTCCGGAATCCTCCCGGACCTCCAGTGCGTCCGCCGGGCCCAGCGGCTCCACGAACAGCGCGCGGAGAAGGGCACGCGCGTCCAGGCGCAGGTCCTGACCGCGGACGACGTAGCGATGTCCGATCGAGCCGGTGTACACGATGCGCTCGCTCGGCACGTGCAGCCAGAAGCGCTCGCCGTCGCTCACGAGCGTGAACAGGGTCGGGAGAAGGGACCGGTATCCCTGCACGAACAGCCCGGCCTCCGCGCCGCCGGTCCATGGGCTGCGGGCTGCGAGCGTGCCGCGGCAGGTGCGCTCGCCGGCGCCGGCGGTCTCCTGGAAGGCGAGGGTCAGCTTTCCCTTCAGAGCCACGACGGCGGAGGCATCCTCGCCGATGCTTCGCGCGAGCTCCTCGGGCGAGGCCGTGCGGATCGGATGTCCGGCGAACGGATCGTCGGGGGTCTGGCGCGCCGCGCATCCCCCGATCAGCGCCGCGAGCGCTGTCCCCAGCCACGGCCCGGCTCGCATGCCCACAGCGTGGCACGGCGGATGGGTGACGGACACGGCCCCGAGAGACCCCCCCGAAACGGCGTGACACCGCGTCAAGCTCGGCTCCGGAAGCGCTCCTTCACCTCGTACGCGAACCCGTCCAGGATCTCCGGGTCGACCGGGTCTCCGTTCAGCGAGAGCGTCATCGACAGGAGGCCCTCGCGTTCGCGGGCGTGGAGGAGCTGGGCCTCCGCGACCTTGTCGGGCATGCACTCGAGCGGTCCGACGCACACGGCGCCGTCGATCTCGCCGCGCCGCCATTGGAGGATGGGCAGCCCCACCGCGAGCACCGCCTCGTGCTCGAGATCTTCGCGCACGTACGGGGCGGCGGCCGCGAGCGCCTCCTCCAGGCGGGCGGGGCGGGGCCATTTCAGTGCCTGCGCCACCGTGTTCCTGCAGGTGCCGAGGATGCGCCCGCGGACCCAAGCCTTGAGCCGGTCCTGCGGCGCGCCGCGCAGCCCGCGGCGCACCTGGACGTGATCGGAGTACTCCAGGTACTCGGCGACCGGCTCGAGGCGCACGCGGATCCCGCGGGCCTCGAGCGCGTCGGCGACGTGCCCGTTCGAGCCCGGATCCGAGCGCACGTAGATCTCGCCCACGAGCATCACCGTGGGGTGCGGCCGCGGGTCCTTGAGGGCTCGCAGGGCGCGCGCGGCGCGCCCGAGCAGTGCCGTGACGCCGTAGCTCCGGCCGGTCGCTGCCTCGATGAGCACGCGGCGGGCGGACAGATCGCCCGCGGCGGCGCGTTCCAGGAGTGCGGAGAGCTCGGCCGTGTGCGCCGCGTGCACGCGCGCGGCAGCCCCCGGTTCCCGCTCCACGGGCCGCACGTCGCGGAGCGCGTCCTCCAGCAGGCCGAAGGCGGTGAGCCCCGCGAAGACGATCGCGCCGAAGCCGGGCGGCACGCCCACGAAGTAGTCCGAGTCCGGGGGGGACCAGATCCCGATCCGCGCGCCGTGCCCGAGCCGCTCCAGGATCATCTGGTGCAGCTGCCGGTAGTAGCCGAACCGGCACGGGCCGTTCGACCCCGGCATGAAGAACGAGAGCGCCTCGCGCGGATCCGCCCGCTCGAGGCGCTGGAGCAGCGACCCGAGCGTCACGATCATCGGCAGGCACTCCTTGCCGCTCGTGTGGCGGCGCGCCTGCCGGATCGCCTCCGGGCTCGCGGTCGGCAACACCTCGGCCGGCACGCCGTACCCGCGCAGCGCCGACGCGAGCGCCTCCGCCTCCGGGCCCATGGGCGGCACCAGCACGCGCGAGCCCCGGCGCGCGATCTCGGGCAGGGACTGCGAGGCGAGGGCCAGGAGCGGCGCGGCCGGCGCGGCAGCGCTCCCCGCGGAGCGGAGGTCCTCGCGCACGCAGTGCAGGAACGCCTCCACGCGCGTCTTCGTCCCGGCGTCGCCGGCGTGTCCGTCCGTCTCGATGACGGCGAAGGGCTTCCCCTCCATGAGGCGCGCATAGGCGTGCAGCGTGAAGCTGTCGGGTCCGCACCCGTAGTTGCTCGCGAACAGGCTGTAGATGCCGGGCGCGCGGCGCACCTCGTACGCCGCCCGGAGGACGCGCTGCGTGTACCCCCAGAACGCGCCCGGCACGAGGGGGGTCTCGGGGTCCGCGGGGTAGCAGTCCACGGGGATGGCGACGGCGCCCTGCTCGCGGAGCAGCGCGGGGATGTTGGCGCTCAGGACCGGGTCGTGGATCGTGTAGGTGCGCCCGAGGACCACCACCGGCAGGAGCCCCTCCGCGCGGCAGCGATCGAGCGCGCTTCGACCGAGCTGGACGAGCGCGGCGTCGAAGCGCGCCTGCTCCTCGCGCGCGGCGGCGTGGGCGGAGCGCCAGGCGGGCTCGTCTCGGATCCCGAGGTCGGCGGCGAGCGCGCGGCAGGCCTCGAGGAACACCGGCGCGTCGAGGAAGCCGGGACCGACCTGGATCGCCGGCGAGAGGACCCGCCGGCCTTGGAGGAGGCCGTGCAGGTCGAGCCGCACCACGTCGGCGCTCCCGGCGACGATCGGGCACAGCCAGTGCGAGGGCTCGTCCTTCACCGGCGGCAGGTCGCGGAGCATGGGCAGGAAGAGGAGCTCGGCGGGGGTCGCTGCCATGGCGGCGACGAGGCCGCGGTACTGCTGCATCGGCGCGCAGAACTGGATGTTCGCCGCCTCCGTCCCGCGGCGCAGCGCCTCCCGCCCTCCGCCCCGCGTCACGACGAGGTCGAAGTCGAGCGCCCGGAAGAACCGGGCGAAGAACGGGAACAGCCCCTTCAGCTGGAACGCCTCCGCGAGCGCGACGCGGGGCGCGCCCGTGGGCTCGAGGAGCGGGCGCAGCACCGACTCCACCAGCTCGGTCCGCTCGCGGAAGGGATCCGGCGCACCGTCGGGGAGCTTCCGCGTGCGGGTCCCGCGGTCGTGGATCGAGCAGCCTCCACCCCAGGAGAACGCACGGCGCTCGCCGCGCACCCGCGTGCGGAGCCGATCGATGCGGCACGCGTTCCCCGAGCCGCCGCAGCCCGCGGTCGAGCGGCAGACGAAGGTGTCCTTCCGCTCGACGCGCGCGTCGAGGAACCGCGCGAGGTCCAGCGGAGCGCCCCCGGGCAGCGCCTCGCGCGCGAGGAGCGCGATGCCGCACGCACCCACGGTGCCGGGGTTGGGCGGCACGATCACCTCCGCCCCGGTCTGGCGGGCGACCGCCGCCGCGAGCGCGTCGGCGCTGAAGGGCATCCCCTGGCAGAAGACCACCTCCCCCACCGAGCGGCTGCCCTTCACGCGGTTCAGATAGTTCTGCACCACCGAGTCGTAGAGGCCGGCGACGAGCCGCGGCCGCGTCACGCCGGCGGCCGCCGCCTCGTCGAGGATCTCGGCCATGAAGACGGCGCAGTGCTGGCCGAGCGCCGCGCAGGCATCGGCGCCGAGCGCCACCCGCGCGAGCTCCTCCACGTCCAGGTTCCCGAGCCGGAGCCCCTGCTCCTCGATGAATGAGCCCGTCCCCGCGCTGCACGCCTCGTTCATGGCGGCGTCGACCACGCGGCCGGCCGCGAGGCGGATGTACTTCGCGTCCTGGCCGCCGATCTCGAAGATGGTGTCCACGCGCGGGTCGCAGGCACGCGCCCCCTCGGCGTGGGCGGCTATCTCGTTGAGGACGTGCACGCGCTCGCCGCCGTAGCAGGTCGCTAGGAGCGACCCCACGATCTCGCGGCCGCTGCCGGTGACGCCGACGCCCACGATGGCGCGGCCGGCCGGCTCGGCGGCGGCGCGGCGCACCAGCTCCTGCGCCGCCGCGACCGGGTCACCCGCAGTGCGCGTGTAGCTCTCCCAGATCGGTGCGCCCGACGGCGCGTGGAGCGCCACGGCCTTCGAGCCGGTCGAGCCGATGTCGAGGCCGAGGAGGAGCGCGTCGCCCGCGGACACCTCCGGAGGAGGACGCGGGGGCAGGCGACGGACGCGGCTCAGCGCGTGGGAGAGCGGCGGGCGCAGCTCGACGGGTGCGTGCGCCGGGGGCGAGACGAGGTCGTCCGGCGCCGGAAGTGGCGCTGAGCCCCGCGCCGCCAGCACCGCGCACCCGAGCGCGTCCAGGAAGAGCGCGTCGTCGCCGCGCTCCTCGGCGAGCGTCATCCCGCGCTCCGCCAGCCGACGCCCGAACCGCTCGCGGATCCTGCGGGAGCGCCCGACCCCTCCGGCGAGGAGGACCGCCGGGGGGACCGCTCCCGGATGGGAGCGGAGCAGCACCTGCACGTTGTCGCAGATCGCGTCGAACAGGCCGGCCAGGATCCGGGCCCGGTCCTCGCCCTGGTTGGCAAGGTGGGTCATGTCGGTCTTCAGGATGACGGGGCAGCGGCCGGAGAGCGGCGCCGGATGCTCCACGGGCGCGGCGAGGACGTCCGCCTCCTCCGGGGCGAGGCCGAAGCGCTCCACGAGCTGCCGCAGGAAGTTCCCGGTGCCCTGCGAGCAGCGCGGGTTCTCCCGGTAGCCCGCGTCGTCGCCGTCACCCAGCTCGAGCACCGAGAACCCATGCGCGCCGATGTCCACGATCACCGCGCGGCGGGGCCCGAACAGGAACCGGTGGCCGGCGATGCGCGCCCGCTTGCCGGGGATGCGCTCGAGCGCGAGCTGCCGGCCGAGGCGCCCCGTCGCGAGGGCGCCGCCGATGCCGTCCCATCCCCACTCCCGGACGAGCTCGCGGACGGCAGGGCCGGGCGCCTTGTGGTGCTCCAGCCGGGCGCGCCGGAGCCATACGAGGCCGCCAGGACGGTCCTCCAGCTCGACCACCTTCACCGTCTCGGCGCCTGCGTCCACCCCGAGGAAACGAGTCATGCTGACCGCGAGTGTCGCTCACGGGGCGCCCGGCCGGCCAGCCCAGAACGGGCTGTGAACGCGATCGCGGGCGGGCCTCGCGCGTTCGTCCTGCGACACGTGGCGTTTCCTTTCGAAGCGGTGCGATCGGTCCCTTCGTCGACGGTGGCGAGTGCGGCCGGGCAGCGGGGCGCACGCTCGGCCCCGGAACGACATCGCATCCCTCGTGGGTCCACCCCGCGATGGCCGCGTCCCCGCGCCATGCCGCCGCGACCACGATCCTCGTCGTGCCCGCGAACCTGACGACCCAGTACAAGGACGCGGAGCTCCGCTTCCGCGAGGCCGCGAGCCACGACGAGAAGCGCGAGGCGCTCCGCGAGATGATCGCGCTCCTCCCGAAGCACAAGGGGACGGAGAAGCTCCACGCGGACCTGAAGAAGCGGCTCGCGAAGCTCGAGGAGGAGGGCGAGCACGCCGCGCGGAGCGCCGCCCACCGCGCCGACCCTGCGCACGTGCGCCGCGAGGGCGCGGGTCAGTGGGTGCTCTTCGGTCCGCCCAACGCGGGGAAGTCGTCGCTCCTCGCGGCGCTCACGCACGCGCACCCTGAGATCGCCGAGTACCCGTTCACCACGCGCGCGCCGCTGCCCGGGATGATGGCCTTCGAGGACGTCCAGGTGCAGCTCGTCGACACGCCGCCCGTCGCGCCGGGCCACACCGAGCCATACCTGCCGAACCTCGCGCAGGGCGCGGACGGCGCAGTGATCGTGCTCGACCCGACGGCCGACGACGTCGAGCCGGCGTTCGCGGCGGTGCTCGAGGTCCTCTCCCGCGGGCACGTGTGGCCGCGCGCGCGTGCCGTGCCGCCGGGCGCATCGCCGCTGCTCGTCGGCAGGCCCGTCCTCGTCGTCGCGACGCGGCGGGATCTCGACGAGGACGGCACGTTCGCGGCGCTCGCGCGCGAGGCGACCGGACCGGACCTGCCGTTCTTCGCGGTCTCCGCGACGCGCGGTGATGGCCTCGACGCCCTGCGGCCCGAGCTCTTCCGCGCGCTCGAGCGGATCCGCGTCTACACGAAGGAGCCCGGAAAGAAGCCCGACCTCGGAAAGCCCTTCGTGCTCCCCACCGGCGCGACCGTGCACGCGCTCGCCGAGCTCGTTCACCACGACGTCGCCGCGCACCTCAAGTTCGCGCGGATCTGGGGCCACGCGCGCTTCGAGGGCCAGCAGGTCGATCGCCACCACGTCCTGGCCGATCGCGACGTGGTCGAGCTGCATGCGTGAGGTGCGGCGCTACCGCCCCTGCTCCCCCGCCGTCGCGGTCGCCGGGACGGGGCGCGCCGCGTGCGCCGGGGCGACCTCCTCGCCGCGCATCGCGCGCAGGATCTTGCCTGCGTTGGCGGCGAGGCGGGCGCTGCCGTCGGGGAGCGGGCGGTCCTCGGGGTCGGTGACCTGCGCGCCGGCGAGGCCGGCGTAGACGGTGACCTTGAGGTCCTTGCCGACCAGCGCGTAGCGCGGCTCCCAGCCGACCGCCGAGAGGACGAAGCGATCGTCGGGCGACTCGAACGCCGAGACGCCGTCGGAGTGGAGCGACGGCGGGTGCGTGTCGCCGAGGAGCGAGAAGAGCGTCGGGACGAAGTCCACGTGGCTCGTGGGCGCGTCGTGCACGCCCGGCGGGATCCCGTCGCCGAGCACCACGAACGGAACGTGGATCTGCTCGTTCGTCACCGCGGAGCCGTGGCCGAGGTGCCCCTTCTCCTTGAACTCCTCGCCGTGGTCGCCGGTGAAGAGCACGATGGGCTTTCGCCCCCGCGCCTGCTCGAACCAGGCGAGGAACTCCTCGAGCGTGGCGTCGAGCGCGTGCGCCGCGTTCTTCGCGCGGTTCCGGATCAGCTCCGGCGGCGCGGTGGTCGCCTTCAGGCCGCCGGAGCCGTCCCACGCCGGCTTGAACGGCTCCTGGCCGGGCGGGTGGAAGTAGTTGAAGTGCGTCCCGTACAGAAAGACGAACATGAAGAGCGGCTGATCGTGCGGGACCGACGACGCCATCGTGCGCGCGTCGCGGAGGAGCTGGGGATCGCGTTCGCCCCATCCGTTGGCGTCGCAGCGGTTCTTGAGGTCGGCGGCGGACACCCCGGCGAACACGGTCTCGCGCAGGTCCATCCAGTCGAGGCAGGACGCGGAGAGCACCTTCACCGCGTAGCCGTTCTCGCGCAGCGCGGGGAAGAGCACGGGCCGCCGGCCCGCGCCGAGCGTCGCCTCGAGCTTCTGCGCCTGGAGCCCGTAGAGCAGGCTGAAGAGCGTGTAATGCGTCGCGACGGAGCCGGCGTAGTGGCGCGTGAAGCGGGCGCCGGACCCGGCGCGGCGCCAGAGGTTCGGCATGACGTCCGGGGCGAGGTGCGTCGCGGGGAGGCTCTCCGCGATGACGAAGAGCACGTCGGGTCTGCGCGTGAAGCGGATCTCCTCCGGCGCGATCCCGGCCGGCAGCCGGAGCGACTCCTGCCCGGTGAACTGATCCACGGCGCGCTTGCCGAACAGGCGCGAGTAGAGGGTGTTCATTCGCACCGGCACCTGGAGCGGCAAGACGCCGGAGGCGGCGAACATCGCCGGGCCACCGAGGTAGACGAGCCCCCCGCCGTAGACCCGCTCCGCCGCAGCGGCGAGCAGGAGCGCGAGCGCGAGGGTCCAGCTCCGCCGGGACGTCGCGAAGCGGCGGATGAACCAGGCCCCCAGGGCGACGTCGAGCGCGATGAAGCCGATCCCTGCCGCCACGAACATCGCCACGTCCGCGGGGGACACGCCCGTCTCCTTGAGCGCGAACGGCTGGAACAGGACGCGGACGAAGAAGCCGTTCATGTGGAAGCCGACCGCCCCGTAGATCCGGCTGTCGAGCGCGAGGAAGGTCGTCGCGACGCCCAGCACCGCGGGCGCGGCGAATCGGTAGGCGCGCGGGAGGAGGGAGAACGGCAGCGCGACGACGAACGCGGCGAGCGCCAGGAGGGCCGCCTGGGGGAGGAAGATCGGCCAGAGCGGGAGCCGGTAGGCTGGAGGCGCGTTGCGGACCGCCGTCGCGATCGACGTCGCGAAGAGGGCGAGGAAGAGCGGGACGTGCAGGAGCGACCAGACGAGCGCAGGGAACCTATGACCGGCCCCGGCTCGCGTCGCCCCGGCGCCGAGAGAGAGCGCGCGGGACATTGGGCGCGGAACGTAGCACTAGACTCCAGCGGTCGCCACCGGACCAGGGGGCGAGCGAGGGAGCGCCCGAGGAGGACTACATGGCCGAGGAAGGACCGCGCCGCGACTTCGAGGGCGCCTACACGGCGGGGACGCCGCCCTGGGACATCGGCCGCCCGCAGCCGGAGATCGTGAAGCTCGCCGAGGAAGGCGAGGTGAAGGGCACGGTGCTCGACGTCGGCTGCGGCACCGGCGAGAACGCGCTCTACCTCGCGAGCCTCGGGCGGCGCGTGGTCGGCGTGGACGGCTCGCCCGCAGCGATCGCGCGCGCGCGGGAGAAGGCGGCGGAGCGCGGTCTCCCGGTCGCGTTTCACGTCGCCGACGCGCTCCACCTCCGCCGGCTCCACCTGCGCGTCGAGACGGTCATCGACTGCGGGCTCTTCCACGTCTTCTCGGACGAGGAGCGGCGGCCGTACGCGGAGTCGCTCACCGAGGTGCTCTCTCCCGGCGCCACGCTCCATGTCCTCTGCTTCTCCGACGAGGAGCCGCCCGGCCCGGGCCCCCGGCGGATCTCCGAGTACGATCTCCGCGCGGCGTTCCGCTCGCTCTTCGCGCTCGTCCGGATCCGCCCGGCACGCTTCGAGAGCCTCATCCACCCCGGCGGCGCGAAGGCCTGGCTCGCCAGCCTCGTGCGGATCTGACCACCGC
Organism: Anaeromyxobacter sp.; assembly: GCA_035456445.1. Lineage (GTDB taxonomy): Bacteria > Myxococcota > Myxococcia > Myxococcales > Anaeromyxobacteraceae > Anaeromyxobacter. The sequence continues at coordinate 21,105 of DATIDF010000283.1, forward strand.
CCCTGCCTCGAAAGCGAAGGGCCGCGCCTCCAGAGCGGAGGGCGCGGCCCGTCACCGTCGGTGGAGGAGGCTCGGACTAGAAGATCGTCCACTGCGCCATGATCTGGGGAACGGACGTCGTGGTCGCCTCGGTCTCGCCGATCGCGTAGGCGCGGTGGATCCACCACTCGACGCCCGCGTGCAGCTTGCCCTTCGGTCCGCCCGCGAGCGCGAGCACGTCGACGAGCAGCTCGGGCTGCGCCCAGATCTCGACGGCGTCGTCGCCCAGGCCGTCCTTCGTGCCGTTCACGTCGACGAAGCCGGTGAACAGGAACGGTACCGGGCCGAGCGAGAAGGGCACCGTCCAGTACGGCGAGATCTGCCACTGGTGATCGGCGAACTTGTCGTAGCGGTAGAAGAGGTTCAGCCCCAGGACCCAGCCCGGCGGCGCGACGAAGTCGAAGCCCACGCCGCCGAGGTAGGCGTAGAAGTCGGCGCCCTGGTTCACCTCGCCGGCGAGGCCCCAGTTCCGGATGACGCCGAAGACGGGCACCTTCTGATCGAGCAGGCCGTTCAGGAACAGCCGCGGGTGCCACTCCACGTACGCGCTCGTCGCGTCCTCGCCGTCGATGCGGCCGCGGGTCAGGTCCGTGAAGAAGAAGCTGTCGCCGTGCTCCCAGGTGGAGAAGTGGTTGATCGTGATCGTCGTGAGCCGCCCGTGGTCGTAATGGCCGAGCGCGTCGTCGTAGTTGTAGCCCTGCAGAAGCTGCACGTTCGTGGTGGAGAACCCGCCGGCGCGCGCCGCGGGCGCGACCGCGACGAGCGCGACCGTGAGGAGGCCTCGTAGGAGAGAGCAGTTCATGGGCCGACGCTTCTAGCCCAGCCCTCTGACTCTCGAAAGGGTGTATTCCCGACTCCGGGTTGCTTCGCTCTAGGTGAACACAGCGCGTCCGTTCGCGCCCCCGAGGGTAGCGGCGGCGCGAAGGTCGGAGCTCGAGGCGGGTGCCGTTGCCCTACTCGAACGGCACGAGGTGGAGCCGCTCGCCGGGCTCCGCCCCCAGAATCGCGCGCGCGTTCGCGGGGACACGGACCTGGTCGTCGTCGAGCCGGACCGGGGCGCGCACGGCGCGGAATCGGATCCTGCCCTCGGTCCGGTGGAGCCCCACGAGCCGCTCCTCCCCGCCACGCTCGAGCGGCTCCGCCGCGAGCTTCGCGCGCCGGTACGAACGCACGAGCGTCACGTCCTCGACCCGAGCCTCGTAGTGCGGCCCGCCGTCGAACGGGTCGATCCGGTTCACGTACTGGAACCCGATCCTCTCGAGCATCCGCCGCACGGGCTCGGTGTCCGCGCCGACCTTCCCGAGGTTCCTTCGCACCTGCTCCGGGAACAGGGTCGCGTACACGTCCACCGGCGGGAAGAGCTGCTGGATGAACTCCTTGGTCTCGCGGCTCTTCTTGTCGGCGGTCTGGTAGTCGAGGTCGGTGAAGCGCTTCCCGAACGCCTCCCAGAAAGCGCTCCGCCCGTCCTTCGTCAGCGGCGGCATGAGCTCGGCGAGCACCTTCTCGCGGAAGCGGTCGCGGAACATCGCCATGTAGAGGAAGCGTACGTACGCGAGCTGCTTGCCCGCGCGCTCCTCGCCGCCGCGATCCTCCGGATTCACGACGAGGCCGCCGATCTCGCTCGGGCCGTCGAAGTGGTAGCCGATGGAGAGCACCTCGTGCTTGAAGTGGCGGTCGATCGTGGACGAGTAGTGCTCGCGCTCCGAGACGTCGAAGAACGTGCAGGGCGACTCGCGCGTGCCGTGCTGGGCGATCACCATCGAGGTGCCGATGATCCGGCCGGAGCGCGGCTCCTCCGCGACGAACACATAGGAGCGCTGCAGGGGATCGCGGATCTTCGCGGAGAAGCTCCGCACCGACTGATCGATGATCCGGGCGAGCGCGCGCTCGTCGTACGGCAGGTTGACGGTGTTCAGCACCTTCGCGAGCCGTGCGAGGCTCGCGAGGTCCGACTTCTGCGCGTCGCGGAGGAGGAGCATGCGTCGGACGGGGGAGTAGCACGGGCCCTCCCCCCTGTCACCGCGGGAGCCGCGCGCCCTGGCCATCCGAGCGCGTCCGCCCGCGGCGACCCGCGCCGCCAAGGCCCGAGGTCCCCGCGCCGAGGTCCCCCGCCGCCCGCCGGGAACGTTGAACGCGGCGCGCCGGCGTGACATGGAGAACGCCGTGCGCGCTGTCGTGCAGCGGGTCAGCCGGGCCGAGGTCCGGGTGGAGGGGCGGGTCACGGGGGCGATCCTCCGGGGGCTGCTCGTGCTCCTCGGCGTCGCGCAGGAGGACGGCCCCGCCGACGCGGACCTCCTCGCCGACAAGCTCGCGGGCCTGCGCATCTTCGAGGACGCCGCGGGCAAGATGAACCTCGCCGTCGCGGAGGTCGGGGGCGGCGTCCTCGTCGTCTCGCAGTTCACGCTGCTCGGCGACGCGCGCAAGGGGAACCGGCCGAGCTTCATCGACGCGGCGAACCCGGAGACCGCGAACGCGCTCTACGAGCGCGTTTGCGCGCGCCTGCGCGAGAAGGGGCTCGCCGTCGCGACCGGCGTCTTCCGCGCGCAGATGGAGGTCGAGCTCGTGAACGACGGACCGGTCACGATCCTGCTCGACTCGCGCCGCTTGTTCTGATTCCGCAGGTGAACGATGGCCGACTGCACCTTCTGCGAGATCGTCGAGAGGAAGGCCCCCGCGAGGATCGTCCACGAGGACGCCGACACCGTCGCGTTCGAGGACGTGAACCCCCAGGCGCCCACGCACGTGCTCGTCATACCGCGCAAGCACATCGCCACGATCAACGACCTCGCGCCCGAGGACGATGCGGTCGTGGGGAGGATGTACCGCGTCGCGGCGGCAGTGGCGAGGCAACGGGGCATCGCGGAGACGGGCTGGCGCACGGTCATGAACGCGAATCGCGATGCCGGTCAGAGCGTCTTCCACATCCACCTGCACGTGCTCGGCGGGCGAAGGATGCGCTGGCCGCCGGGATGAGCCGGCCCCGTCTCGGACGCCTGCCCCGGGCATCGGCCACGCCTTCGCGATACCCATGCGTGGCGTCTGCCCCGCGACGGTTCGGCGGCGACGTTAGCGAGAGATCGCGGCCCCCGACGGGACGCGCCACGGGCGCCCGGGGCGCTTGGCGAGGGTGCGCGGTTCTGTCACGATCCGCAGCCTCGACTGGCAGTGAGGGGCAATGGCTCTGCTCGAGGCGCACGGAGTGTTCCTGCACTTCCGCGGGGTCGCGGCGCTCACCGACGTGAGCTTCGCGGTCGAGCCGAAGAGCGTTCACGCCATCGTCGGCCCGAACGGCGCGGGGAAGACGAGCCTCCTCAACTGCATTTCGGGCGTCTACCGGCCGCAGCGCGGTGCGATCCGCTTCGATGGGCGCGAGGTGACGCGGCTCGCGCCGTCGGCGCGCACCGCCCTCGGCATCGCCCGCACGTTCCAGAACATCGCGCTCTTCCGCGGCATGACGGTGCTCGACAACCTCCTCATCGGACGGCACGTGCACCAGCGGACGGGCGTGCTCGCGGGCGCCGCCTACTTCGGGCCGGGGCAGCGCGAGGAGATCGCGCATCGCGCGATCGTCGAGGACATCATCGACTTCCTCGAGATCGAGCACGTCCGCAAGAAGGTGGTGGGAACGCTCGCCTACGGCCTGCAGAAGCGGGTCGAGCTCGCGCGCGCGCTGGCGCTCGAGCCGAAGCTCCTCCTCCTCGACGAGCCGATGGCGGGCATGAACACCGAGGAGAAGGAGGACATGGCGCGCTTCATCGTCGAGCTCCACGAGGAGCGAGGCACCGCCGTCGTGATGATCGAGCACGACATGGGCGTCGTCATGGACCTTTCCGACCGGGTCACGGTCCTCAACTTCGGCGAGAAGATCGCGGAGGGCCCGCCCAGCGAGATCGCCAGCGACCCCGAGGTGCAGGACGCGTACCTCGGCGAGCCGCACGAGACTCACGACTGATGACGAGCGCGCTCGACACCCTGGGCGGTGACGACACCTTCCCGCGGCTCCTCGTCCGCAACGCGCGGGCCTGGGGCGAGAAGGTGGCGCTGCGCGAGAAGGAGTTCGGGATCTGGCAGTCCTTCACCTGGCGCGAATACCACGACCACGTGCGCGACCTGTCGCTCGGGCTCGTCGCCCTCGGCGTCGGGTCGGGCGACAAGGTGGCCATCATCGGAGACAACCGGCCGGAGTGGGTGTGGAGCGAGATCGCGGCCCAGGCCGCCGGCGCCGCGTCGGTGGGCCTCTACCAGGACTCGAACCTCACCGAGGTCGCCTACGTCATCGACCATTGCGACGCGAGCGTCGTGGTGGCCGAGGATCAGGAGCAGGTCGACAAGATCCTGGAGATGCTCGATCGGCTCCCCAAGGTCCGGCACGTCGTCTACACGGATCCGCGCGGCCTGCGGACGTACCGGCACCCCGCCCTCCTCTCCTTCGAGGCCGTGGAGGAGAAGGGGCGCGCCCTCGCGCGGGAGAAGCCCGAGCTCTGGGCCGAGAACGTGCGCCGGGGCTCGGCCGACGACCTCGCCATCATCTGTTACACCTCGGGCACGACCGGCTTCCCGAAGGGCGCGATGCTCTCCTTCGGGAACCTCCTCACGATGGCGCTGAACCTCCACGCCGTCGACCCGAAGCGGCCGGACGACGAGTTCGTGAGCTTCCTCCCGCTCGCCTGGATCGGCGAGCAGATGATGAGCCTCTCCACGGCGCTCGCCGTGGGCTTGACCGTGAACTTCCCCGAGGAGCCGGAGACCGTCAGCGAGGACATCCGCGAGATCGGGCCGAACGTGATGTTCGCGCCGCCGCGCGTCTGGGAGAGCCTGACCTCCAGCGTGCAGGTGAAGATCATGGACACCACTCCCTTCAAGCGCTTCATGTTCGAGCGGTGCATGCCGGTGGGCCGGAAGGTCGCCGACCTCCGCTTCGAGAAGAAGCCCGTCCCCTTGCGCTGGCGTGCCCTCTACCGCCTCGCGCACCTCGCCCTCTTCCGCGCGCTGAAGGATCGGCTCGGGATGACGAACCTCCGGTCGGCGTCCACCGGCGGTGCGGCGCTCGGGCCGGACGTGTTCCGCTTCTTCCACGCCATGGGCGTGCCGCTCAAGCAGATCTACGGCCAGACCGAGATCGCCGGGATCAGCTGCATCCACCGCGAGGGGAACATCGCGTTCCACACCGTGGGCGAGCCCATCCCCGAGACGGAGCTCCGCATCTCGGAGGAGGGCGAGATCCTCTCCCGGAGCCCGTCGGTGTTCCTCGGCTACTACAAGAGCGAAGCGGCGACGCGCGAGGCGCTCGCCGGCGGGTGGCTCCACTCGGGCGACGCTGGCCATCTCACCGACGACGGTCAGCTCGTCGTGATCGATCGCCTGAAGGACGTGATGCGGCTTTCCGACGGGACCCGCTTCTCGCCGCAGTTCATCGAGAACCGGCTCAAGTTCTCGCCCTACGTCAAGGAGGCCGTCGTCCTCGGGAAGGACCGCCCCTATCTCACCGCCATGCTCTGCATCGACATGGGCGTCGTGGGGAAGTGGGCGGAGAGGCAGCGGCTCTCGTACACGACCTACACCGACCTCTCCGCGAAGCCGGAGGTCTACGACCTCATGCAGCGGGAGGTCGACGAGGTGAACAGGACGCTCCCGGCCGCCGCCCGCATCCACAAGTTCGTGCTGCTCTACAAGGAGCTCGACGCCGACGACGAGGAGCTCACGCGCACGCGCAAGGTGCGGCGGGCGTTCGTGGAGGAGCGCTACCGCGACGTCGTCGCTGCGCTCTACGGCGACGTCCCGGAGGTCCGGGTCGACACGACGATCAGGTTCCAGGACGGGAAGACCTCGCACATCCGCACGACGCTCCTCGTCCGGCAGCTCGATCTCGGGAGGGCTGCGTAAGTGGAGTTCCTCCTCCAGCTCGTCCTGAACGGAATCGTCATCGGGTCGATCTACGCGCTCGTCGGCCTCGGCTTCGTCATCATCTACAAGTCGTCGTCCATCCTGAACTTCGCCCAGGGCGAGTTCCTCATGCTGGGCGCGTACGTCTGCCTCGCCATCTTCACCACGGCGCGGGTGCCGTTCGCCGCCGCCTTCGCGCTCACGCTCGTCTTCTCCGTCGTGCTCGGGATGCTGCTCGAGCGCGTGCTCCTGCGCCCGATGATCGGCGAGCCGGTCATCTCCGTGATCATGCTGACCCTGGGGCTCGCCTCGATCCTGAGGGCGGTCGTGCAGGGCTTCTGGGGCACCGACACGCGCCCGTACCCCGATCTCTTCCCTTCCGCCCCGATCATGATCGGACCGCTCCCGGTGTCGCAGGGCTACCTCTACAGCGTCGCGAGCGTGTTCGTGCTGCTGCTCCTCTTCTCGCTCTTCTTCAAGTACACGCGGAGCGGGATCGCCATGCGCGCGACGGCGTTCTCCCAGCAGGTCGCCCTCTCCATGGGCATCTCGGTGAAGCGGATCTTCGCGCTCGCCTGGTCCATCGCGGCGGTGGTGTCCGCGGTCGGCGGCGTCCTGCTCGGCGGCATCCGCGGCGGCGTCGACGGGGCGTTCGCGCTCTTCGGGCTCAAGGTGATCCCGGTCGTGATCCTCGGGGGGCTCGACTCGGTCCTCGGCGCGATCGTGGGCGGCCTCGTCATGGGAATCCTCGAGAACCTGGCCGGCGGCTATCTCGATCCCGTGTTCGGCGGCGGGGTGAAGGAGGTGGCGCCGTTCGTCGCGCTGGTCGCGATCCTGACGTTCAAGCCATACGGGCTGTTCGGCAAGGTGAAGATCGAGCGGGTGTGAGGGAGGGCCGATGCGCTGCGGCGACTTCCGGGAGAGCTACGCCGAGGACATGGCCATCTTCGAGTCGCCGGTCTCGCGCTGGCTCCTGGCCCTGCTCCTCGCGGCGCTCGCGGCCGTGCCGCTCGTCGCGACCGCCTACGGGCTCGACGTCCTCCTGCGCGTGCTCATCGCCGTGATCGCCGCGACGGGGCTCAACATCCTCACCGGCTTCACCGGCCAGATCTCCCTCGGCAACGCCGCGTTCCTCGCGGTGGGCGCCTACTCGACCGCGTTCCTCGCGGGCCGGCTCGGCCTGCCGTTCCCGGTGGTCATCCCCCTCGCGGGGATCGTCACCGCGCTCGCCGGGATGGTGTTCGGCGTCCCCTCGCTCCGGCTGAAGGGGCTCTACCTCGCGGTGGCCACGCTCGCCGCCCACTTCGTCGTCGAGTTCACCGCGGTCCACTGGGAGTCCGTCACGGGAGGCGTGAACGGGATCTCCGTGCCGGCCGCGAAGCTCGGGCCGCTCGAGCTCGACGGCGATCGGCCGCTCTACTTCCTCGTCCTCCCCCTCACCGCCCTCCTGCTCCTCTTCGCGAAGAACCTCTTCCGCACGAAGGTGGGCAAGGCGTTCGTCGCCATCCGCGACCACGACATCTCCGCCGAGGTGATGGGGGTGAACGTCTTCAGGCACAAGCTCCTCAGCTTCGGCGTGTCGAGCTTCTACGTGGGCGTCGCGGGCTCGCTCCTCGCGTACCAGGCGCGGATCATCAGCCCCGAGAACTTCCCCATCACCCTGGCGATAGACCAGCTCGGCATGATCATCATCGGCGGGCTCGGCTCGATCCTCGGCTCGGTCCTGGGCGCGGTGTTCATCACCGCCCTGCCGGAGCTCTTGCGGCTCGCCACGGGCGCGCTCTCCGACACCTTCCCGGGCCTCGTGGGCCTCTTCGCGCCGCTCAAGACCGGGCTCTTCGGCCTCGCCATCGTGCTCTTCCTCGTGTTCGAGCCGGACGGCATGGCGGCGCGCTGGCACACCATCCGCAACTACTGGAAGCTGTATCCGTTCTCGTACTGATGGGGCGAGCGGGAGGATTCACCCGAAGTCACGGCACGCTGGGAGGAGCCATGGAGCGGACGATGCGCAGGATCGGGCGGTGTCTCGCGGTCGCGAGCGCGCTCTTCGCCTTGGGGGCGCAGGCGCAGGAGATCAAGGTCGGTGGCCTCTTCGATCTCACCGGGATCACCTCGGACGTCGGCAAGCCGTACGCCCAGGGCGTGCAGGACGGCGTCGCGTGGGTGAACGCCAACGGCGGGGTGAACGGCAAGAAGGTGAAGCTCATCTCCGTCGACTACGGCTACAAGATTCCGGAGGCGGTGGCCGCCTACAAGCGGCTCGTCGCCGACGAGAAGGTCGTCATGATCAACGGCTGGGGGACGGGCGACACGCTCGCCCTCAAGGAATTCGTCAACAAGGACCGGATCCCCTACTTCTCGGCGTCCTTCGCGGGCGACCTCACCGACCCATCGAAGACGCCGTACAACTTCTTCGTCGGGCCGAGCTACTCGGACGAGATCCGCGCCTGGCTCACGTGGGTGAAGGACGACGCCAAGGCGAAGGGCCGGCCGCCGAAGGTCGCCTTCATCTACTTCGACAACGCGTACGGCAAGGCGCCCATCGAGGCGGGCCGCCGCTTCTGCAAGGAGAGCGGGATCGAGCTCGTCGACGAGGAGATCGTGCCCGGCAACTTCCAGGACGCGACGAGCCAGCTCCTCAACATGAAGGCGAAGGGCGCGGAGTACGCCTACATCAACATCACGACCACGGGCGTCTCGCTCGTCCTCAAGGGCGCGAAGGCGCTCGGGCTCTCGACGAAGTTCGGCTCGAACCCGTACGGCTTCAGCGAGTCGCTCCCGGCCGTCGCGCGCGAGGCGGCGGAGGGGGTCACGGGGGTCATGCCGCACGTGCCGTTCGGCGAGAACGTGCCGGGGATGGCGAGGGTCCTCGAGTTCCACAAGGCGAACCACCCCAACGACACGCACGACGCGCTGTACGTCCGCGGCTGGGCGTACGCGCTCACGTGGACGGAGGCGCTGAAGCGCGCCGACAAGGCGGGCAAGCTCACGGGCGAGGGCGTCAAGGCGGCGGCGGAGACCCTCGAGAACTTCGATCTCGGGGGGCTCACGAGCCCCGTCACGTACACGCCGAAGGACCACCGCCCGTCCACGAAGACGCCGATCTACCAGGTGAAGGGCGGCAAGCTCGTGAAGATCGCGGAGTACGACATGCCTCGCAAGCCCGAGTGGCTGGGCCTGTAGGCGCCGGGCGGGGGCGGGCGCGAGCCGCCGCCCCCGCGGTCCCTCCTCGGAGCGGTCGATGCTCACGCTCAAGAACGTCGAGGTCGTCTACGACGACGTGATCCTCGTCCTGAAGGGGCTCTCGCTCGAGGTGCCCAAGGGGAAGATCGTCGCGCTCCTCGGCTCGAACGGCGCTGGCAAGTCGACCACGCTGAAGGCGATCTCCGGCCTCCTCCACGCCGAGGAAGGCGAGGTGACCGACGGCGCCATCGAGCTCGACGGCGAGCGCATCGAGGGGCTCTCGCCGGAGGAGATCGTGCGGCGCGGAGTCTTCCAGGTGATGGAGGGGCGCCGCGTCTTCGAGGACCTCACCGTGGACGAGAACATCGTCATGGGCGGCTACACGCGGCGCGACCGCGCCGGCCTCCGCCGCGACCACGAGCTCGTCTTCGAGCTCTTCCCACGGCTCAAGGAGCGGCGGCGCGAGCTCGCCGGCTACCTGTCCGGCGGCGAGCAGCAGATGCTCGCCATCAGCCGGGCGCTCATGGCACGGCCGCGGCTCATCCTCCTCGACGAGCCGTCGCTCGGCCTGGCCCCGCTGCTCGTGCGCGAGATCTTCGAGATCGTCGCGCGGATCAACCGCGAGGAGGGGACGACGATGCTCCTCGTCGAGCAGAACGCGAACCTGGCGCTCGGGATCGCCCACTACGGCTACATCATGGAGGGCGGCCGGATCGTCCTCGACGGCGAGCCCGAGAAGCTCCGCGCGAACGAGGACGTGAAAGACTTCTACCTCGGTCACGGCGCCGGGGCGAAGAGCTACCGGAACCTCAAGTTCTACAAGCGGCGGAAGCGCTGGCTATGACTTCCGCGACGGGAGGACCCATGCCCACGCTCCGTCCTGGCGCCATCCTCGACCCTGGGCTCGAGACGCAGCCTGAGCAGCTGCGGCGCGCTTTCCAGGGGGCGCGGCTCGCCGCCACGGTGGCCCACGCCTACGCGCACGCGCCGCGCGTCCGGAGGATGCTCGACGCCGCGGGGCTTCGGCCCGAGGAGGTGCGCGGCCTGTCCGCCCTCGCGCGCATCCCCGTGACGCGCAAGGACGACCTGCCGCGGCTGCAGGCGGAGGAGCCGCCCTTCGGCGGCCTCGCCGCGGCCTCCGTCGAGGAGCTCGCGCGGGTGTTCGTCTCGCCCGGACCCATCCACGATCCCCAGGGGCAGGCGACGGACTTCTGGCGGTTCCGGCACGCGCTGGCGGCCGCCGGCTTTCGCCGCTCCGACGTGGTCCTGGTCTCGGCGTCGTACCACCTCACCCCGCTCGGCTTCATGCTCGACGGCGCGGCGCGCTCCATCGGCTGCACCGTGATCCCCAGCGGCGTCGGCCAGACGGAGCTCCAGGCCAGGGTCGCAGCCCACGTCGGCGCCACGGGCTACCTCGGGACCCCGAGCTTCCTCCTCTCGCTCCTGCAGAAGGCGCGCGAGGCGGGCGCGCCGCTCCGGCTCGAGACGGCCTTCGTCGTCGCCGAGATGCTCCCCGAGTCGCTCCGCGCCGAGATCGAGGCCTTCGGCGTGCGCGTCCTGCAGGGCTACGGCACCGCCGACCTCGGCTGCCTCGCCTACGAGTGCACCGAGAAGGGCGGGTGGCACCTTCACCCGGAGGCGATCGTGGAGGTGCTCGACCTCGAGACCGGAGCCGCGGCCCCGCCCGGCCAGCCGGGCGAGGTGGTCGCGACCGTCTTCGACGAGACCTACCCCCTCCTCCGCCTCGCCATCGGCGATCTCGCCACGTTCGCTCCCGACGCGCCGTGCCCGTGCGGCCGCACCGCGCCCAAGCTCGCCGGGCTCCTCGGGCGCGTCGGCGACGCGGTGAAGGTGAAGGGCATGTTCGTCCGCGGCGCGCAGATCGAGTCGGTGGCGAAGCGCTTCCCCGAGGTGAAGCGGGTGCAGGCCGTGGTCACGCGCGAGGCCCAGCAGGACCACCTCGAGATCGTCGCCGAGGTGGCGGAGCCGGTCGGCGCGGACGACCTCGCGGCGCGCCTCGCGGAGGCGCTCCGGGAGGAGATCAAGGTCCGCGCCGAGGTGCGCCTGGTCCCTGCCGGCACGCTCGCTCCGGACGCGAAGCGGATCGAGGACCGGCGCGTCTGGAAGTGAAGCCCGGCGTGGCTCGGGTCCTGGCGTCGCGAGCCCACGGCCGCCGCAGGCAGCGTGGGTGCAACGGGATCGTCAGTAGCCGGGTCCCGCCGGCGCGACGCCGCCGCCCGAGCCCACCCTGAGCGCGGCCGCCGACCGCGCCGCGAGAGCCGCGCGCCAGAGCGCGATCCGTGCCGCGAACAGATCGCCGCGCGCGAGCGCCTCGCGCGCCTCGGCGATCGCACCGGCGCTCGCGCCCGTGCCCGCCGCCTCCCCGAGCGCGCCGTCCGTCTGCGCGTCGCGCCGCGTCCGCTCGAGCGAGTCCACCTGCGCGGCGAGCGCCGCGTCGACGCCGCCCGAGTCGCCCACCGACAGCGCACGCATCGCCGCGTCCATCTCGTCGAGCGCCGCCGCCGTGGTCTCGGCGCGCGCGGCCCTCGACTCGGCTTCCTCCGCCGCGCGCCGCGCCTCATCCGCCTCGCGAAGCGCGAGGCGCGCCTCGAGCGCGTCCGCCCGCGCCCGCTGCGCGTCCACTTCGTCCCGGAGCCCCTCGATCTCCGTGCGGAGCTGCTCCTGCTGCGCGACCCGTTGCGCCTCGGCCGCCTCGGCCTCGAGCCGGAGCTGCTCGCTGCGGATCGCCTTCTGAACGTCGGCGTCGGCGGTCCGCTCCTCCGCGGGCGCGGCCGGGGCCGGGGTCGGGGTCCCTCGACTTCGCTCTGCGGCTGGCGCCGCGTCGCTACGCTCGGGATGACCGGCCTCGAGTGGTCCCATCGCGGGCGTGGTCGGCGTCGGGGTCGGGGCCGGCGCCGCTTCCTTCGCCGGCAGCTCGATCGTACGGACGTCCGCTTCCTGGGCCGTCCCGGGCGGTGTCTGGGCGGTGAGGAGCGCGGCGAGGGCGGTGGCGAGCATCATGCGGTGAGCATTCGGCCGGCGCGAGCGCCCCGCAAGCCGGTGCGTCGATCGGGCTTCCGCGCACCGGCCGCGCTCTGGCAGGCTGCTCGACAACACCCGCCCGCAGGAGCTTTCGTGAACCTCGTACGCCCTCGCCGCAGCGTCCTCTACGTCCCCGGCGCGAACGCCCGCGCGATCGACAAGGCGCGCACGCTCGCGGCCGACGGTCTCATCCTCGACCTCGAGGACGCGGTGGCGCCGGCCGCGAAGGTGGAGGCGCGTGCGCGGGTGCTGGAGGCGCTCGCGGCGGGCGGCTTCGGGCATCGCGAGGTGGCGGTGCGGGTGAACGGGCTGTCGACGCCGTGGGGGGCTGACGACGTCGCCGCCATCGCGCGCGCCCGCCCGGACGCGCTGGTGCTGCCCAAGGTCGAGTCCGCCGCGCAGGTGCACGCCGCCCTCGCGGCGCTCGCGGCCGCCGGCGCTCCTGCCCGCCTCGCGCTGTGGTGCATGATCGAGACTCCGCGCGGCGTGCTCGCCGTCGCCGAGATCGCGGCCGCCTCGCCGCGAGTCTCCTGTCTCGTCGCCGGCACGAGCGATCTCGTCAAGGATCTCGGCGCGCGCCACACGCCGGGGCGCGCGGAGGTGCTGACGAGCCTCGCGCTCATCGTGCTCGCCGCGCGAGCGGGCGGGCTCGCCGCGCTCGACGGCGTCCACCTCGACCTCGCCGACGACGCGGGCTTCGAGGCGAGCTGCCGCCAGGGCCGCGACCTCGGCTTCGACGGGAAGACGCTCATCCACCCGAAGACGATCGACGTGGCGAACCGCGCGTTCGCCCCGGACGCGGCCGAGCTCGACGAGGCGCGCCGGGTGATCGCGGCCCACGCGGCCGCGGAGGCGGCAGGGCAGGGCGTCGTGGTGGTGGATGGGCGGCTCGTCGAGGCGCTCCACGTGGAGGCGGCGCGCCGGCGGGTGGCGCTCGCCGAGGCGATCGCAGCCCGGCCGGGACGAGACCCGCTCGTTTGACAGCCCTGGCGACGCCGGGCTACGCTCCAGCTGAAAATGAGAATCACTCGCAACTTGGAAGAGGCGGGCCCGACCTCGCACGCCTGTGAGGACGTCCGCTGCGGGTGCGGCAGCCTCCTCGCGCGGGTGGTCGATGGCGCCGTGGAGCTGAAGTGCCGCCGCTGCAAGCACGTCTGGCGGCTGCCCGTCGACGGCGCGCCCCGCGCGCTCGCCCGTGCGGAGCGCCTCGACCAACGGTGAACGGCGTCGGCCATCGCCCCGCGCCGGAGCCTCTGCTGGCGGCCCCGGACGTGGATCCGTCTCGCTCCCGGGGCGCTCCGCGATCGCTCGCCCGCCGGCCCGTCCTGTGGACAGGGGTGGGCGCATTCCTTAGACTCTCCCGCTTCCGATGCGCGGGATCCGTGGGGCCACGCAGGTCGCGGCGAACAGCGTGCCGGCCATGGAAGAGGCCGTCGTCGAGCTGTGCCGCGAGATCGAGCAGCGGAACGAGATCGGCCCGGCGGACATCGTGTGGGCGATCTTCACGGTCACCCACGATCTCGACGCGGACTTCCCCGCGCGCGCCGCCCGCGTCGCCGGCTGGACGCAGGTGCCGATGATCTGCTCGCAGGAGATCCCCGTGCCGGGGTCGATGCCGCGGGTGGTGCGCGTGCTCCTGCACGTCGACTCCTCCGGACCGCGCAGTCACGTGTATCTTCGCGGCGCGCAGGCGCTGCGGCCGGACCTGCACCGGAAGCCGTGACGGCGGGAGAGGAACGCGAGGACGATGGTGCCGATCAAGAAGAGCGCTTCCGAGGCCGAGATCGAGGGGATCTCGGAGCCATACGCGCTCGCGTCGCTCGAGCTTCACCCCGTGCGCACCGAGGTGAAGGTGGGTCGCGGCCCGGGAACGGTGACGTTCGGGCGGGTGCGCGTGCCCGTCGTGGCGGGGCCGTGCGCGGTGGAGAGCTGGGAGCAGCTCGAGGCGGTCGCGCACGCGGCGAAGGCCGCCGGCGCGGGCGCGCTGCGCGGCGGCGCATTCAAGCCGCGCTCCTCGCCGTACACCTTCCAGGGGCTCGGCGAGGAGGGCCTCGCGCTCCTCGCCCGCGCGCGCGAGCTCACCGGCCTGCCGGTCGTGACCGAGGTGATGAGTCCCGGCGCCGTGGGGCTCGTCGCGGAGTACGCCGACTGCCTCCAGATCGGCGCGCGCAACATGCAGAACTTCGAGCTCCTGCGCGCCGCCGGGAAGGCGGGCAAGCCGGTGCTCCTCAAGCGCGCGCTGTCGGGGACGATCGAGGAGCTCCTCATGGCCGCGGAGTACGTGCTCGCGGCGGGGAACCCCGACGTCATCCTCTGCGAGCGCGGTATCCGCACGTTCGAGCGGGCGACGCGGAACACGCTCGACCTCTCCGCGATCCCGGTGCTGAAGGAGCTCACGCACTTGCCGGTCGTCGTCGACCCCTCGCACGGGACGGGCAAGCGGAGCCTCGTCCCGGCGATGGCACTCGCCGCGATCGCCGCCGGCGCGGACGGGCTCCTCCTCGAGGTGCACCCGGATCCGGCGCGCGCCCGCTCCGACGGGGCGCAGTCGCTCACGCCCGCCGGCTTCGAGGCGCTCATGCCGCGGCTCGCGGCCGTCGCCCGCGCGGTCGGGCGGGAGGTCTAGCCTCCGTGGCCGCGGGCGCGCTCCCTCGCACGATCGGCGTCGTCGGGCTCGGGCTCATGGGGGCCTCGCTCGCGCGCGCCGTGCGCGCCGCCGATCCTTCCGTGCGCATCGTCGCGGTCGAGCCGCGCGACGAGGTCCGTGCTCAGGCGCTCGCGGACCGAGTCGTCGACGAGGCGCGCGCGGCGACGGACGCGGCGCTCGGGACGTGCGACCTCGCGGTGCTCTGCACGCCCGTCGCGGCGATCGAGGCGCTCCTCGGGCCGGTGTCGCGGCTCCTGCCCGACGGCGCGGTGCTCACCGACGTCGGCGGCGCGAAGGCGCAGGTGGTCGCCGCGGCCCGCGCCGCGGTCCGGCCGGGCGTCGCGTTCGTGGGCGCGCACCCCATGTTCGGCGGGCACGGCGGCTACGCCGGCGCGAGCGCCGAGAAGTGGAAGGGCGGCACCGTCGCGGTCTGCACCGACACGCCCGCGGAGGCCGCGGTGGAACGCGTCGTGGCCCTGCACCTCGCGCTCGGCGCGAAGGTGGAGCGCTGCACGGCTGCCGAGCACGACGCGGCGGTCGCGATGGTCTCGCACCTCCCGTACCTCGTCGCCTCCGCGCTCG
>DATIDF010000284.1:0-5969 GCA_035456445.1 Anaeromyxobacter sp.
GTCGTCGACCGGGACGACGAACGCGCACTCCGGCATCCAGCACCGCTCGCGCGGCAGGACCACCCCCACGCTCTCGACGACCACGGTCTTCACGCGCGCGATCGCGCTCGCCGCCTCGGGGAAGTCGCCGCGGAGGATCGCGACGGCTTGATCGGCGGTGGCGGCGACGGCGGCGACCGGCGCCTCCCAGGTACGCCCGTCCTCGGCCGTCGCGACGAAGCCACCCCCGGCCTGGGCGACGCGGGTGACGCGCACGCCCTGCTCCACGGTGACCCCCGGCGCCGCTGCGACCGCGTCGCAGATCGTCTGCAGCCCGCCCTCGAGGCCGAAGCTGCGCACGAACTCCTGCCGGCGCGGCCGCTTCTTGAACAGCGAGCCCGCGCCCTCGACCGGGAACCCGTCCGCCTTCTGCGAGGGCACCGCCGCGAAGAAGGGCGAGAAGATCCGGTCGTAGTTCCCGCGCCCGATGAGCTTCGAGTAGTAGGAGTAGACGGTCTCGCCGTCCTTCTTGCGGAGGAAGTTGAACGGGAAGTGGGCCGCCGCCTCGAGCCAGTTCAGCTGCAGGAGGATCTTCGGAGGCGTGAGCCAGCGGAACTCGGCGCCGCGGAGCAGCCCGAAGCGCGCCCGGGCGGGTCCGCGCTCCTTCACCTTGGCCGCGATGCCCGTCCCGACCACGATGTCGAGCGTCGCCCCGTAGGAGTTGTAGGCGGTGTGGGCGCCCATCTCGAACCAGTAGCCGTCGGGGCGGCGATGCGAGTGGAGGCAGCCGCCGACGCGCGGCTCGCGCTCCAGCACGACCACCTTCCTGCCGGCCCCGGCGGCCTTCCACGCGAACCCGAGCCCGCTCACTCCACCGCCGACCACCAGGACATCCGCTGTCGCCATGCGCCTCGCGCTCCGTGACGTCGAGTGAATCCCTGCCGGCCCGCGCCGGCACGCCGCAGGAGCCTCGCAGACAATGCCGCGGCGCGCCAGAGGGGGTTCGCCGCACCTGCGACACCCCGGAGCACGCCGCTTCCGTGACGTTGGCTGGTTCCGTCGCGATGAGTTACAGATCCATCATGCGACTTCGCATCGGGTTCCTCGGGCTCGGCACGATCGGAGAGCCCATCGCGAACAACCTCCGCAAGGCCGGCCACGAGCTCACCGTCTGGAACCGGACACCTTCGAAGGCCGACCACATCGTCTCGAAGGGCGGCAAGCTCGCGAGGTCGCCGCGCGAGTGCGCCACCGGGCGCGACGTCGTCATCACCTGCGTCTCGGACGAGAAGGCGCTCGACGCGGTGCTCGACGGACCGGACGGCGTGCTCGCGGCGCTCCGCGACGGCGACGTGCTCGTGGACATGAGCACCGCCGGAGTTCGGTCCGCCCGCTCGGTCGCCGAGCGCGTGGCCACGCGCGGCGCCCGCTTCGTCGCCTGCCCCGTGCTCGGCTCACGCTCGGCGGCTGAGCAGGCGCAGCTCGTGCTCGTCGCGGGCGGGCCCGCCGTCGCCCGCGAGCGCGCCCGGCCCGCGCTGCACGCCGTCTCTGCGCGACTGTTCGAGCTCGAGGATGCGGAGCAGGCGGCCCTCCTGAAGCTCTGCGTGAACGCGATCGGTGGCGCGATGATCACGGGCTTCGGCGAGGCGCTCGCGCTCGGGGAGGCCGGCGGCATCGCGGTCCCGAAGCTCGTCGAGGTGCTCCAGGCGTCGTCGTTCCACTCACCGCTCTTCCTCATGAAGGGCGAGCTCGTGGAGCGCAGGGACTTCACGCCGCGGTTCACCGTCTCGCTCGCGGAGAAGGACCAGCGGCTCGCCCAGGAGGCCGCGGCCGACCTGGGCGCGAAGGCCCCGGTGAACGAGGCGGTGCGCCAGCTCTTCGCCGCCGCTGCGGCGAGCGGGCGCGCCGACAAGGACATCGCGGCCGTCGCGGATCTCTGCCTCGAGTGGGCGGGGAAGAAGTAGGCGCTGCGGCTCGGCCGGCCTGAAACCCGTGAACGCGCCCGAGCCCGGGCCCGCGCCCAAGGCGACGCCGGGCTCGGGCGCGGACTCCGGCCCGGGCTCGGGGACAGCGTCAGGCCAGCACGTCGTCTACCGCCCGGACGAGGTCGTCCAGGTGGAACGGCTTCTTCACGTAGCCAGCGGGGTGGCCGATCCGCTCGACCTCGCGCGCCACCTCGTCCGGCGGGCTCGCCGACACGAACAGGACCTTGGGGCAGCGCGCGCCGAGTGACTCGCGCATGGCATGGAACAGCTCCGCGCCGTCCATCCCCGGCATCCGGAAGTCCAGGAGAGCGAGGTCCGGCGGCTGCTCTTGCGCGAGCGCGAGCGCCTCGACCGCGTCCGAGGTGGACACGGCGGCGTGCCCCATCCGGCGCACGGCGAGCTCCAGCGCGCGGCGCACGATGTCGGTGTCGTCGACGATGAGGACGCGGGCCACGGCACCTCCGGCGCGATCGGCCGGGAGGCCGGAATGCGCGGGGCGTGCCGCCCGAAAAGATCGGTTTCCGTGGGAGGGGAGAGGTGGTCTCGCGGCACCCAGGGTGTGCAACGGGAGAGTCGGCAGGCCACTGACGGGAGTCGGGCTCGGGCTTCGGGCCTCACCCGAGTCACGTCATCTGATGCCTGATGCAGGGCGCCTGCGGTTTCCTCACCGGTAACGGGCGAGCGTCCTGCGCACCGCGTCCTCGAAGTGACGCCGCGCCGGCGGAGGCGCGATCACCTCCGCGTCGCCGCCGAGCGAGAGGGCGTAGCGCGTCGCGTACTCGTCGCTCGCCCCGGCGAGCTCCACGATCGCTCCGCCCTTCTCGATCCGCTTCACGAGCCGGACCCCGGGCCGGGCGAGGGCCCAGGCGGCGGCGAGCGGGCCGAGCCGGATGCTCGGCGCCTCGCCCTGCGCCTCCGAGAAGAGCCGCGCCCGCGCGAGCTCCGCTTCGTTGGGCGGATCGAACCGCTCGTCGCCGAGGGCGCACTCGCGGATCCGATCGAGCCGGAATGCGAGCGCTTTTCCGCGCGCGGGGTCGTGGCCGTACAGGTACCAGTGGCCGAAGCGCTGCGCGAGCGTGTAGGGGTGGACCACGCGCTCGCTGTCCGCGTCGCGCGAGGCGGAGTGGTAGGCGAGCCGCACGGCGCGCCGCTCGGCGATGGCGCGCTGGAGCCGCCCGAGCACCGACTCGCGCGCGGGCGGCGCACCCGCGTAGATCCGCCCGACGAGCTCGTCGAAGCTCGCGCGCCGATCGCGCGGGACCGAGTCGCGGAGCGCCTTCACGGCGCGTTCGCGCCCCTCCCCGCCGAGCGCCTGCACCGCGGCCGCGAGCGCGGCGGCCTCGCTCTCGGTGAAGCGCGGCGGGCGCGAGAAGCTCTGGTGCAGCGCCACGTAGACGCGGTCGCCCTCGACGTACAGGTCGAGGAAGTCGTCGGGCGCGAACGGCGGGGAGCCGACCTCGAGGAGGAAGTCGAGATCCGCGAGCAGCTCCTTCTCCGTGCAGCCGCAGCGCCGCGCGAGCTCCTTCACCGGGATCCCCGGGTGACGCACCGCGTACGGGACGAGGAACAGGACGCGGCGGAGCCGGTCGCGCGGGTCGTGCCGGGACGCGGCGGAAGCGTCCTTCCTCGCGGCGGCGCGGAGCGGAGCACGCCTCTTCGGCGCGCCGGACGCGCGGGTCGCCTTGCGGGGGCTGGGCGCGGCCCCCGCCTTCTTCCCCCTCGCCTCGGTCACGCGAGCCCCCGCTCGAGCCCCGCCAGCACCGCGCGCGCCTTCTCGCGCAGCCCCTTCGGCTGGAGCAGCTCCGCGCGATCCCCGAGCGCGAGCACGTGCCGGAGCAGCCCCTCCTCGTTCGTCGCGTCGACCTCCACGAGCGTGACGCCGCCGTCCTCCGCGAGCCGCGCTCGCGGCCCGAACGACGCGACGACCTCGGCCGGCACGGGCGGGTCGAGCCGGATGCGGCAACGGACTGGAGCGTGGACGTCGTACTCCCAGGTCTCGCGCGTCGCGAGCGCGGCGAGCGAGAAGTCCGGGCGCGGCGCGAAGTCCGCCGTGCGCGGCGCGGAGGCGTTCACGGTGAGCGACACGATGCGCGAGAGATGGAACGTGCGGATGGCCCGGCGCAGGTGGCACCACCCGGCGAGGAACCACGCGCCGCCTCGCTGGAAGAGGCCGTACGGGTCCACGTCGCGCTCGGTCGGCGCGCCCCGCTCCGCGCCGAGGTAGACGAGGTGGACGCGCTTCACGTGCGCGATCGCTCGCGAGAGCTCCTCGACGCGCGCCCCGACGTCCACGCCGTCGCCGTCCTCCGGCGCGGAGAGCTGGCGGGCCGCGAGGCCCGCCGCCTCGGACGCGCCCGGCGCGCGCGCCGCGAAGGAGAGCTTGTTGAGGGCGTGGGCGAGGTCGCGCGCGTAGGGGAAGGTGCCGCTCGCGAGTGCGGCGGAGCCGGCGAGATACAGGAGCGCGAGGTCCTCCGGCGGGAGCTTGAGGTCGGGCAGGTAGAACTCGTCGCGGTCGATGAGGTAGCCGGCGGGGAGGTCCTCGTCGCCCGCATCGTAGCGGACCGGGATCCCGAGCTCCAGGAGATCCGCCTTGTCCCGCTCGAACTTGCGGATCGCGGCCTCGCCCCGGCCGCCGTAGTCCTCGGGGAACTGCTCCTGGATCTCGCGCCAGGAGACGGGCTCGGCGGCCTTGAGCAGGAACGCCGCGAGGTCGAGGAGCCGCTGGTCCTTCTGCATCGGAGGGCAGAACCTAGGCCCACGCCGCCGGGGCAGTCAACGTGTGATAGGATCGCGCGCCCAAACGCGCTGGGGGCGCTCATGGCAGGCCTCGGCCTCGGTCCACTCGACTTCGGGCTGTTCGAGCTCGACGATCCCGACGCGCGCACCGCCGCGGTCGAGGGGAAGCTCCAGCCGAAGCTCGTCGAGGTCGGGCACCACTGCCTCGCCGGCCTCTCCCGCGTCGCCGGCAGGGAGCTCTTCGTCCACCCCGGCAAGATCGTCCGCCGCAAGGGCGTCCCGCCCCACGAGGCGCTCGTCACGTTCTCCGCGAGCCCGAAGGGCTACCGCGGGCTGCCTTATCTCGCGGTGGTCGCGACCCGCGAGCACCTCCACGCGCGCGTGGGCGTGAAGGGCGACTCCTCGCGCCGCGCTGCGATGCAGCGCGCGATGGCTCGAGAGGCGCCGAACCTCGCGCGGAAGGGGAAGCCGTTCCGCAAGCTGCGCAGCTTCCACGGCTGGAACTTCGAGGAGCTCCCCGAGCTCGCGCCGGCCCACACGGCGGCGTTCTGGCAGGAGCTCGCCGAAGAGCTCGCGCCGGGGGCGGCGGGGCTCGACGTGGGCATCGCGTGGTCCTGCGAGGAGGCCCGCAGCCTGTCGCTCGGCGATCTCCTCGGCGTGTTCCGCGACCTCGCGCCCCTGTTCAAGCTGCTCGCGAACGCCGCCGGCGCCGAGGAGGCGCAGACGGGTTCGCAGGGCGCGCCCTGAAGTCGCGGATCAGGCTGCGGTGGGTCCGCCGGCGGGCTCCTTCCCCTCGCCGGGGGCCTTCCCCGCACCCTCGGCGAGGCGCCGCTCCTCGCGCGCCGCCTGCCGGACCGCCTCGACGAGCTCCTCGTGCTCCTTGCGGAGCGCCTCGTGGCGACGGCGGAGCTCGGTGTAACGGTCTGCCGCGAGCTCGAGCTCGCCCTTCTGCACCATGTAGACGCGCTTCTCGGTCTCGAGGCGACCGCGGACCGCCTTGAGGTCGCGTTCGAGCTCGGCGACACGCTTGCGCGCATCGGCGAGCTTCGCCTCGGCCTTGTCGGCGCGGTCCTTCTCGGCGGCGAGTCGACCGTCGTCCGCGGCGGGCGCGGCGACTGCGACCGGCGCCGGGACCGGCGCGGCGACCGGGGGCGGGGCCTCGGCGGCGCGGCTCCGCGCGCGCTCGAGCTGCGCCGTCGCCTTGTGCAGCTCAGCCTCGACCGCGCGGGCGCGGGCGGCCTGGTGCTCCGCCTCGGCGCGCGCCTCGGC
>DATIDF010000285.1:0-4465 GCA_035456445.1 Anaeromyxobacter sp.
CCAGGTGAACCACGACCGGTTGCGGTTCATCCGGGTGAACTCGAAGTGTCGGCGACTCGGGCGAGGCTACCGGGAGCGCGGCCCGGGCCGTGGCCGCTCGGAGCCCCGGGGCGGCCGGCCGGATCGCGGTGATGACGTCGCGGTTGGGCACCACCTCGGCCGGCCGGAGCGACACGGCGACCGCCTCCGCCTCGCGGCGCGAGAGTCCGAAGAACCGGGGCAGCACCTCCATTGTCGAGCTCACAGTCGAGAGCACGCCGCATGCCGAAGCAGAGAGAGCGCACCGAGCCTACCTGAGGCCGATGAGCGCGATGCCGGCGACTGCGAGGCCAAGCCCGAGCGCGCGGAGCGGCGGTATGTGCTCGCGGAAGAACACGCGTGCGAGGAGGACCGTCGGCGCGGGATAGAGCGACGCGACGATCACGGCGAGCGAGAGGAGGCCCTCGCGCGTCGCCAGCAGGAAGAGGACGTTCGCCGCCATGTCGGTGGCGCCGGCGACGAGCGTGGGCAGCGCCCCCGCGCGTGAGACGGCGAGCCGCTGGCGCGAGAGGAACGCCGCGCCGACGAGGAGCGTGATCGACGCGCCACGGGCGGCGAGGACGGGCCAGAGGCCCGAGCCGGGCGAGCTGCGCGCGAGGGCGATGAAGAAGAGGCCGATGAACGTGCCGGAGAGGAGCGCGTGGGCGAGCGCGGAGCGCAGCGCGCGGCGATCGGCGACGCCGCCCCGTTCCCAGGAGAGGAGCAGGATCGCGGGCAGGCAAATCGCCGAGCCCGCGAGCGCCGCTGGGCTGGGACGCTCGCCGGAGAGGATGCCGAACGCCACCGGGATCGCGGCGCCGACGAGGGCCGCCATCGGCGAGACGATCGCGACGAGGCCGCCGGCGATGCCGCGGTACAAGAGCGCGAGCCCGACCGCGCCGGCGACACCGGCCGCAGCGCCCCACGCGAGGTCGCGGCCCGCCGGTACGGCCTCGCCGCTGGCGAGGACGAACGCGAGGGCGAGCAGGGCGCCGGCAGCCTGCGAGGTGACGAGGACGGGCACGAGCGGGCTCCGCCTCGCGGCGAAGCCGCCCGAGAAGTCGGCGGCGCCGTAGCAGAGGGCGGACAGCGCGGCGAGGAGGACGCTCATCGTGGCGGGGAGTATGTCCGGAGCGCCGGTTCAGCTACAGTGAAACTTCCTTCATGCGGTGAAGCGTTTCTGAATCATGCCTTTGACCGCGAGCCGCCCTGCGGCGGCGACAGGCTCAGAGCTGTGAGGCTCCCGATGCTTGACTACCCGCTGCTCGAGGCTGTCGCCGCGGTGGACCGCGAGGGCAGCTTCGAGGGCGCCGCCCGCGCGCTCCACGTGACGCCCTCCGCGATCTCCCAGCGCGTGAAGCTCCTCGAGGAGCCGGTGGGGACGCCGCTCGTCGTGCGGGGGAGGCCCTGTGCGGTGACGCCCGCCGGTCGCCATCTCTGCCGGCACGTGGAGCAGGTGGGCCTGCTCGAGCGCGACCTGCACGGCGTGCTCCCGGCGGTCGCGGCCGGCACCGGCCCGAGCCGCGCGGCAGTGCTGCGCGTCGCGATCAACGCCGACAGCCTCGCCACCTGGTTCCCGGGCGCGATGGCGCGCTTCGCGGCCAGCGACGACACGCTCCTCGACGTCGCGCTCGACGACGAGGCGCACACGGCCGAGTGGCTCCGCACCGGGCAGGTGCTCGCGGCGGTCGCCGCGCGCGCGAAGCCGTCGCCCGGCTGCCGGAGCGTGCCGCTCGGCGGGCTCCGCTATCTCGCGACCGCGAGCCCCGCCTTCGTGGCCCGCCACTTCGCGGACGGCGTCGACGCGGCGACATTGGCGCGCGCGCCCACGCTCCAGCTCAGCCGCAAGGACGAGCTGCAGCGGCGCTGGCTCCGGAGGGTCTGCCACAAGGACGTCGAGCCGCCGACGCACGGCCTCCCCACGGCACAGGCCTTCCTCGACGCGGCGCTCGCCGGCGTCGCGTGGGGCATGAACCCCGAGCCACTCGTCCGACCGCACCTCGCGGCCGGGCGGCTCGTGGAGCTCGTCCGCGGCACCGCGCTCGAGGTGCCGCTGCACTGGCACCACGCCCGGCTCGCGCCGGCGGCGGTGGAGCGCCTCACGCGCGCGGTGGTGGCCGAGGCGCGCGAGCGGCTGCAGCCGCGCCGGTCCTGACGCGCGGCCGCGCTCTCCCCGCCTTGTTCCGCCGCGTTTCACGCTCACCGTCACGCTTGCAGCGGAGGGCGCCGGGACGCGCGGTGGCCGCGCGTCGCCGCGCGGTCGGAACGCCGACCGGAGGTGACGGAGGCGGCGCGAAGCGGACCCGACCGCCCCGCTCCTCCCACGCGCCTCGGGCGTTCACTCCTCGTGGCGCCGCCGCTACCCCAGGCTGCTCGGGGACCCTTCAGACCGCCACGGCTAACTTGCCGCGCTGGCGAGGGAATTTGGTGGTGAGGGGGAGAATCGAACTCCCGACCTAGGGATTATGAGACCCTCGCTCTAGCCGACTGAGCTACCTCACCTAAGCGTTCGAGAACGCGGGTTTATAGGGCCTCGTGCGCGAGTGGTCAAGCGCGTACGGCGCGGTGGGATGCGCGCCCCAACAGCGTTTCGCTTGCGCCGCCTGCTACCATCCGGGTCTATGCGTCCTCTCGCGATCCTCGCGCTACTCGTCGCCAGCGCCTGCGCGGCCCCCGGCTTCGTCGGCAACACCGGCCGCGTCGCGCCGAAAGGCGCGTTCCGCGTGGAGATGGGCTCCGGCTACCAGGTGAACACCCAGGCCGCGGAGATCGTCCGTGACGGCCGGGAGCTCGCCGAGAACCTCCGCTCGAAGTCGACGAGCTGCTCGGCCGAGGGCGGCTTGTGCTGGAGCGCTGCCGACGTCGAGCCGGTCGTCGACGCGGCGTTCCGCTTCGCGCTCGTAGCCCCGCTCTCGTCGCACACCGAGGTGTCGGGCCGCTACGGCTTCGCGCCCGGGCTCGACGGCGGGATCCACTGGGGCCCCGACTCGAAGGGGCTCGACCTCGGCTGGCAGGCGTTCGGGCCGCGCGACGCGAGGGAGGAGGGTTGGGCCGGCACGCTGCTCGTCGGCGCGGGCACGCGCAAGCTCGGCACGCTCGGCGACGTCATCGAGAGCGTCCTCCACGGCGACGCGGGGCTCACGGACTACCAGCTCGCGTTCGTCGCCGGCCGCCAGTGGCGGGAGATCGCTCATACGTATGTCGGTGCGCGCTACACGCTCACGCGCTGGAAGGTCCAGGTCATCCCGGATCTGCCGATCATCTACGACGGTGCCGAGGGACAGAAGAAGCTGCTCGGGACGGACGCGAGCGGGCTCGTGCACACGACGGGCGGCGTCTTCGGCGCGGCGCTCGGCTACCGGCACGTGTTCGTCGGCGCCGAGCTGAACCTTCTCTACACGGCGGGCAAGGCCGACGTGCTCTTCGAGGAGCGCGATTTCGGCGCGTGGGGCGTGATGCCGGCCATGTATCTCTACGGCCAGTACTGAGCGCACCTACGGTGCACGATACCTGCCTGCGCCAGGCGGACTCGTCGCCTCGCGCCTGCGGCGTACGGAGGCGGTACGCCTTCGGCGCTCGGCTCCTCGTGCGCCCGGCTCGGCGACGGTCTCGTGCGCCTGCATTCCGCCTGGGAAATCCTCGGCTCCCCGGTGACCCCGGCCGGGCCTCCTGCGCCTCTTTCGCGCACCGGATAGAGATCCGGCGCACGGGAGCGCGGAGGTCAAATGGCGAAGGCTGCGAAGGAGCTCGGCCCGAAGGTATCGTCGACCCGCAAGGAGACTCCGGCCGCGCCGGAGCGCGCGGAGCGACCGACGTTCGCGCGCGAGGAGCTCGAGCGGATCGTCGCCGCGCGCGCGTCGTGGACAGAGGGCGAGCTCGCCGAGGTGCTCGGCAAGCTCGCGCGGCGCAAGGCGCGCTTCGAGACCGACTCCGGGATCCCGATCCCCGATGTCCTCGACCCGGCGAGCGTGCCGGAGAGCGACTACCTGCGCGACGTCGGCTACCCCGGCCGCTACCCCTTCACGCGCGGCCCGCAGGCCACGATGTACCGCGGCCGGATCTGGACGATGCGCCAGTTCGCCGGCTTCGGCTCGCCGGAGGACACGAACGCGCGCTTCAAGTACCTCCTCCAGCGCGGCGTCCACGGGCTCTCGACCGCGTTCGACATGCCAGCGCTCATGGGCTACGACGCGGACCATCCGATGAGCCGCGGCGAGGTCGGCAAGGAGGGCGTCGCGATCTCGACGCTGCGCGACTTCGAGCTGCTCTTCGACGGCATCCCGCTCGGCGACGTCACGACGTCGATGACCATCAACGCGACCGCGGTGATCGCGCTCGCGATGTACGTGGCGGTCGGCGAGAAGCAGGGCGTGCCGCGCGCGAAGCTCGGCGGCACGCTCCAGAACGACATGCTGAAGGAGTACATCGCGCAGAAGGAGTGGATGAT
>DATIDF010000286.1:0-8038 GCA_035456445.1 Anaeromyxobacter sp.
CATGCCCCGCAGGCTGGTGCGCGGGAACGACCGCTGCGGCGCAGGCTGGCGCCGCTCCCTGCCCGGGTGTATGGACCCCATCCGTCTGCCGCACCCACGACCGCGGAGGTCCTGATGGGCATCGCAGAGCTCCTCGCCGTCCTCTTCATCGTGCTGCTGTTCTTCGGCGCGAGCCGGCTTCCCGCGCTCGGAGAGGGGCTCGGCAAGGCGCTGCGCAACCTCAAGGGCGCCGTGAACGGCGATGGGATTGCGGGGGGTGGAGCGAAAGCCCCGCCGCGCGAGCTGCCGCCGGGCGGGGACGGGGAAACGGAACGGGACGGCCGCTAGCTGGCCTTCGGCCGGTAGAACAGGACGATCGACAGACAGTGGAACTCGTCGTCGCTCGACTGCGACACGACGCGGTCGACGACCTCGAGATCGGCGTTCGTGCGCAGCCAGCGCGTGACGGTCTCGCCCAGCTCCTCGCGCTCCTTCGCTTTGGTCGCGGAGAAGACCTTCACTCCGGTGAACTGCTGCATCGCGCTCTCCCCTTCTCTCTCTCGCCTCGCCCCTTTGCGGCGCGACCGACCCGAAAAAGTATTGCCGACGCATTTTTCACTGTCAAACAGGCGGCGGCGATAACACCCGATGTCTCCTCGCGGTTTTGGAACCTCGCAACCCGCTCGCGGCTTTTGCTCGCCGGGACGGCCGTCCCTACGTTCTGCGCGAGCGGAGGCGTCATGCGGGCGAAGAAGGGCTTCGCGGTCGAGTTCATCAACCGGATCCGCACGATGGATCCGTCGGAGCTGAACGCGCTCATCGTCCGCGAGGCGGGGGAGGAGCTCGCCCAGTTCTTCCTCTCGTACAGCGCGAGCCTCATCTCGCGGGATCCCGAGAAGGTCCTCGAGAACACCTCGAGCCTCATGCTCATGGGCTATCTCATCCGCGCCGCCGAGGATCGGCGCGAGCACCGGCACGAGCAGGCGGTCGCGCTCGCCTGAGGGGACTGCTTCACTGCCCCTGAGCTTCTCAAGCTCCCGCGGCCCGTGCTAAGCACCCGACGGCTCAGGCAAAGCCGGGGGCGCCATGCTCATCGATCTCCACGTCCACAGCCACCACTCCCGCGGTTGCACGCTCGCGCCGCGGGACTCGCTGCGCCGCGCGAAGCAGGCGGGCCTCGACGGCGTGGCGTTCACCGACCTCAACACGCTGGACGGCCTCGAGGAGATCCGGGCGGCCGGGCGCGAGGAGGGAATCCTCGCGCTGGTCGGGGTCGAGGTCGCGACCGACCGCGGCCACTACCTCTGCTTCTTCCCCGATCCCGCCAAGGTCCCCGCGCCGCCGCAGGCGTTCGGCTCCGCGACGCCGTGGCCGGTGCGGGAGGTGCTCGCGAAGGTGCGCGAGCTCGGCGGAGTGGCAGTCGCGGCGCACCCCTACGACAAGACGATCGATCGACCCAGCGGCGACTTCATCTTCACGCTCGACGGGCTCGCCGCGATCGAGGGGCTGAACGGGCGGGTGAAGAGCGCCGCGAACGACCTCGCGGTCGAGGCGGCGGATCACATGAGTCTGCCGTGCACCGGCGCGTCCGGCGCGCACGCGTCGCTCGACGAGATCGGCAAGGCCGCGACGCTCTTCCGCGACCCGGTGGCGAGCGAGGCGGAGCTCGTCGCGCAGCTCCGGGCCGGTACCGTCTTCTGCGTCGCGATCGGCGTGACGCCGCAGCCCGCGGCGCGCGACGCCGGCGAGCGCCGGCAGCGGCGTCACGACGATCGTGGCGAGCGCGATCGAGGCGGACGCGGCCGCGGCGGCGGCCACCGCGAGGGCGGCGGCCGGCGCGGCGGCGGTCACCACGAAGGCGGCGGCCGGGGCGGCGGGGGACGGCGGTAGCGCGCGGCGGCGGTCAGCGCTCCCACCGGGCGATCTCACGGGGACTGCGTCCCCAGCAGCGAAGCTGCTGGGGCCCCACCCCGCGCGCCGGGTCCCGTGACCGCGCGCGCCCGCCTACGCGGGAGCGCGCGCGGTCCCCGGCGCGCCGCCTTCGGCGCCGGTCAGCGCTCCCATCGAACCAGTCGATCGTCCTGGAAGAAGGCGCGGCGCTTCCCTCCCGCCCAGCTCCATTCCTCCGTCCGGGCCGGACGGTCGATGCGCTTCTTCTCCGGCAGGCCCCACGCCATCTCGAGCGCGCGCGGGCTCATCCCCTCGGCCGGCTCCTTCTTGAGGATCGCGGCGCGCTGGTCCTGCGGCAGGTTCCGGAAGGACGAGGAAGGATCGTCCGTCGTGAGGATCTGCTCGACCTCGGCGCGGACGTCCTCGTAGGTCACGGCGGTCTGCGGGAGGACCACGACGAGCGGCCGCGACTCGCCGGCGGCCTCGACGTAGACCCACGGACTATAACGCGGAGTCATCACCACCCGGCGCGCGATCAGCCAGCCGGTCGGGAACTCCACCTCGCGCAGCCGCACCGGCGTGCCGGGCGGCAGCACGCGCTCCGGCGTCGGCGGCGCGATCGGCGTGCCGCCGGTCGTCTCGATGAAGTCGAGATCGGCGGGAGCCTGATCGGTGAGCAGCGTCTTCGTGTGGTCGCCCCAGAACGGCGCGACGTACGCGGCGACCCGGAGGTAACGCTGCTGGCCGGAGAGCTCCTGCTGGACGCGGGTCCGCTCCGCGTCGGGGATGGCCGCGTGCGGCGCACAGGCCGCGAGCGCGAGGAGGGCGGGGGCGAGAACGAGGGCGCGTCGCATCCGCCAGTTCTCGCAGAGCCCCGGCCGCCGCACAAGCCGCGGCTCTCGGAGCGCGGCGAGATCTCGCGCCGCCAGCGACGGCGCGAGACGGAGCGCGGCAGCCCGCGCTCGCACCCGGCCCTACTTCCGCTCCGCGTTCTTCCCTTCCTCGATGAGCTCGCGGACGCGCTGTCCGCCCTTGTGGCCCAGCTCCGAGTAGCCCTTCGAGCCGAGCTGCTCCTTGCGCGCCTCGCCACCGAGGCGCCCCGCCTCGCGTACGGTCATGTTGCCGCTCGTGCGGCGCTGTCCCTTGTCCCGGTCCGGCATGTGCAACTCTCCTCTGAGGATGTGCCTAAAGTGAGGGTGCCCCCTACGCGGGGCAAGGGCACGCGCGCATAACCTCCGTGCGCCGGCGCACCGGGCGCGCCTGCGGGCGCTCTGCGGCGCGGGCGTCATCGGCGCCGTCCCGTTACGCTACACCCCATGGCGTCGCTGACCGACAACGCGCTGCACGTGCTCTCGCGCCGCTACCTCCTGCGCGACGAGGGCGGCGCCGTGGTGGAGACCCCCGAGGCGCTCTTCAGGCGTGTCGCGCGCGCGGTCGCGGCAGCCGAGCCGCCGGCGGAGCGCGATCGGGCCGCCGAGCGGTTCGAGGCCCGCATGGCCGCCCTCGAGTTCCTGCCGAACTCGCCGACGCTCATGAACGCGGGCCGCCCTCACGGCCAGCTCGCCGCTTGCTTCGTGCTGCCCGTGGAGGACGATCTCGCCGCCATCTTCGACGCGCTCAAGTGGGCGGCGCTCATCCATCAGTCGGGCGGCGGTACCGGCTTCGCCTTCTCGCGCCTGCGGCCGCGCGGCGACGTCGTGAAGACCACGCACGGAGTCGCGAGCGGGCCCGTGTCCTTCATGCGCGTGTACGACGCGGCGACCGAGATCATCAAGCAGGGCGGCGTCCGGCGCGGCGCGAACATGGCGGTCCTCTCCGCCGAGCACCCGGACGTCCTCGAGTTCGTCGACGCGAAGCGCGGCCACGGGCTCGAGAACTTCAACCTGTCGGTGGCTGCGCCAGACGCGCTCTTCCGCGCCGCGTCTCGAGGCGAGCCGTGGCCGCTCATACACCCGCGCAGCGGCGCCGTCGCTCGGACGATCGACGCGCGCGCGCTCCTCGACCGGATCGCGGAGGCGGCCTGGGCGTCCGGGGAGCCCGGGCTCGTGTTCCTCGATCGCGTCGAGGCAGCCAACCCGACGCCGGACCTCGGGCACTTCGAGGCGGTGAACCCGTGCGGCGAGCAGCCGCTCCTGCCGTTCGAGGCCTGCACGCTCGGCTCCGTGAACCTCGGCCGCTTCGAGCGGGCCGGCCGAATCGACTGGGACGCGCTCGGCGCCTGCGTGCGCGACGGCGTGCGGTTCCTGGACGACGTGCTCGACGTGAACGTCTGGCCGCTCCCGCAGATCGCGGAGATCTCGCACCGGAACCGCAAGGTCGGGCTCGGCGTGATGGGCTGGGCGGACCTGCTCGTCCGGCTCGGGATCCCGTACGACGCGCCCGAGGCGCTCGCGGCCGCCGACGAGCTGATGGGCTTCGTGCAGCGCGAGGCGCACGCCGCGAGCGAGGCGCTCGCGCGCGAGCGCGGCGCGTTCCCGGGGTTCCCGACGAGCGCCCTGGCCCGCGCCGGCCGCCCGCCGCGCAGGAACGCGACCGTCACGACCATCGCGCCCACCGGGACCCTCGCGCTCATCGCGGGCTGCTCGTCCGGGATCGAGCCGCTCTTCGCCCTCACGTACGTGCGGCGCGCGCTCGACGACTCGGAGCTCCGCGAGGAGCACCCTCTCGTCCTCGCGGCGCTGCGGGCCGCGGGCGCCGAGGCGGCGCTTCCGGCGGTGCGCGCCGCCGGTCGCGCGCGCGGGATCGCCGGCGTGCCGAGCGCGGTCGCGCGCTTGTTCGCGACCGCGTACGAGGTCGCGCCCGACGCACACGTCCGGATGCAGGCGGCCTTCCAGCGTCACACCGACAACGGCGTCTCGAAGACCATCAACCTCCCGCGCGCCGCCGCGGTGGGCGACGTCGCGCGCGCGTACGCGCTCGCTCACGAGCTGGGCTGCAAGGGGATCACCGTCTACCGGGACGGCTCTCGCGAGCGACAGGTGCTCACGAGCGGGGCGACCCGAAACGGCGAGGAGTGCCCGCAGTGCGCATCGCCGCTCGCGCGCACAGGCGGATGCATGACGTGCAGCCACTGCGGCTGGGCGAGCTGCGAGACGACCGAGTAGCCCCGCGAGAGGTCCTTTGGGCGCCAACGTACCGCCACCACGGGAGTGGTGAGTGGTGCGCATCGGCCTTACACAAGACGCCGGACGTCGTTTGAAGGCGCCGTCGCGGAGGAACCCGATGAGAGCAATCGTCGCGGATGACCACGAGGTGGTGCGGCGAGGCGTGCGGGCCCTCGTCGAGTCGCACCCCGGTTGGACCGTGTGCGGCGAGGCCGCGAACGGGCGCGAGGCGGTCCGGCTCGCGCAGGAGCTCCGCCCCGACTTGGTGGTCCTCGACGTGACGATGCCGGAGATGAACGGGCTCGAGGCGACCCGGGCGATCCGCTCGTCGGTGCCGGGCACCGAGGTCATCCTGCTGACCGTGCACGACTCGGATCAGCTCCTCGACCAGGCGATGAGCGCCGGCGCGCGCGGCTACGTGCTGAAGGACGACGCCGCCCGCCACCTGATCGACGCGATCGACGCGCTCTCGAACCACGCTCCGTTCGTCAGCTCTCGCACGGCGGATCGGGTCGGGAACGGGGTAGTCCAGGAGCGGAACGCGGTCGTGTCGCGCAACGGCCGCGTGATGTCGCTCACGCAGCGCGAGCGCGAGGTGCTGCGGCTGCTCGCGGAGGGCGAGTCGAACCGCGAGGTCGCCGAGCGGCTCTCGATCAGCGCGAAGACGGTGGAGACGCACCGCGCGAACGTGATGCGGAAGCTCGGCGCCGGCTCGATCGTCGATCTCGTCCATTACGCCATCCGCAACGGCATCGTGGCGCCCTGAGCCGCGCGGCGAGAACGACGCTCCCGACGGGGCGCGCGGCTCGTCCGGACCCTGCGTAGAGAAGCGCGATGCGCTCCGACGCAGGGCCGGGACCCCCGGGTGATCCGATCGCGGCCGCGGCCGAGCAGCTGCTCGCAGTCGGGGCCGCAGAGCTCGACCGGGCGGTGGGCGCGGTGCTCCGCGAGGCGGTCGTGCACGTCGGCGCGGAGCGCGCGGCGGTGGTGCTGTTCGGGGACGGCAAGCGCCTCGCGCTCGAGCGGAGCTGGTCCAGCCCCGGCACGCCCCCGCCGTCGGCGCAGCTCGATGCGCCCTGGATCCGCGGAGAGATCCAGGCGGGGCGGGTGGTCGCGCTCACGTCCCCCGACGAGCTGCCGTCCGCGGCGACCGTGGAGCGGCGCCTCGCGGCGGAACGCGGCATTCGCGCGGCGCTCATCGTGCCGCTGGCGTGCGGGGGCTACCCGGTGCTCGGCTGGGCGGCGTTCGTGACGGTCTCGCGAGCGCAGTCCTGGTCGGCGGAGGTCGTCGAGGACGCGCGCAGGCTCGGGGTGCTCCTCGCGGCGGCGCTCCTCCGCCTCCGCGCAGAGCGGGAGCGCGACGAGCAGCTTCGGCTGCAGACGCTCGCCCTCGACGTGTCGTCGGGGTTCGTGGAGCTCCCCGGGGATCGCGTCGAGGAGGGCGTGATCCGCGCGCTGCAGCTGACCGCCCGGGCGCTCGAGGCGGAGCGCGCGTCCGCGTGGCTGCTCGACGACGACGGCGCGGAGGTGCGCCTGTTCGCGGCCTGGCCCGAGGTGGCGCCCGGGACCCCGGAGCGCGGCAGGATGCGCGACACGCCGTGGCTCGCGCCCATCCTCGAGCAGCACCTGCGCGAGCACCGGCCCTACGCCCTCCGTGCGATCGCCGAGAGCCGCGGGGACGGGGCGGAGCGCGATTACCTGCTCTCGCTCGGCATCGGCGCGCTCGCGGCGATCCCGCTCCGCGCCGGGGAGCGCGCCCTCGGCTGGCTCGCCTTCTCTTGCCCGCGGCCGCACGCGTGGCCGGAGCGGGCGCTCGCGCACGCGCTCGTCGTCGGCGACATCGTCGGCGGGGCGATCGCACGCGCGCGCGACGCCGAGCGGATGCGCGCGAGCGAGCTCGGCGCGATCGCGTCGCGGGACCTCCTCCAGTCGACCATCGACGCGCTCTCGGCGCACGTCGCGATCACCGACTCGGAGGGGACGCTCCTGGCGGTGAACGCCGCATGGCGCCGCTTCGCGGACGAGAACGGGCTCACGCTCCCGCGGCACGCGCTGGGCGCGAGCTACGTCGCCGAATGCGACGCGGCGGCGGCGAACGGCTGCGCGGAGGCGTCGGCCGTCGCGGCGGCGATCCGCGCGCTGGTCCTGGCGCAGCGCGACGACTTCCGGATCGAGTACCCGTGCCACGGCGCGCAGCGCCCGCGCTGGTTCCAGCTCCGCATCACCCGCTTCGGGCGCGGCGGCGCCACCCGGCTCGTGCTCGCGCACGAGGAGGTCACCGAGCTCAAGCAGACGGAGGAGCGGCTCCGCGCGCTCACGGGCCAGATCCTCCACGTCCAGGACCACGAGCGGCGGCGCATCGCTCGCGAGCTGCACGACGGCGTCGCCCAGCAGGTGTTCGCGATGTCGCTCGAGATCGCGCGGGCACGCCGGCTCAGCGAGAACCCGGAGGCGGCCCGCTCTCTCGACGAGTGCGAGGCGCTCTGCCGGACGGTGCTCCAGGACCTGCGCACGGTGTCGCACGTGCTGCACCCGCCGATGCTCGACGTCACCGGGCTCGTGCCGGCGCTCGACTGGTACGTGCGCGGCTTCGCGACGCGCTCCGGGATCGACGTGACCTTCCAGTCCGACGGGGTCGAGCGGCTCGCGCCGGAGACGGAGCTCGCCTTGTTCCGGGTAGTCCAGGAGTCACTCGCGAACGTCCAGCGTCACTCCGGGAGCCCGTCCGCGCAGGTGTCCCTGGCGCAGCGGGACGGCGAGGTGGTGCTCGTCATCCGCGATCAGGGCAAGGGGATCGAGCTGGGACCGGAGTCGCTCGTCGGGGTGGGCGTGGGCGGGATGCGCGAGCGGCTCCGGCAGCTCGGCGGGCGGCTCGAGCTCCGGGGCGGCGCGGACGGGACCGAGATCCGCGCGATCGTGCCGGCGAAGCTGCCACCTTGAGCGCTGCCTCTCACGGCGCCGACAACTCGAGTTGAGCCCGTGAACGCACCCGAGCCCGAGGCGAGAACGGGCTCGGGCGCGGGCTCGTTCACGTTCACGGGATCGTTACATCCGAGCTGCCCCTC
>DATIDF010000287.1:0-3780 GCA_035456445.1 Anaeromyxobacter sp.
GGTCGGGCCGCCGCGGGCGGCTGAGCCGTCCAAGCCGATCAGGCCGGCCCCGGCGTCGGCGGGGGCGAGCGGCCCGCCCGGTCCGGCGAGCCACGCCACGACATCCATCGCGGTGATCACCCCCACGACGGCGCCGTCGTCGGAGACGACCGCCAGCCGGTCGGCGCGGTGCTCCGCCATGAGCGACGCGGCCCGCGCGAGCGGGGCGATCTCGGGAACCGAGAGCGCGCGTCGCGCCATGGCGTCCGAGACCTTCGCGCCGGCCTTCGTCCGCAGGAGGTCCGCCTCCGCGACGAGACCGATCGGACGCCCCTCGCCGTCCACCACCGGCGCGGCCGCGACGCCGCGCGCCCGGAGCGCATCCGCCGCGATTCCCCGCGCCACGCCCGGGCGGAGCGCCACGGACGTCGGCCGCATCACCTCCGCGACGAGCGCGCGCTCGGCGGGCCCGGCGCCCGGCCGCGCGGCGGGCGCCGTCGAGCGGCAGGCGAGGTACTGCCCGCGGGCGAGCGCGTCTTGCGCGACGCCCGCGGTTCGGCCGCAGTCCGCGCATTCCTCCACCGCCGCGCTGCGGCTCCGGATGGGGCAGCGCACGCTGGAGAGCGTGAGCGAGCGTCCCCTTCCGGAGATAACGTCCACCGTGCGGATCTCGAGCAGGCGCTCGCTCGTTCGCGTGTCGGTCGGGCTGTCCATGTCGGCTCCTCTGCGGACGTGTGCCCCGCGGTTCCGTTCAAGTCCTGCGCCACGTTGCCGCGGCTGCGCGCTTCCTTACCCGCCCTGCCCTGCGCGGTCGCTGGCCTCGTCGTTGCTCTCTTCCAGTCGGGGACGCGACTTCGCGCCCCCGGGACATGCCGCTCGAGCCACCGATCCCATGCGGACGGGCGCCGAGCCGTACGCCCACGAACGCGATTCGCCCGGTGCAGGCTGGCCCGGGCGAGCCTGGAGATCGCGGCCGAGGCGATGCGGCGTGAAAGGCAAAGGCTCGCAGCTCAGACCCGGGCGCGGATCGCGTCCCTCTTTCTTTCCCTGTCCTCGCCCCGCTCGAGGCAGGTCGCTCGCCCGCGCTTCCGCGGTTGCGGCATCCCGGTTGAAGGGGCCATGATCGTCTCGGAACGCAACCGGAGGTGAGCCATGAAACGCATCCTGGTCGCGGTCGACGGATCGGAGTCCTCGCTCAAGGCGGCGCGCATGGCGGCCGACGTGGCGCTGCGCTTCGGGGCGAAGCTCACGCTGTGCCACGTCGTCCCGAAGCTGCTCCTGCCGCCGGACGTCTACGGGCTCACCATCGCCGAGGTCGAGAAGGAGCATCGCGCCTACGCCGACCGACTGCTCGAGAACGCCGTCGCGACGCTCGACGAGCCGGGCCTCGACATCCAGACCACCGTGCTCTACGGCTCTCCCGCCGAGGCGATCGCGGAGGAGGGCGCCGCGGCGGACATCGGCATGATCGTGGTCGGCAGCCGCGGCCACGGCGCCGTCGCGCGCGTGTTCCTCGGCAGCGTCTCCGATCGGCTCGTGCACATCAGCCCGAAGGCCGTCCTCGTCGTGCACTGATCTCGGCCCGGACGGAGGGGACTCCCGGAGAGGCCGCGGGCGCGGGTACAATCGTCCCTCTCCAGGAGGCCTCGATGATCTCCGTCGCCGAGTTCATGACGAAGGACCTCGTCACCGTCCGTGAGTCCGACGACGTCGCGCTCGCCGAGTCGCTCCTGCGCCTCGGCGGCATCCGCCACCTGCCCGTGGTCCGCGACCGCAAGCTCGTCGGCATCCTCACGCACCGCGACATCCTGCGGTCGGGCTCGTCCGGGAAGCCGGACGCGCGGGAGCTGCCCGTCTCGGACGTGATGACGCGCGAGCCGACCTCGGTCCGCCCGGCGATGGGCCTCGCCCACGCGGCGCGCCTCATGCTGGAGCGCAAGTTCGGGTGTCTGCCGGTGTGCGACGACGACGGCACGCTCGTCGGGATCGTCACCGAAGCCGACTTCGTCCGCTTCGCCGCGGACGTGGTCCGCGACCTCGACCTGGTCGCCGACGCGGTGCGCGCGCAGGAGCGGACGGGCAGCGCCTGAGCCCCTCCCCGGGTGACTCCCGCGTTGAATCCGGCCGCCCGCCCGCCTACATCTGGGGCGCATGCCCGAGTCCGTCTTCGAGGAGCTCAAGCGGTACATCCGTTTCGGCGACGAGGACGAGCGCGCGCTGCGGTCGTTGCACGCCGCCGCCGCGCCGCGCTTCGAGGCCGTCGCGGACGTGTTCTACGAGCGGATCCTCACCCACGAGGAGGCGCGCGCCGCGCTCGTCGGCGGCGAGAGCCGGGTCGGTCACCTCAAGGTCACGCTCGTCGCCTGGCTCGACACGCTGCTCGCCGGGCCGTGGGACGAGGGGTACTGGCAGCACCGCTACGCGATCGGCCGCGTCCACGTCCGCATCGGGCTGCCGCAGCACTACATGTTCGGGGCGATGAACGTCGTCCGCGGCGAGCTCGCCACCATCGCCTACGAGCGCTTCCACGAGGCCCCGCCGGAGCTGCAGGCCGTCCGCAACGCGCTCGGCAAGGTGCTCGACCTCGAGCTCGCGGTGATGCTCCACACCTACCGCGACGACCTGCTCGCGCAGCAGGCGCGCGTGGAGCGGCTCTCCACCTTCGGGCAGCTCGTCGGGTCGATCGGCCACGATCTCCGCAACCCGCTCGGCGTCATCGAGACCTCGCTCTACATCCTGCGCGGCCGCGTCGGCCAGGACGAGCGCGCCGGGAAGCACCTCGACCGCATCGCCGAGCAGCTCGGGGTCGCGAACGGGATCATCTCGAACCTGCTCGACATGATCCGCAACCGTCCGCTCGCACGCGAGCCGGTCCGCCTCGCCGAGGTGGTGAGCGGCGCGGCGGCGGCCGTGCGCCGGCCCGAGGGCGTGGGGCTCGCGCTCGACGGGCTCGAGGCGATCCCCGGCGTGGAGGGCGACCCGGTGCAGCTCCGCCAGGTGTTCGTGAACCTGCTCGAGAACGCGGTGTACGCGGCCTCCCCCACCGGCTCGGTCGCGGTGCGCGCGCGGAGCCTCGACGGCGCGGTCGAGCTCGACGTGGAGGACACCGGTCCCGGCGTCGACGCGGCCACGCGCCGGCGCCTCTTCGAGCCGCTCATCACCACGAAGGAGCGCGGGATCGGGCTCGGGCTCGCCCTGGTGAAGCGCATCGCCGAGCGCCACGGCGGCTCCGTCGTCTACGCGGACCGCCCCGGTGGCGGGGCGCGCTTCACCGTCCGGCTGCCCGCCGGGGCGGCCTGACGCCGGCGCGAGGTGTGACGTGCGGACCTACCTCATCGTCGACGACAACCGCGACTTCGCGGAGAACCTCGCCGAGATCGTGCGCGACCT
Organism: Anaeromyxobacter sp.; assembly: GCA_035456445.1. Taxonomy (GTDB): domain Bacteria; phylum Myxococcota; class Myxococcia; order Myxococcales; family Anaeromyxobacteraceae; genus Anaeromyxobacter. Next base: position 3,370 of record DATIDF010000287.1, read on the forward strand.
CGGCGACGACGTGGTCGTCGCGTCCGACGGCCGCGAGGCGGTGGCGCGGGCCCGCGAGCGCGTCTTCGACGCGCTCCTCACCGACATGCGCATGCCCTTCATGGGCGGCGCGGAGGTCGTCCACGAGATCCGGCGCATCGACCCGGGCGCGCCGGCGATGGTGATCACCGCGCACGTGGGCGACGACGCCATCGAGGCGGCGCGGCGGGAGGGGCTGCTCGCCGTGCTGCCGAAGCCCGTGGACGTGCCGCGCCTGCTCGAGCTCCTGCGCGTCGCCCGGCGGGACGGCCTCGTCGCGGTGATCGAGGACGACGTGCGCCTCTCGGACAACCTCTGCGAGGCGCTGCGCGGGCGCGGGTTCGCGGCGGTGACCGCGTCCTCCGTCCTCGAGACCGAGCGGCTCGGGCCGGT
>DATIDF010000288.1:0-7316 GCA_035456445.1 Anaeromyxobacter sp.
CCCGAGGTGGGGCGGCTCACGGTGCGCGCGGTGAAGATCTACGCGGATGGCGCGCTCGGCAGCCGCGGTGCCGCGCTGCATGAGGACTACGCCGACGATCCCGGGAACCGCGGGCTCTTCCTCACCCCTCCGGCGCTCCTCGGCGAGAAGGTCCGCGCGGTCGTCCAGGCCGGGTTCCAGCCCGCCGTCCACGCCATCGGCGACCGCGGCATCTCCGAGACGATCGCCGCGATCGAGGGTGCGGGAGATCGCGCCGCCGTGCGTGCGCTGCGCCCGCGGATCGAGCACCTCCAGATCCTCCGGCTCTCCGAGGCGCCGCGGATCGCGGCAGCCGGGATCGTCGCGTCGATGCAGCCCTCCCACGCCACCAGCGACGCGCCGTGGGTCCCCGCGCGGCTGGGCGCCCGCACGCCGCGCCTCGCCGGCGCCTACGCCTGGCGCTCGGTCGTGCGCGCGGGCGTGCCGCTCGCGTTCGGCTCGGACTTCCCGATCGAGAGCCCGGACGTGCGGCTCGGCCTCTTCGCCGCCGAGACGCGCCTCGCGTCCGGCGCGAGCGCGCCGTTCCTGCCCGACGAGCGGCTCGGGCGCGACGAGGCGCTGCGCGCGTTCACGTCGGGCGCGGCGTACGCGGCGTTCGCGGAGGGGCGGCGCGGGATGATCCGCGAGGGGTATGACGCGGACCTCACCGCGTTCGCGGGCGACCTGCTCGCGACGCCGGCGAGCGCGCTGCCTCGCCTCGCGGTGACGCACACGATCGTCGGAGGGCGGCTCGAGCTCGAGCAGTAGCGCGGCCCCGCGCTCACCTCGGCGTCGCGTAACCGACGAGCAGCCGCCCCGTGGTGACCCGCCCGGCGCCCACGATGAGCACGTCGTTCAACGTCTTGCCGGACTCGCTGCGCGCCTTCCAGGGATTCGACGCGTCGAGGCGCAGCCGCGCGACGCCGCGCGCGGTGCGGTGCAGGAACACGACGACGCCGTCGGGGCGGACGCGCTCGACGAGGCCGACGTGCTCGACCGAACCCCCGGGGCGGTCGGCGAGGAAGACGAGGTCGCCGGGCCGGGCCTTGCCGCGTCGCACCGCGCCCCGGGCCTTCGCCGCCGCGTGCAGGGCGCTCGCGTCGCCAGGCGGGACCTCGACGCCGCCCTCGGCGAGCGCGACGCGCACGAGCGCGTCGCAGCCCTCGCCCTGATCCGTCCCGGACACGACGATCGCGCTCGCTCCGAGGAGGCCCGCCGCGGTCTCGAGCGCGCGCGGGATCGAGACCACCGGCGAACGCGGGACGCGCGGCCGCGGGCGAGCCGGTCCGGATTCCGGGGGCGGGCGGGGGCAGGGGTTCGCGCCTCGCCGCGAGTCTCCCCCCTGCGCAGCCCGTCGCGAGGAGGGCCAGCGCGAGGAGACTTCCGCGGCTCGGCGACATCGAGGCCGATGGTACGCACGGGGCGTCGCACGTCCAATTTTCTCCCCCGCGCGTCGACTCCGTGCACAGGATGTCTTCGTGGACACCGCTCCCGCCGGAGGTCGCATGCCGCGCGTCGTCGCGCTCGTCTTCCCCGTCCTGCTCGCCGCGTGCGCAGCGGCGCCGCGTCCGGAGTCGCGCCCGGAGTCGCAGCGCTGCGAGGCGGCGTCGGGCCGCGTCGAGTACCTCCTGCATGAGGGGCTCGATTCGTACCTGGACGGAATGAGGCGCTACGCGGGCGCGCGCGACCCGGAGCTCTCGACGCAGGCCGCCGAGGAGCGCGTCAAGGCGCGTTCGGACGCGTGGGTGAGGAAGCACCGCGAGGCGCTCATGCGTTCGTGCGGCGACTGGTCCGAGGACCGGTACCAGTGCGTGATGACCGCCGCGAACGCCGCCGCGCTGAAGCACTGCGGCCTCGAGGACTACGTGCGCGGCTACACCGACGAGGTGCTCTCCGACTATGCGGCGCGGCCGTTCGATCGCCCCGGCGCGCCAGGGCGCTAGCGTCGCGCCCGCTTCATCGCGCGGAGCCCGAGGACGAACACGAGGAAGCCCATCGCGAGGAACGCGAGAGCCCGGGTGAGCGAGCTCTTCAGATAGCGCGGCGACATCGCCTCGGTGAACACGCGTAGCTCGCCCTCGCCCGCGAAGCTCACCCCGAAGCGCTTCCGGAGGAAGTCGCGGTCGTACGTGCCGGGGATGAAGCCACCCTCGAGCGGGCCCGCCTCGCACGGCACGTCTCCTGCGCGCTGCACGACGAACGGCGCGCCGCCGCTCTTCGGCGCGGCGAGGAAGAACGTGTAGCTCTTGCTCACCGTGCGCGTGTCGCAGCGCGGCTCCGCGTCCTCCAGCCTGAGCCACCGCTCCGCCGGCGCCTCCGCGGCGCTCACCGCGAGCGGCGCGTCGCCCGCGCGCGAGAGGGCGACACCGATGTTCGCCGCGAGCCAGCCCATGCCGAGGGTCCAGATCGCGCCGGCGGCGACGAGGAGCGTGCTGGCGAGCTTTCCCATGTCGCGAGGCATACCACGGACTACACCGGGCGGACGGGCGGGCGATCGCTCGAATAGGCCTCGCGGACCGTGGCTTGGGCGGGGCCGGCTCGACCCGTGTCGGACTGCCCTGCTACGGTGCACATCCCTGAACGTATGTCCCGTCGCTATCAGCTCAAGGCCGCGACCGCCCCGGCGCGAGCGCTCAACTACCAGGGTCTGCTCAACGACCAGCAGATCGCGGTCGTCGAGGCGGGCGAGGGGCCTATCCTCGTCGTCGCTGGGGCGGGATCCGGCAAGACGCGCACGCTCACCTGGCGCGTCGCGCGGCTCCTCGCGGACGGCGTCCAGCCCGAGTCCATCCTCCTCCTCACGTTCACCAACAAGGCGGCGCAGGAGATGCTCCGCCGCGTCGCCGAGGTCTGCCGGCTCGACACGCGCCGCATCACCGGCGGCACCTTTCATCACGTCGCGCACCAGATCCTCCGCGAGCACGGCGCCGAGCTGGGCTACCAGAAGGGCTACTCGATCCTCGACCGCGAGGACTCGCGCGACGTGATGACCGCAGCGATCGCCGACTGCGGCCTCGCCGTCGGCGCGCGCCGCTTCCCGAAGGCGGACGTCCTCATCGACCTCGTCTCGATGGCGGTGAACACCCAGACGCCGCTCGCCGACGTCCTCGCCGACCGGCGCCCGCAGTTCGTGCCGCTCACCGACGACGTCCTGCGCGTCGCCCGCCGCTACGCCGAGCGGAAGCACGCGCTGAACGCGATGGACTTCGACGACCTGCTCCTCAACTGGAAGATCCTGCTCGCGGAGCGCGAGAGCGTCCGGCGCGTGGTCGCGGGCCGGTACGTCCACGTGCTCGTGGACGAGTACCAGGACACGAACCGGCTGCAGGGCGACGTGGTCGACCTCATCGCCGGCGAGCACCGGAACCTCTGCGTCGTGGGCGACGACGCCCAGAGCATCTACGCGTTCCGCGGCGCGCACTTCGCGAACATCCTGGAGTTCGAGAAGCGCTACCCGGACGCGCGCCGCTACGACCTCACCGTCAACTACCGCTCCACCCCGCAGATCCTCGGCCTCGCGAACGCGTCCATCGCCGCGAACGTGAGGCAGTTCGAGAAGGAGCTCACGAGCGTCCGCGCGGACGGCACGCTCCCCGCGGTCGTGCCTTGCCGCGAGGTCCAGCAGCAAGCCGCGTTCGTCGCGCAGCGCGTCCTCGAGCTCCGCGACGAGGGGATTCCGCTCCCGGAGATCGCCGTCCTCTACCGCGCGCATCACCACGCGATGGAGATCCAGTTCGAGCTCGCGCGGCGAGGGATCCCGTTCGTCGTGCGGAGCGGCGTGCGCTTCTTCGAGGCGGCGCACGTGAAGGACGTGCTCGCGCACCTGCGCTTCGTCAGGAACCCCGGCGACGAGCTCGCGCTGAAGCGCTGCCTCAAGATCACGCCCGGCGTCGGCACCGCCACCGCGGACGCGGTCTGGAGCGCGTTCCTCGCGCGGCGCCGGCGCGGCGCCGGGGCGGTGGACGAGCTCCTCGCGCCCGACGTCGCCTCGCACGTCCCGCCGAAGGGCCGCGCAGGCTACCGGCGGCTCGCGGAGCTGCTCCGCGCGCTCTCGCGGAAGCCCACCGCCGACCTGCCGGGCGAGGCGATCGAGAAGGTGATCGAGGGCGGCTACGAGGAGTACCTGCGCGCCGAGTTCCTGAACGCGGACTCGCGCGTGGAGGACCTCCGCCAGCTCGCCGAGTACGCGCGCGGCTACGAGGACACCGAGACGTTCCTCGCCGAGATCTCGCTGCTCACCGAGCTCACCGCCGAGACCGTCTCGGAGGGCGGCGAGCCGGACGAGAAGATGATCCTCTCGTCGGTGCACCAGGCGAAGGGGCTCGAGTGGCGGGCGGTGTTCGTGGTGTGGCTCTCGGACGGGCGCTTCCCGTCGGCGCAGGCGCTCAAGGACCGCGACGGCGAGGAGGAGGAGCGGCGGCTGTTCTACGTCGCGTGCACGCGCGCGAAGGACGAGCTGTACCTCACCTATCCGATCCTCGCGGCGCCGCGCGATCGCGAGCGCGTCGTCATGAAGGCGTCGCGCTTCGTGGAGGAGCTGCCCGGCGAGCCGGAGCTGTTCGAGCGCTGGCAGCTCGACGAGCCCGGAGTCGGTCCGGCCATGCTCGGCGCCGCGCCCGCGCCCGCAGGGCAGCTCCCATCGCGGGATCCGCGCGTCGTGCCCGCGCTGTTCGGGGCGCCCACGCCCGCGCCGAAGGGCGTGCCGCGCCTCGGCGCGTCCGGGAGCGTCGCGCGAGACCTGCCTCCCGCGAACGACGATCCGGGGGACGGCGACGACGTGCCGTTCTAGTTCCGTGCTAAGGATCCGGGCACATGGCCGCCGCCCGTGAGAAGCCCGTCCTCGGCATCGACCTCGGCACCACGAACGCCTGCGTCGCGCACGTCCGCAGTCGCATCCCCAAGGTCGTCCCGACGGACCGCGGCAGCCTCATCCTGCCGACGGTGACCGCGCTCTCCGACAAGGGCGAGTTCCTCGTCGGCGCGGTCGCGAAGGACCAGCTCGTCACGAACCCCAGGAACACGATCTATGGGGCGAAGCGGCTCATCGGGCGCAAGTGGAGCTCGAAGGTCGTCCAGGAGCTGCGCAACTACTACTCGTACGACATCGTGGAGGGGCCGGGCGGCGACGCGGCGGTGATGCTCGGCGGCAAGGTCCTCACGCTCCCCGAGATCTCCGCGATGGTGCTCGCGCACATCCGCAAGATCGCCTGCCAGTTCCTGCAGAAGGACATCGACGAGGCGATCATCTCGGTGCCGGCCTACTACTCGGACGCGCAGCGCCAGGCCGTGCGCGAGGCGGGGAGGCTCGCCGGCTTCGAGGTGAGGCGGATCGTGAACGAGCCGACCGCGGCCGCGCTCGCGTACGGGTTCGGGCGCTCGCTCGACCAGAAGATCCTCGTCTACGATCTCGGCGGCGGAACCTTCGACGTCTCGGTGCTCCAGCTCCAGGGCAACGTCTTCGAGGTGCTCGCGACCGGCGGCGATACCTTCCTCGGCGGCGTCGACTTCGACAACCGCATCATCGACTGGGTCCTCGAGGACTTCTGGCGGCAGCACAAGATCGACCTCGCCGGCTCGCCCATCGCGATGCAGCGGGTGAAGAAGGGCGCCGAGGCGGCGAAGATCGACCTGTCGCTCATCCCGAACGTCACGATCGACCTGCCGTTCATCGAGGAGAAGAAGGGCCGGCCGCTCGACATCCGCGTGCCGCTCTCGCGCCAGCAGCTCGACGACCTCACGATGGACCTCGTCGATCGCACGTTCGAGCTCTGCGATCAGGTGCTCGGCGAGAAGCGGCTCCGTCCGCAGGACATCGACGAGATCATCCTCGTCGGCGGGCAGAGCCGGATGCCGCTCGTCCAGCAGAAGATCCAGCAGCACTTCGGGAAGCCGCCCCGCAAGGGCGTCCACCCCGACGAGTGCGTCGCGCTCGGCGCGGCGATCCTCGGTGACTCGCTCGACCAGATCGACTCGGTGACGCTCGTGGACGTGCTCTCGATGCCGATCGGGATCGCGACCCCGCAGAACCTCTTCCGGCGCGTCCTCGAAAAGAACACGCCCATCCCGGCGACGAAGAGCTTTCGCCTCCCGCCGCCGCGCGAGCCGGGCAAGCCCATCGAGATCGACATCTACCAGGGCGACTCGGATCACATCGTGGACGACGAGTTCCTCGGCTCGATCCGGCTCCCCGCTGCGGCCACCGGCCGGCGGATCGACTTCAGGCTCGACGAGGAGTGCCTGCTCAAGGTGCGCTTCGAGGATCCGGTGAAGGGGATGACCGAGCTCGAGCTCGCCACGCGCGACACGCCGGAGAGCCTGCGGCGCGCGCTCGCCGAGGACGCACGCGGGCGCCCGGCGGCCGCCGAGGGCGGGACCGCGGGCGGCGGCGAGCGGCGCGGCGGCATCTTCGGGTGGCTGAAGCGGGGGTAATGATGCGGTTCGGATCGCGCGACTGGATCGAGGCGGTGGTGGCGGCGCTGAACCGCCAGCAGGATCTCTCTCGCGCGCTCGTCGGGATCGGCGCGGATGGCGCGTTCGTCGTCGAGGCGGAGCGGCCGGTGTGGCCGGGCGACGTCGCAGCCTACGCGCGGCACGAGCGAGGTCGCCTCGTCGAGTGGCGCCTCCTCGACGATCCCGACGACATCCTCGAGCTCGAGCCCGCCTACGTCGTGCGCGCGCCGTACGGCACGTGGAAGGGGCTCTTCAACGGGGCTGACCCCGTGAAGGCCGCGCTCTCCGGGCGGGTCCGAGTCGAAGGTGATCTGGAGGGGCTCGTGCGCCGGAGCGGGTTCCGCTACGTGATCGACGCCGCGCTCGCCGCGGTCGCGACCGAGTTTCCTTGAGGAGGAGAGGCACATGGCGCGGAAGGGCTTCGCCGAGCGGCTCGTCGAGACGGGCGCGCGGCTCGTCACGCAGGCCGCCGAGGTGGTGCTGAAGGACCCCCGCGGCCAGGAGGCCGTGGCGCGCGCCGTGGGCGCCGCGCAGCGGGGCCGCAAGCGGTTCGAGGAGGCGCAGAGCCGCCTCATGAAGGCCGCCGGCGTGCCCGGCCGGCAGGACTACCAGGACCTCGCGAAGCAGCTCGCCCGCATCAAGCGGAAGGCTCGCGAGCTCTCGCAGCGGCTCGAGGACGCGTCGCGGCCGGGCGATGGGCCGGACGGCCCCACGACGCACTGATCGCGTTGACAGTCCCAGGGACCGACGGCATACTCCGCCGCCTCGCTGCAACGGGCGCTTAGCTCAGCGGTAGAGCACAGCCTTCACACGGCTGGGGTCGCAGGTTCGAAACCTGCAGCGCCCAC
>DATIDF010000289.1:0-5343 GCA_035456445.1 Anaeromyxobacter sp.
TCCTCCCGCGCCCGTCCTCTCCGGGGACGGGCGCCGGCGCACCCTCCGGCGCCACGGCCCAGAAGAAGCTCGCCGAGGCCGCGCCCGCCTCGCCTGAGCTGCCCATCCGCATCGGCGAGATCGCCTTCGACGAGGCGTCGGGCCGCTACGTCGCGCCGCTCGGCGACAAGCGCGCGACCTTGACGCTCGATCCCCGCCTGCAGGATCGGCTCGAGCGCGCCCTCGACACCTACCGCGTGCCGTGGGGCGCCACGGTCCTCATCGAGCCGGCCACCGGCCGCATCCTCGCGCTCGCGGAGCACTCCCGCGCGGAGCCGGGTCGCCGCGGCCTCTCCCTCGCGGCGCTCGCGCCGGCTGCAAGCATCTTCAAGCTCGTCACCGCCGCCGCCCTGCTCGAGCAGGGTATCCAGCCCGACGAGGAGGTCTGCTACCACGGAGGGAAGCGACGGCTCGCCCCGAGGCTCCTCGCCGACGACCCGCGCCGCGACCACCGCTGCACCACGCTCGTGTCGGCCTTCGGCCACTCGACGAACGTCGTCTTCGCGAAGCTCGCCGGCCGGGGCCTCGACGCGGAGCGGCTGCGCGCCACCGCCGAGCGTTTCCTGTTCAACACCGAGATCCCGTTCGCTCACCCGGTGGAGGTCTCGAGGGCGGTGATTCCGGAGGACGACTTCGGCTTCGCGGAGACCGCGGCCGGGTTCGGCACGGTGAAGCTCTCCCCGCTTCACGCCGCGCTCCTCGCGGCCATCGTTGCGAACGACGGCGTCCTCGTGCCGCCGGGGATCGTCGACAGCGTCGCGGGCGGCGCGGTCCCGCCGGCCGGAGACCCGCGCCGCGTCATCGACGAGACGGTCGCGGCGGAGCTCGCGCGGATGATGCGGAGTACCGTCACCGAGGGCACGGCGCGCCGTGCTTTCGCTCGCGCCCGCGGCCCGCTGCGCGGGGTTCCCGTGGCGGGCAAGACCGGTTCGCTCGCGAGCGCCCAGCCGTACCGCGACTATTCCTGGTTCGTCGGGTACGCGCCGGCGAACCGGCCACAGGTGGCGATCGCCACGGTCGTCGTGAACGAGCGACTCTGGCACGCGCGCGCGTCGACCGTCGCCCGCGAGGCGCTCGAGGCGTACTTCGCGACGCGCGTCGCCTCTACCGACGCAGAGCTTCGCACCGCCGCCGCCCGATAGCGCCGGAGCTGGTCGCTCGACGCGGCGGGCTTCAGGCCTCGGGAGAAGCCACCCGATGGCGATGCTCTCGCTGAGGCCGTCTGACGTGAGGTCCGAGGCCGGTTCTCGACCGGCCGGCGTTGCCGCGAGCGCCTCCCGCACTCACCCCAGCTCGACGAGCCCCGCGTCCGCGAAGCGCTGAATCGCCTTCAGGACATCGAGCTCGCGGAGCGGCGCCACGCGCGCGAGGTCGCGAACGTCGCGCCGGCCGTCGCAGCGGGACAGGAGGTACTTGTCGACGGACGAGAGCCTGAGCCGCGCCACGTCGTCGGCGGCGAGCCGCAGCCGCGGCGTGCGCGGCTGACCGAGGAGCTCCGCCCGGAGCCGCTCGCCCAGGACGCGCTCCGTCTCGACGAGCAGCGAGCGCGCCGCCTCCGAGGAAGGGGCGAGCTCCACCGCGCGCGCGGCGACGAGCTCGGCATCGTCGGCGCGCCCGTCTGCGAGGAGCGCGCGGGCGCGGTCGATGAGGTCGGCCGCGCCGACCGGCTCGGCGGCCGCCGCGGCGGCGATGGGCGCCGGCGCCGCGCGGACGGCGCCCTGGCGGGCGAGCGCGTAGAGCCGCTGGTACAGGTGGAAGTCGGTCGCGTGCAGCGCGAGGCCGAGCTCGTCGATCGTCTTGCCCTCGCGGGCGAGGGCGAGCAGCCGTCCGTCCACGGTGCCCGGGCCGGCCGACGCTGGGACCGACGCCTCGTCGACGAGGAGCGCGGCGGCGCCGCTCGGGAACTCCCCCCGGAACGCGCTCCACGCCGTGGCGCGGAACTCCGCCTCGCGCGAGATGTCGGAGAGCGGGACCGCCGCGTCGAGGTCGTCCACCGGCGGCGGCGCACCGCCGTCGAACCAGAACACGCCCGCGTCCCACAGGAAGACGTCGAGGATCGTCTCGCGCAGCTTGATGGCGAGGACGTCGCGGATGGTGTCGGGCGAGACGAGGCCGACGAGCGTCAGCACCTTGCCCAGCCGGATCCGCGTCTCCTCCTGCGTCTGGAAAGCCTTCGAGAGCTGCTCCTCGGTCACGTGGCCGAAGTTGAGCAAGAGTTGACCGAGATGCTCGCGCGGATCGTTCGACCCGGCCCCGACCGCGATCCCGTCGCGCACCTGGACCGACTTCTTCACGGTGCCGCGCTCGCAGCCGAGCGTGCCGCTCATGCGCCGCCGGGCGAGCAGGTCCACGAGCTCCGAGAGCGGGAGAACGGCGAAGCTGCCCATGAGGCCGCGCATTCGGCGCGAGTGTCGCCGAGGGGGCGGGTGGCGGCAAGCTGGCCGCTCGTGTAAAACCGCCGCCGTGGAGACGCACCCGAACCACGCCGCGCCCTCGACCGGGAAACCCGCCGCCCGCCGCGGCGCGCGCCTCGTGCTCGCCGGCGCGGCGCTCCTCGTCGCAGTCGCGGCTTACCTCGCCTACGACCGCCTCGTCACCCAGCCGGCGCTCGAGCGCGCGGCGATCCTCGGGTTCGGCGTGGACCGCACCGACGTGGTCGCCCCGGCGATCGAGCTGGAGGCGCTCGACGGCTCCCGCTTCTCGCTCGCCGAGGCGAAGGGGCAGGTCGTCTTCGTGAACTTCTGGGCGACCTGGTGCCCGCCGTGCCGCGAGGAGATGCCCTCGATGGTGCGCCTCGGACGGGAGCTCGAGGCGAAGTACCCGGGCCGGTTCCGTATGGTCGCGGTGTCGGTCGACGAGAGCTGGGACCCGGTGAAGGAGTTCTTCTCCGCGCCCCCCTACTTCGGGAAGCCCGGGCTCGCCGTGGCGCTGGACCCCGAACAGGCGGCGACGCGCGCGTACTACTGCGGGGCGCGGCGAGGGGTCTGCCCGGACCTCAAGTTCCCCGAGTCTTACATCGTGGACAGGAACGGCCGGCTCGTCGCGTTCGTGGTCGGGCCGCGCGACTGGTCGGATCCTTCCGCGCGGCTCCTCCTCGAGTCGATCATCGGCTCCTGACCCGCGCCCGCTGGTCCCGAAAACATCCGTTTCATCGAGCGGTTGGCACGCCGCGCCGGCGCGATGGGTCCTCGCGCCGGCCGGGGCGAGCTCCCCGGTTTTCTTGATACCGGTCGATCGCGTGCACTATAAAGGCCCGGGAATCTTGGAGATCCCGCGCGTCCGCTCCCCGGGCGCGCGCGTCTCCGGAGGGACACGTGCGACCGGACGGGATCCCGTTGGTCCTCTTGGGGCTCGGAGACATCGGCCAGGCGGTCGCCCGGGCGGCCGTTCTGCGTGACGACCTCGAGCTCGTCGCGGTCGTCGATCGGGATCCCGCCCTCGAAGGCCGCGCGCTCGACTCCCTCCTCGGTGTTCCAGCGCCCGCCGAGCTGCGCGTCGAGGGCGACCTCTCGAAGGCGCTCGCGCGAGCACGGGGTGGCGTCCTGCTCCACACCGGCACGAGCCGGCTCGACGAGGCGCTTCCGGACGTGCGCGCCGCGGTGGGCGCCGGGGTGCATGTCGTGTCTACCTGCGCGGAGCTCGCCTACCCGGAGCTCGATCGCGCGGAGGACGCAGAGGCGCTCCATCGCCTCTGCGAGCGGAAGGGCGTCGCGGTCGTGGCGACCGGGGTGGCTCCCGGGTTCTCGCTCGACCGGCTCCCCGCCTTTCTCGCGCAGGTCACCGGACCGATCCGCCACGTTCGGGCGCTCCGCGTGGTCGACCTCGCCGCCGCGCGCGGAACGCTAGGACGCGAGGCGGGCGTCGGCCTCTCGGAGGCCGCCTTCGACGCGGCGCTCGAGCGCGGCGAGCTCGGCTCGCTCGGGCTCGCGCAGTCGGCGGCGCTCGTCGCCGAGTCGTGCATCGGCGTCGACGAGTACGAGGTGGACGAGGAGCTCTTCCCGCTCTTCGCCGACGAGGACGGCGCCGTGCGTCGCGGCGAGGTCGCCGGCCTCCAGCAGGTCGCGCGGGTGTTCGCGGAGGACCGAGAGGTGGTCCGGCTCGAGCTCACGCTCCAGGTCGGCGCGCAGGATCCACGCGACGAGGTGGAGCTCGACGGCGATCCGCCGCTGCGCCTCGTCGTCCCGGGCGGCATCCCCGGCGAGTCCGGCGCCGCGAACGCCGTCGTGAACGCGATCCCCGCCGTCGTGGAGCGTCAGGGGCTCCTCTCGGTGCTCGATCTCCCCGCGGGAAGGTGACCGGAACGCATGCTCGACAGATCCCTCATCGGCCGGGAGAGTGAGCCCGTGGAGTACGAGGTCGAGCGGAGCGCGATCCGCCGCTTCGCGGACGCGCTCGGCGACCCGAACCCGCTCTACCAGGACGAGGCGACGGCGCGCGCGGCGGGGTACCCGGCGCTCCTGGCGCCGCCGACCTTCCCGGTCGCGCTCACGGCGAACGAGCGCTTCCGCCACTCGCTCGACCTCGGGACGCGCTCCATCCTGCACTCGGAGCAGCAGCTCGAGTTCGCCCGTCCGATCGTGGCTGGCGACCGGATCACCGTCGTCTCGAGAGTCGCCGACGTGCTCGAGCGCCCGGGATCGAGCGGCCCGATGGACGTGCTCGTCATCGAGGACGAGGGCCGGGACGAAAAGGGCGAGTGGGTGTTCCGCTCGCGCGCGACGCTCATCCTGCGTCGTGGATAAGGACGACGGATGCTCACCGCACGCCAGCTCTACTTCGAGGCGGTCAAGGTCGGCGACGAGCTGCCGCCGCTCGTGAAGCCGCCGGTGGACCGGCTCCAGATCGCGCGCTACGCCGGCGCGGCCCAGGACTGGAACCCGCTCTACGTCGACGAGCCCTACGCGAAGAACTCGGGATTCCCGAGCGCGCTCGCGCCGGGGATGATCGCGATGGGCTTCCTCGGCGAGCTCGTCGTCGACTGGGTCCGCGGCGCGCGCCTGCGTCGCTTCTCCGCGCGCTTCGTGAAGATCGTCTGGCCCGGCGACGTGCTCACCATCCGTGGCCGGGTGACGGATCGGCGCTTCGAGGAGCCTGGGCGCTACGCGATCGACATCGAGGTGTGGGCGGAGAACCAGCGCGGCGAGCTGGTGGTCCGCGGGCTCACCACCTTCCAGCTCTACTACAGCGCGGACGACGAGGCGCGGCAGCGCGCCGGCGGTGCGCCGCTCGTCGTGACGAAGGGGGAGGAGGAAGCGCGGCTCGCGAAGCTCTCCCGTGCGCAGCCCTCGCGTCCGGCCGCCGCCG
>DATIDF010000290.1:0-3277 GCA_035456445.1 Anaeromyxobacter sp.
GCCTTCCCCGCCTGCTTCGTCACGTAGCGGAGCCGCAGGTCGGTGAGCAGGTGGTCCATGAACTGCTCCTCCTCCTGCGTGAGGTTGCCCTTCGTCTTCTCGCGGAGCATGGCGAGGATGTCGATGGTCTGGTGCGCGAGCCCGAGGTCGGGCTTGCCGGGCAGGCCGGTGTCGGGGTGCGGCGAGTCGCCGAGGTGGATGAAGGCGCTCGACGCGAGCGAGAGCACGAACGTGTAGAAGTCGATCCCGCCGGCGTTCTTCTCGTCCATGGGGCCTCCCGAGGGCGCGGACCGCGGCGCGGCCGCACGCCCGAGTCTACTGGAAGTCGAACGCGATCCGCTCCGCCGCGTAGCCGCGCTGGACGAGCAGCACGAGCTGGCCGCTGCGGCGTGCCCGGGCGGCGGCGCGGCGGAACGCGGCGAGGGTCGCGACCTCGGTGGAGTTCACCTCGCGGACGAGGTCGCCCTGACGGATGCCCACCTGCGCGGCGGGCGAGCGGGCGGCGACGCCCTTCACGACGAGCACCGATCCGCCCTGCACCCGCTCCTCGCCCAGGATGAGCCCGGTCGCGCGTGCGGCGAGCGCGGCGGCCGCATCCGGCGAGAGCTCCACCGAGGGCACCGTCAGCGCCACCCGCTGCCCGCGGCGCGACAGCTCGAGCTTCGCCGCGCCGCCGATCGGGAGATCGCGCACGCGGAAGCGGAACTCCTCCGCGCTCTGGGGCGCGAACCCCTGCACCGCCTCGACGACGTCCCCCTTCTGGACGCCCGCCTTCGCGCCCGGCGAGCCGGGATCGACCACGGTGACCACGACCCCGCCCGTCGCCCCCTCGGGCGCGCCCTCCTTCGCGGGCAGGTCGTCCACCGCGATCCCGAGATAGCCCTCGCGCACCTCGCCGTGCGCGATGAGGTCCTCGGCGATGCGGCGCGCGCGATCGATCGGGATCGCGAAACCGATGCCGGCGTTCCGGTCGCCCAGGATGGCGGTGTTGATGCCGACGAGCCGGCCCTCGATGTCGAGCAGCGCGCCGCCCGAGTTGCCGGGGTTGATGGACGCGTCGGTCTGCACGAAGTCGAAGAGCGTCCGCTCGCCCGCCTTGAAGTTCCGGTGCACGGCGGAGACCACGCCGGTGGTGACCGTGTGTGAGAGGCCGAAAGGATTGCCGATCGCGATGAGCGTCTCGCCGGTGAGGAGATCGTCCGAGCGGCCCATCGTGACGAACGGCAGCCGTTCCTTCGTCTCGAGCTTCAGCACGGCGAGATCGGTGGACGGATCGGTCCCCACCACCTTCGCGATGATCTCGCGCCCGTCGAGCAGGCCTACCCGGAAGCGGGCCCCGCGCTCGACGACGTGGTTGTTCGTGAGGACGTAGCCGTCGGGCGAGACGATGACGCCCGAGCCGAGCGAGGTGACCGCGTAGCCCTTCCGGTAGCGCGGCCGCTCGAAGAAGTCGCCGAAGAGGAGCTCCGCCATGGAGCTCCCCCGCGCCGGCACCCGGATGCGGACGAGCTCCTCGGCGGAGACGTTGACCACCGCGCCGCGCACCTTCTCCACCGCCTGGACGACGGGCGTGCGCCGGTTCGGCGACGGCCGCTCGTCGGGGCGGGGGAGCGCGTCCGGGCGGGCGGAAGCGCCCTGGGGGGCGAGGACCGCCCCGAGCGCGAGCGAGGCGAGGATCGCGCGGATCGCGCGCACGGCTCAGGGTTCAGGGGCTCAAGGAGTCTCGCCGCCGGCGGCGGGCGTCTCGGGCTCGTCCTCGACGTCGTCGAGATCGTCGTAGTCGTCGGAATCCATCGACGCCTCGATCGGCATCGCCTGGTCCGCGAGGTCGGGCAGGGTCTTCAGATGTTTCTCGTAGTCCTTCTCGTCGAGGACGCCCTTGCGGACGTAGCGACTCGCGACACGTTTGTCGACGAGCTTGTTCTCGGGCTGATCGGCCATGGGTCCACCTGGAACGCGGGAGGCGGGGAAAATATGCGGCGCCTTGCGGGGCCGTCAAGCGCGTGTTACCGCTGCCATCATGCCCACTTCCGATGCCTCGGCGGGCGCTGCGCGTCGCGCGCGGCTCGCGGGGCTGTACGCCATCGTGGGGGGCGGGGACGCGGCAACGCAGGCGCGCGCGGCGATCGCGGGCGGCGCGCGTGTCGTGCAGGTCCGGATCAAGGACGCCCCCGCGGGCGCGGTGCTCGCCGCGGCGCGCGAGATCGTCGCGCTCGCCGCCGGGCGCGCCCTCGTCATCGTGAACGACCGGGCCGACCTCGCGCTCCTCGCCGGGGCGGACGGCGTGCACCTCGGCGACGACGACCTGCCGACCGCCGAGGCGCGCAGGCTCGTCGGCCCGGCGCTGCTCGTCGGCCGCACCACCCGCACGCTCGAAGAGGCACGCGCGGCGATCGCCGAAGGCGCAGACCACGTCGGCTTCGGGCCGATCTACCCGTCCGGCTCGAAGCTCCTCGCGGTCCCGCCGCGCGGTCCCGGCATGCTGCGCGAGGTCGCGAGCGCCCTCGGCGCCCCGGTCGTCGCGATCGGCGGCATCACCCTCGCGAACGTGGGCGAGGTGGTGCGCGCCGGCGCCGCCTGCGCGGCGGTCATCGGCGCCCTCTACGCCGGCGGCGATCCTCGCGAGAATGCCGCCCGGCTCGCCGCGGCGTTCGAGGCGGCCCGGGCCTCCAGGGAGGCGACGGCATGACGAAGCGCCCCCGCATCGGCCTCACGCTCGACGCCGACGAGAGCTCCCGCCGCTACTTCCTGGGCCGGGCGTACGTCGACGCGGTGCTCGACGCCGGGGGTCTGCCGATCCTGCTCCCTCACGCGGAACAGGCGGCCGCCGCCTACCTCGCGCTCCTCGACGGCCTCGTCGTCACGGGCGGCTCCTTCGACGTGCCGCCGGAGCTCTACCGCGAGGCGCGTCGCGACGTGTGCGGCGCGACGAAGCCGCTGCGGACCGCGTTCGAGAAATACCTCCTCGAGGCGGCGCTCGCCGCGCGCATGCCGGTCCTGGGCGTCTGCGGAGGCATGCAGCTCCTGAACGTGGTGCAGGGCGGCACGCTCTACCAGGATCTCCCGCACGACGCCGGGATCCACGGGCACGAGCAGCCGGCCCCGAAGGACGTCCCCTCGCACGAGGTCGCGGTCCAGCCCGGCACGCACCTCGCGGCGCTCGTCGGCCCGGGGACCCTCGCGGTGAACTCGACGCACCACCAGGCGATCCGCGAGCCCGGCACGGGCGTGCTCGTGTCCGCGCGCGCGCCGGACGGGATCGCCGAGGCGATCGAGC
>DATIDF010000291.1:0-7477 GCA_035456445.1 Anaeromyxobacter sp.
CCGAAGGCGTCGCTCGTGCGGCGCCTCACCATCACCAAGGTCCTGCTCATCGTGACGGCGCTCATCGCCGCGTGGACCGCGACCTTCCGGCTCGCGATCATCGTCGAGCTGGTCGCGTGGGCGTTCAGCCTCGCTGCGGCCTCGTTCTTCCCCGCGCTCGTGATGGGAATCTGGTGGAAGCGGGCCAACAAGCCGGGCGCGCTCGCCGGCATGATCGTCGGCCTCGGCACCACGCTGTACTACATGGTCGGGAGCAGGTTCTTCGGCGTGTCGTGGTTCGGCACGACGACCGTGGCGTCCGGCGTGTTCGGCATTCCGCTCGGGTTCCTCACGATCTGGATCGTCTCGCTCCTGACGCACGAGCCCGCGAAGGAGATGCAGGATCTCGTGACCGAGATCCGTTACCCGCGCTCCGGCGGCGTGGCGGCCCCGGGTAGGATCGCGCCGGTCCCAGCCTAGGGAGTGGCGGGCGGAGGGCGCCGCCCCTCCGCCCGCCCCGCACCACGATGGATTCACCGCTGGTCAGGACGCTCACGATGCTCCGGCTCCTGGCCTTCATGGTGGTCCTTTACCTGGGGCTCGGCTGGTTGGCCGAGCGGTACATCACGAAGCCGGACAGCAAGGTGAAGGGGTTCTTCCGCCTGCTCCGCAGCCCGGTGACCCGCCTCGTCGCGCGTGCCCTGCCTGCCCCGACGACCGAGCGCAGGCTGCTCACGCTCTCCATGGGAGTCGTCGCGGGCGTCTGGGTCGTGCTCATCATCCTGACCGAGGTACTGGGGGCGCGGTGACCGCGTCGGGGCGGATGTCGTCCGGAAGCACGCACGCCGCGCAGGAGGAGGGGATATGGGATTCCTGGGGAGAATGCTGGGCACGGAAAAGGAGCATCACCCGCTCGATCCGTCCTCGGCGGCGGCGGGGCGCCTCGCGCGCGAGCGGACGGGCCTCGAGGAGTTCGCCCACCGGGTGCACGACAAGCTCGAGCTCGTCCCGGGGGAGCGGGCGATCTACGTGTTCATCGGCAAGCCGCCGGACGCCTTCGGGATCGCGTGGATCGAGCACGGAGAGGAGCACAACTTCAAGCGGCTCATGAAGGAGAAGGGGCTCTCCGAGGGCGAGTTCCGGACCCGCTCCGAGGAGTTGCGGGCGGCGTACGTCCGCAGCAAAGAGGAGCCGCGATACACGGCGGACGTCGGCGGAAAGCACGTGCTAGTGACGCCCTCACCGACGCTCGAGCGGGAGCTCGTCGACGTCATCCACCGCGTCGTCGAAGAGTGATCGCGGTGTGACGCCTCGCGAGGTGGCCGCGCTCGATCCCGTCGCCTACGTCCGCCGCATCCCGCCGTTCGACCTCCTGCCGGAGGCGCTCTTCCTCGACGCCGCGCGCGGGCTCGAGATCGGGCTCTTCGAGACGGACACGCGGCTCGTCGGCGCCGACGGCGAGCCGCTGCGGGACCTGTACGTCATCCGCAAGGGCGCGGTCCGGCTGGAGCGCGAAGGCCACGTGCTGCAGGTGCTCGAGGAGGGCGAGGTCTTCGGCTACACCTCGCTCATCTCGAAGCGGGCGTCGCTCGATGTCGTCGTGGAGGACGAGCTCCTCGCGTACTGCCTACCGGCCGCTGAGTTCGAGCGGCTGCTGTCCGACGCACGGTTCGCCGCTCATTTCGCGGTCGGGCTCGCGGACCGCCTCAAGGCGAGCCTCGTGCCGTCCCGCGTCGCCCGGTTCGAGCCGGACATCGGGGTCTCGATCGAGCAGCTCGTGCGACGCCCTGCCGTGTGGGCGCGCGCAGACGCCACCGTCGCCGAGGTGGCGCGCGTCATGCGCGACGAGCACGTCTCCTCGGTCCTCCTCCGCGCGGTGCCCCCCGCCATCGTGACCGATCGCGATCTGCGCAACCGCGTCCTGGGCGAGGAGCTCGGCCCCGAGATCGCGGCGGCCGGCGTCTGCTCGCGCCCGCTCCGCACCGTCGCGGCCGCCACGCCCGTGTACGACGCGTGGCGGACGTTCCTCGACGCGAACGTGAACCACCTCCCCGTCGTCCGCGACGGCGAGATCATCGGCGTCCTCACGTCGACCGATCTCCTCAAGCACTCGGCGCGGGGCCCGATGGCTGTGTTGCGGCGCTTCGAGCGGCTCGCGTCGCGAGACCGCCTGCCGGAGTACGGGCGAACGGTGGCCGAGATGGCCGCGACGCTTCTCGACGCCGGGCTCGGCGTGATGGTCATCGCCGGGTTCGTGGCCCAGCTGAACGGAACGCTCGTGCGCCGGCTCCTCGAGCTCGCCGAGGCCGACCTGGGCCGCGCGCCGGCGCCGTACGCGTGGCTCGCGTTCGGCTCCGACGGCCGGCGCGAGCAGACGCTCCCCACCGACCAGGACAACGCCCTCGTCTACGCCGATGGCGGCCCGGCGGACTGGTTCCAGGCGCTCGCGGAGCGAATGAACGCGGATCTCGAGACCGCCGGGTTCCCGCCGTGCCCCGCGGAGCGCATGGCGCGGAGCTGGAGCGGACCGCTCACCGCGTGGGTTCGCGAGATCGACGAGTGCCTCGACGAGCGCCCGCTCCGCGCCAGCATCCTCTTCGATCTTCGCCGCGTCGGAGGAACGCTCGACACCGGCGCCCTCGACGCGGCGCTCGCGAGCGCGCCCAGGCGGCGCCTGTTCGTTCGCACGCTCGCGAAGCAGGCGCTCGCGCTCGCGCCGCCGATGGACCTCCTCCTTCGTCTGCGTGGGGGCTCCTCGGCCGTGGACGTGAAGCGGCACGGGATCTTCCCGATCGTCTTCCTCGCGCGGTGCTTCGCCCTCGACGCGGGGAGCCGCGCCCGCAGCACCCTCGAGCGGCTCGACGATGCGATGAAAGCGGGCCTCGTATCGGAGCGCACCCACGCGGCCGTCACCGAGGCGTTCCGGTTCCTGCTCGGGCTGCGGCTCGGGATCCAGCTCCGCGCGATCGCGGCGGGCGCCCCCGCCGCTGACCACGTGCTGCTCTCGGAGCTCGCCGGGATCGAGCGCACGCGGCTGAAGGAGGCGTTCCGCGCGATTCGCCGCTGGCAGGAGAGCGCCGCGCTCCGGTACCAGCCCGACGCCCTAGCGGCCGGCCCGACACGTCGGTAGAGCTCCGGCCATGCCAGGGATCGATCCCGTCGCTTACGTCCGGGCCCTCCAGCCCTTCGACGAGCTGCCGCCCCCGCTGTTCGATCAGGTGGCGCAGACGCTCGACGTGAGCTTCTATCCGGCGGGGACCCGCCTCGTGTATCCCGGCGGCGAGCCGCTCCATCACCTCTACGTGATCCGCAAGGGGTCCGTGAAGCTCCTGCGCGAAGGGCGGGCGCTCCAGGTCCTCGAGGAGGGGGAGATCTTCGGGTACACCTCGCTCCTGAGGCACGAGGCCACGCTCGACGTCGTCGTGGAGGAGGACCTCGTTGCGTACCGTCTGCCCGAGGCTGCGTTCGCGCTCCTGCTGAACGATGCGCGGTTCGCCCGCCACTTCGCGTCGCGCGCCGCGGAGCGCCTCCAGGCGAGCCTCGCGCGCGGCGAGGTCGCGAGCTTCCGTCCCGATCTCGAGCTCGAGATCGGGCAGATCGCAACCCGGGCGCCGGTGTGGGTCACGCCCGACGTCTCCGCGAGCGAGGCGGCACGAACCATGCGCCGCGAGCGGATCTCGTCCGTTCTCGTGCGGGGGGATCCCGCCGGCATCGTCACCGATCGCGACCTGCGCAGCCGCGTCCTCGCGGAGGGGCTCGGGCCCGGAACGCTCGCCGACCAGATCTGCTCGAGGCCGCTCGGGACGGTTCCGGCCACGACGCCGATCCACGCCGCCTGGACGTTCCTGCTCGACGAGGGAGTGCACCACCTCCCCGTGACGCGCGACGGTGAGATCGTCGGCATCATCACCTCGACCGATCTCCTCCGGCACACGGCGCCTGGCCCGATCGCCGTGCTGAGGAGCGTCGAGCGGCTCGCGTCGCGCGATCACCTGCCCGGCTATGCCGGCCGGGTGGCGGAGATGGCCGCCTCGCTCGTCGCGAGCGGGCTCGACGCGATCCGCATCGCCGGCTTCGTGGCGCGCCTGAACGACGTGCTCCTGCGGCGGATCCTGCAGTGGGCCGAGGCGGATCTCGGCGCGCCACCGGCGCCGTACGCGTGGATCGTGTTCGGGTCCGAGGGCCGGATGGAGCAGACGCTGCTCACGGACCAGGACAACGCCGTCGTCTACGCCGACGCGGGCGCCGGCCACCGCGAGTGGTTCCACGCGCTCTCCGAGCGCGCCAACGCCGACCTCGTGGCGGCGGGCTTCCCCGAGTGCCGCGGCGGCTACATGGCGCGGTCGTGGCACGGCCCCTTGACGGAGTGGGCGGAGCGCTTCCGGGGGTGGATCGACGTCCCGGACCCGAAGGCCCTGCTCGTCGCCTCGATCTTCTTCGACTACCGGCGCGCGGGCGGCGCGCTCGACCTCGCGCCGCTCGACGAGATCCTCGCCGAGGCGCGGCGCAAGACCGCCTTCCTTCGCCTGCTCGCACGGGCCTCGATGGAGTTCCACCCTCCGCAGCGCATCCTGCTCCGCGTCCGCGGCGACTCCTCGACCGTCGATCTGAAGGCCCAGGGACTTTCGCCGGTCGTCTTCCTCGCCCGCTGCTTCGGGCTCGAGGCCGGGACGCGGGCGCGGAGCACCCTCGAGCGCCTCGCCGCGGCGACGCGGGCGGGCCTCGTCGCCGAGGAAGAGCGCGCGGCGGTGTCCGAGGCGTTCCGCTTCGTGCTCGGGCTCCGGCTCCGGCGCGAGCTCGAAGCGTGGTCCCGCGGAGCGCCGGCGACATCGACGCTCTCCGTCGGCGAGCTCACCGCGATCGAGCGGACGCGGCTCAAGGAGGCCTTCCGCGACATCGCGCGCTGGCACGGCGCCGCGAGCCACCATTATCACGTCGAGTTCTAGCGCTCACTCCGCGTCACGCCGCTCGGCGACCACCGCAAAGAGGCACGCACCTCCCTGGCCGGAGGTGCTACTCGCCGAGGTAGGCGCGCTTCACCTCGGGGTTCTCGGCCAGCTCCGCGGCTGTGCCATGGAGCGCGATGGCCCCGGTCTCCAGGACGTAGCCGCGGTGCGCGACGGCCAGCGCCATCGCGGCGTTCTGCTCCACGAGGAGGATGGTCGTGCCCTGGCGGTTGATGCCCGCGATGGTCTCGAAGATGCGCTCCACGAGGACGGGGGAGAGCCCCATGCTGGGCTCGTCGAGCAGGAGGATGCGGGGGTTCGCCATGAGGGCCCGGCCGATGGCGAGCATCTGCTGCTCTCCCCCGGAGAGCGTGCCGGCCGGCTGCCCCACGCGCTCCCGGAGGATCGGGAACAGGGTGAAGACGCGGTCGAGATCGGCCGAGACGCCGTCGTCGCTTCGAAGGTAGGCGCCCATCCCGAGGTTCTCGCGCACCGTGAGCCGGTTGAAGATCCGGCGTCCTTCGGGGACGTGCGCGATCCCGCGGTGCACGATCTCGTGAGGCGGCGCGCCGGAGAGCGGCCGGCCATCGAGCGTGATGCGTCCGCGGCGGGGCGACACCAGCCCGGAGATGCTCTTGAGCGTCGTGGTCTTGCCGGCGCCGTTGTTGCCGAGGAGGGCGACGATCTCGCCCCGCTTCACCTCGAGAGCGACCCCCTTGAGCGCGTGGATCCCACCGTAGAAGACGTGGAGATCCTCAATCGCCAGCACGGGCCCTCCCCGTGGCGCTCCAGGACCCTCGGCCGAGGTAGGCCTCGATCACCTTCGGATCGGCCTGGACCTCCTGCGGCCGGCCCTCGGCGATCTTCTCGCCGTGGTCGAGCACCGTCACGCGGTCGGAGACGCCCATCACCACGCGCATGTTGTGCTCGATGAGGAGGATGGAGAGCCGCAGCTCGCCGACGAGCCGGTGAAGGAGCGCCATGAGCCCGTTCGCTTCACCCTGCGTCATTCCGGCGGTGGGCTCGTCCAGCAGCAGCAGGGTGGGCTCGGAGGCCAGCGCGCGCGCGATCTCGAGCCGCCGCTGGTCGCCGTAGGGCAGGTTCTTCGCGACCTCGTTCGCGCTGGCCCTGAGGCCCACCCGCGCGAGCAGCTCCCAGGCGCGCCTCCAGTTCCCGGACTCCACGCGGCCGAAGCGGGGACGGCGGGAGAGCACGTCCCAGAGCTTGAGCGGGATCCGCGCGTGCATGCCGACCAGCACGTTCTCGAGGGCCGTCATGTTGGCGAAGAGCCGGATGTTCTGGAATGTCCGGCACATGCCGAGCGCGGTGATCTGATCCGGGCGCAGGCCGACGAGCGAGTGTCCCCGGAACGTGACGGCGCCCTCGTCCGGCGCGTAGAGCCCGGTGAAGACGTTGAAAAGCGTGGTCTTGCCTGCGCCGTTCGGGCCGATGATCGAGGCGATCCCCGAGTCGAGGGCGAAGTCCACCCGGTGGACCGCGGTGAGCCCGCCGAAGCGCTTCGTGACCGCGCGCGCCTCGAAGAGCGCGGTCACGGGGCCACCGCCTCGGACGGTCGAACGTTCTCCGTGCCGGGCGGCTCGGCCAGCTCTCGCTGGCGGCGGCGGGCGGGGAGGATGCCCTGCGGGCGGAAGATCATCATCAGGATGAGGATGATCCCGAAGATCATCCGCTCGTACTTCGCCGGCTCGAACTGGGTCGGCAGGTCTGCCAGGGCGAAGCCGAACACGGTGACGCCGTCGTTCTTGAGCTCGTTGAGCCAGAGGGAGAAGCCCTTCAGCAGCTGGAGGTTCAGGACCGTCACCACCGCCGCGCCCAGCACTGCCCCGCGGATCGAGCCCATGCCGCCCAGGATGACCATGGAGAGGACGCCGATCGACTCGAGGAAGGTGAAGGACTCGGGGTTGATGAAGACCTGCTTGGCCGAGAACACGACGCCCATGATCCCGGCGAACGACGCCCCGGTGGCGAAGGCGAGCAGCTTCATGCGCACGAGCGGCACGCCCATCGCCTGCGCCGCGACCTCGTCCTCGCGCATCGCCTCCCACGCCCGGCCGATGTGGGAGTCCTCGAGCCGCCGGTTGACGATCACGACGACCACGACGATGAGCAGGACGAGGAAGTAGAAGAGCTCGCCGTAGGAGAGCCCCAGAAGCGCGGGCGGGCGTCCGATCGGCGTGATGCCCCTCGGCCCGTTGGTGAAGTTGATGGGCCGGTCGAGGTTGTTCGCGAGAACTCGGATGACCTCGCCGAAGCCAAGCGTGACGACGGCGAGGTAGTCGCCCCGGATGCGGAGGACCGGCAGCCCGAGGAGGACGCCGGTGACCCCGGCCACCGTGAGCCCGACGAGCAAGAAGCCATAGAACCACCAGGGATCGAGCGGGAACCCGCCCCCGAAGATCGCGTTGGCCTGAGGCGATCCGAAGATCGCCCACGCGTACGCCCCGACCGCGTAGAACGCGACGTAGCCCAGGTCGAGGAGCCCGGCCAGGCCCACCACGATGTTCAGGCCGAGCGCCAGCGCGACGAAGATG
>DATIDF010000292.1:0-3673 GCA_035456445.1 Anaeromyxobacter sp.
CGAGCGGCAGCGCTCGACCTCGGCGAGCAGGAGCGCGAAGTCCTCGCGCGCGGCGGGATCCGAACGGTCGGCGAACTTGCGCTGCAACTCCGCCGCGACCATGGCGATGGTCGAGAGCGGCGTCGAGAGCTCGTGCGCCGCGCCCGCCGCGAGCGTCGCGAGCGACGCCAGCTTCTCGCGTCTCTCGACGAGCGCGCGCGCCTGATGCAGCTCGCGCTCGCGCGCGGCGAGCGCGCGAGAGACCCGCTGGACGAAGAACACGATGAACACCGCCGCGATCGCGAAGGCGATCCACATCCCGCGCAGGTGCGAGTCCATCATCTGCACGGCGTCCATCTGCGTGTGGATGTGGTGCGCTGGCGATGTCGCCTCCTCGTGGAAGTACAGCGAGGCGAAGCCGCCGAGCGTCGCGACCATCAGCGTCCACGACCAGCGGGGAGGCAGGAGGACGGCGCCCAGCGCGACGTTCACGAGGTACAGCGTCGAGAACGGGTTCGAGGCGCCGCCGGTGAGATCCAGCAGCACCGTGAGCACCGCGGTGTCGATGAACATGACCGCGGCGACGCCCGCGGTCCTCACCTGCGGGATCGCCCGCTGCGCCCAGTAATGGAGCGCCACGTTCCCGCCCACCTCCGCCGCGAAGATGGCGAAGAGCGGCAGGATCGGCACGCCGATGCTCGTCCACGACGAGGCCCCGACCACGATGACGACCTGGCCGAGGATCGCCCACCAGTGGAGCTGCACGAGCCACGAGAGGTTCAGGCGCGCGCGCTCGACGCGCACCTCCGTGGTGGACGTCGTGCGATGTGGCACGGGGGTGGTCGCGGGTGCTTCCACCGTCGCCATGTGACCCTGCGGGGCGTGCATCAGCCGGGACCTCCTGGCGAAACTACCACACCCGAAGGCGTGCGGCCCCGGCGCGACCCGTTGCCGCAGGCTGCGCGCGGGCGCGGCCGCTTGACGCATCTCACGGGCTGCCCGTACGTTGCGTCCCCCTATGCGAGGCCGCCGCCGCACCGTCGCTTCCGTGCTCGCCGACGCCCTCGCTCGGCGCCCCGGCGCCGAGGGCGCCGCCCTCGCCGCCGCGTTCGCGGAGGCGTGCGGCCCGCGAATGGCGCGCGAGGTCTCGATGCGGGGCGCGCTGCGCGACGGCCGCCTCCTCGTCCTCGTGAGCTCGGAGGAGTGGGCGGCGCAGCTCGTCGCCGCCGAGAGCCTGCTGTGCGAGCGCGTGAACGGTCGCCTCGGACGCGTCGTCGCGCGTGGCCTCGAAGTGCGCGTGGCGCCGGAGCGTTGATGCTCCTCGGCCGGGCCCGCACGACCGCGGCGCTCGCGGCCTCCCTCGTGGCCCTCTGCTCGGCATGCGCCTCCTCGCCGGCGCCCGGGCCGCCTGCCCTGCCCGCGTCCCGCCCGTCGCACGCCGTACCGCCGCGCGCGGCGACGCCGGCTCAGGGCAGCTACGGGCGGGAGCCACAGACGCACCTCGCGCCCATCGAGGAGCGCCTGCTCGACGTCGCGCGCGCGAGCCTGGGCGGCGATGCGCGGCCGTCCGGCGCGCTCTCCGTCGCCGCGCGCGAGCTCGCCGGCAGGGCTGCCGCGGGCGATCCCGCCGCGACCTCCGGGCCCGCCTCGCGCGAGGTGCTCGCGCGCGCTCTCTGCTACGACCCGTCACCGACCGTGTACTCCGTCCGCGCGCGCCCCGAGGACGCCCCAGACGCGCTCGCGCGGCTCTTGCCCGTGTCCGGCGCCACGCACGTGGGCGCCGGCGCCGTCGAGCGGGGCGGCGTGCTCTACGCCTTCGTGCTCGCGTCGGTGCGCAGGACGGCGCTCGAGCCCTTCCCGCGCGAGACCTCCCTGGGCAGCGCGGCCGAGCTCTCCGGCGAGCTCGCTCGCGGACTGCGCGCCGCGCGCGTGTTCGTGACGCTCCCCTCGGGCGACGTCCGGGAGGTGGACACCGCCGCGGACGGGAGCAGCTTCCGCGCGCCGGTCGTGTTCCCCGCGCGCGGCCGGTACACGGTCGAGGTGATCGCGGACGGTGCGCGCGGGCCGGAGGTGGCGGCGCTCCTCACCGTCGTCGCCGGCGGCGCGACCGTCGAGCCGCCTTCGCGCCTCGCGGCTGGGCCGCCCGAGCCGGACGATCCCGCTGCGGCGGAGGCGGCGATCGTACGCGCGATGAACGAGACGCGCCGCGGGCGTGGCCTTGCGCCCCTCGCCGCCGTGGCGGAGATCGCGTCCGTCGCGCGCCGCCACAGCGCGGCGATGCGCGACGCTGCGACGGTGGCGCACGTCCTGCCCGGGTCGGGCGAGATCGGCGATCGGCTGCGGCGCGCCGGGATCCCCTACCGGTTCGCATACGAGAACGTCGCGCAGGGACCGACCGCGCTCGCCGCGCACGCCAAGATCGAGGAGAGCCCGGCGCACCTCGCGAACGTCCTTGCGCAGGCGACGCAGGTCGGGGTGGGCGTTGCCCGGGGCACCCTGCCATCGGGGGCGCCGGCGGTCTACGTCACCCAGATCCTCGTTCAGCCGCCCGACGATGGGCGGGAGAGCGCGCTCATGCCGGACGCGCGCGTGCGCGAGGCCCTCTGGCGCGAGCGCGCGCGGCTGCGGCGCACGCCGCTCACCGGGGATCCGGCTCTCGACGCTCTCGCGCGGGACGCCGCCGAGCGGATGCGGGGCGAGGACGCGCCGGACCCGGGCGACCTCGGGACGCGGGCGCTCGCCGGCCGCGGCGTCGCCGCGGTGGACGTGTTCGTGGCGAGCGCCCCCGCGGAGGCGATCCGCTCGCGCAACCTGCCGGACCCGCGCTTCCGGCGAGTCGGCGTGGGCGTGGCCCAGGGTGACAGCCGGCGCTACGGGGCGCGCCGGCTCTGGATCGCGGTGATCTACACGGATTGAGGGAGGCGCGGCGTGCTCGCCCCGGCGCTGTGGGCGGCGCGCCGCGGTGTGCGCTCCGCGGGACTAGACGAGCCGCCGCTGGGTGGCGTAGCTCTCGAGTCCGCCCTCGACCTCGGGCTGAAGGGCGTGCAGGGCGCAGCGGGTGCAGGTCCAGCTGTTCCAGCCCTTCTTCACGGCCTCGTCGAGGCAGGCGTCGTAGAAGTTGCAGAAGAGGTTGCGGTGACCCTCGACGCCGCGGTCGGGGTTGATCGGAGCGGTGAGCTCGCTGGGGCACGGCTTGTCGAGCACGATGGACTCCTCCGGATGGCCGGGCCATCCCTCCCGGCGGCGCGGCGGCGTGACCTGCCCGCCTCCCCTCGCCGCCGTCCCCCCTCGCGAATCGGCGTGCGGCCTGGCGCCGAAGCCTGCGCCGTGGCGCGCGAAGCCCCCGCATCGACAAGGGCCGGTCGCGCGCGCTATATGGCGCCGCTCGATGGAGCGAGTCAAGCCCCACCACGCTCCGAGTGAACCCTTCCCGGGCGCGAGCCGTGAAAGCTCCGCTCGCGCGTGGGCTTACGCCCGCTGGTGCTTCACGCTGCTTGCTTTACTGACGGTCGTTCCTACCCAGGCCGCGGCCAGGGAGCCGCTGTGCGACTGGCTCGGGGGCGTCGCGGAGGCGGCGCAGGCCCAGGCGGACGGCGACGCGGCGGCGGCCGAGATCGCGGCTCGGCGCGCGCTCGGCGCGCGACCGCGCGGGGCCGCCGCGGGGCGGGCGTCGGCGGCGCTCGGGGTCGCGCTC
>DATIDF010000293.1:0-3108 GCA_035456445.1 Anaeromyxobacter sp.
ACACCGCCCCTCCGTACCCGCGCCGGGTGGTGTGCCTCACGGAAGAGACCACGGAGACGCTCTATCGCATCGGAGCGGCCGACCTGGTGGTGGGCGTGTCCGGCTTCACGGTCCGCCCACCCGAGGCGCGCCGGAAACCGCGGATATCCACCTTCCTCAGCGCGGACGCCGAGGCGATCCTGGCGCTGCGGCCGGACCTGGTGGTCGGGTTCTCCGACCTGCAGGCGGACGTCGCGAGGGACCTCGTCCGCCGCGGCGTGCCGGTGCTCATCACGAACCAGCGCTCCATCGCGGAGATCCTCCAGACGATCCGGTTCGTCACGGCGGCGGTGGGCCGCGCCGACGCGGGGGCGGCGCTCGCCGACGAGCTCGCCGCCGGCGTTTGCCGGATCGCGGACGCGGCGGCGTCGCTGCCGCACAGGCCCCGCGCCTTCTTCGAGGAATGGCCCGACCCGCTGATCTCGGGGATCCGCTGGGTCTCGGAGCTCATCGAGATCTGCGGCGGCGAGGACGTCTGCGCCGAGAGCCGGTCCTCGCATGCGGCGTCCGGGCGGATCTTCGAACCTGCCGAGGTGGCGCGGCGCGATCCCGAGGTCGTGATCGCGAGCTGGTGCGGGAAGAAGGCGCGGCGCGAGGTCATCGCCGCGCGGTCCGGGTTCGCCGCGACGCGAGCGGTGCGGGAGGACCAGCTCTACGAGGTGAGGAGCGCCGTCATCCTGCAGCCCGGCCCGGCCGCCCTCACCGACGGCGTCGCGCAGCTCGCCGCGATCCTCGGTGCGGTGGCGCGCGGCGAGAGGCTCCCGCCGCGCCGCACCGGCGATCTCCGCGCGGCGGATGCTGCAGCGGGTCCACGGTGACTTGGCTTTCGCGCTGCACTGAGAGTCGAGTCAGCTCCGCTTCACCCCGATGCCCTTGAAGAACGTGTAGCAGAACACGCCATCCGGTTCCGCCGTTCGGCGGAGGCCCTCGACGCCTCTCCGCCACGTCTCCGCCTCGACGAGCCCCGCCGCGAGCGCCCGCTCGCCCACGCCCTCCACCATCGCCGTGAACGTGTTCTTCGTGAACCCCTCGACCCACTGCGGCCTGCTCCCGTCCACGTAGACCATCCGCGGCGAGACCGCGACGTCCGCGAGCCCGGACGCGGTGAGCAGCGGAAACAGTCGCCGCCCGATGAGCGCGTCGCCTCCGGCTCGCGCCTGGAGCGCGACGAGGCACTCGATCGCGCGCCGCGCTTCCACGCTGTCCGGGTGGAAGAACGCGGAGCCGTGGTCGCCCTCGATGACGGTGAGGGTCCCTCCCGGCCTGAGGCGCGACACCAGGCTGGTGAGGGCCTCCCCCGGTCTCGACAGGTGCTCGAGGACGAAGCACACGAACACGTGGTCGAAGCTCGCGTAGGGGAACGGCAGCGCGAAGATGTCCGCTTGCTGGAACGTGACGTTCTCGAGCGAAGCGGCGCGCGCGCGGCTGCACGCCGCGTCGAGCGACTCGGCCGAGACGTCCACGCACGTGAAACGCGCGCCGGGGCTGTTGCTTGCGAGGGTCACCGTCTGCGCGCCGACTCCGCAGCCCGCCTCGAGCACGCGCGCGCCGGGCGGGTATCGGGTGTCGGCGTGGAGGAGCTCGGTGAGCGTCGTCGCCTGATCGACGAGGCGCTCGCGCTCGCGGTCGGAGTAGCCGTGCACGTAGTTCGTCTGCATGGGATGCATTCTACGGCGACCGTGCGGCGGACGGCGCTCGAGCGGGCGGACACGCGCATCCGGCACTTCCGGGCACCGAGCCGCGTCCCCCGTGAGGCTCGCACGCGATCCGACGTGATAGCTTCGTGAAGTCATCGCCCCTGCATGGCGAGTGTCGGGATGAGCACCATCACGTTTCCAGCCCCGGATCTCTCGGCCAAGATCGACTTCTGCTGGTCCGTGACCGGACACGCGGCGACCGGCGCCGCGTTCCACGAGCTCCTCCCGGACAGCGGCGTGCACCTCGTCGTCCGCCTCTCTTCGTCGGGCGGAAGGATCGTCCTGCTCGGTCCGGCCACCGAGAAAGCGTCCGTCGAGCTCGATCGAGGCTCCGAGTACTTCGGCATCCGCTTCCGCACCGCGCAGGCTCCGCGTCTCGCGGACGTCCGCGCTTCGGAGCTGACCAACGGCTACGTCGAGCTCACCCGCATGGGCGGGAGGACGGTGGACTCCGTGGCAGACCAGCTCCGGTCCTTGCCGGACGCCGCGTCGCGCCAGCGGCTCATCGAGGAGCTGTTGAGGCGCGCAGCCCCGCCGCTGGTCGGCGATCGCCGGTGCAGGGTCGCCGCGCTGCTCCTCGAGACGCACGGCGGAAGCCTCCGTGTCGACGAGCTTGCCCGCGAGCTGGGCTTCCACGTCCGGTCCCTGGAGCGGACGTTCCGTAGGGAGCTCGGCGTCACGCCGAAGCGGCTCATCCGGCTCGTGCGTCTCCGGCACGTGCTCGGCGCGCTGCACGCCGGCCGGTTCGGCACGCTCGCCGAGCTCGCGCACGCGGCCGGCTACTCGGACCAGCCGCACATGATCAGGGACTTCAGGCTGTTGACGGGCCGCGCTCCCGGCGAAAAGGACGCGTTTCGAGCGCGTCCGCTCGTGAGCGCGCAGACGCGCATCATCCACGGTCGCCGCCGCTAGAATCGGTCGAGACGCCGGCCGCGCGGTTCAGGCGTGTCTGCTGTCGCGTTCGTACAAGACGGCGCCCGGCGGCGCGCGCTATGAGGGCGCGCGTCGAAGCGACGCTCGACCAGGAGAACGCATGCCGACTCGTGCATCCGACGCAACGAACGCCCCCGCCGTGGTGGGCGACCCGCGCCCGACGATCGTGAGCACGCGGCGCGGGCCCGTCGAGTGCGCCGTCTCCGGCGAAGGCCCGGCGGTGCTCGCGCTGCACGGCGCCATGGGCGGGTACGACCAGGGATTGCTCCTCGCGCGCACCGTGGGCGCTCCGGGGTTCCGCTATGTCGCCATCTCCCGGCCGGGTTATCTCGGGACGAGCCTTGCCCTGGGGAAGACTCCCGAGGAGCAGGCGAACCTTTACCGGGACGTGCTCGACGCGCTCGGCATCCGCGAGGTCGCCGTCATGGCCGTGTCCGGA
>DATIDF010000294.1:0-13993 GCA_035456445.1 Anaeromyxobacter sp.
TCGGCTGGAGCAACGCGTGGAGCGAATCGAGGGAGAGAGCCCCGCTGCGCAGCTCGATGCGGAGCGATCGGCGGTCCGCGAACAGTCCCGGCGCGTGGACGGCATGCTCGGCGAGGTCGACAAGAGGCTCAAGGAGCTCGAGACCAGCGGCAAGGCGAGAGCCGAGCCGTCGGCGCGCCAGGGAGAGCTCGCCGAGGAGCTGAAGCGCCTGCGCGGGATGCTCGAGCAGCAGGGTCAACGGCTCGACGCACAGGGTCAACGGCTGGACGGGATGGAGAAGGCCCTGGCTCAAGCTCGTCGCAGCGCCGGCGAGCGAGTGGCCGAGCCCAGACCCGTCGCGCCCAAGGCCCCCTCGCCGCGCGAGGCGCCCCCGATGTCGCAGGACAAGGCTGGCTATCTCGCCTTCAGCCGGGAGCAGGAGCTCAAGGGCGAGAAGACCGTCGCGCGCGAGCTCTACGAGCAGTACGTGAAGGAGTTCCCGAGCGATCCCACCACCGCCGAGGCGCACTTCCGGCTGGGCGAGCTGGCGTACGGGGAGCGCCGATACAATGACGCCATCCTCTCGTTCGGCAAGGTCGCGGCGGAGTTTCCCCGCTCGGCCAGGGCTCCTGACGCGCTCGTCCGCACCGCGGAGTCGATGCTCCAGCTCAACATGAAGGACGAGGCCGTGGCCGTTCTATCCGAGGTCCCGCAGCGCTATCCGGGGACCTCGGCCGCCGAGCGCGCCAAGAAGCACCTAGCCGACCTCCCCGGGACGAGCACGGCGGCCAAAAAACGCAAGTGACGGGTCTGGGGCGATCGGCGGTTGCCCGCCGCCGAGCCCCATCGCCCTGGAGCTTTCCAATGGAGCACCGCTGCCGTCTCCTCGGAGTCAGGTCCCGCCGCGCGTCCAGTCCCACGGGCAGGAGGACGACATGCGCGGCGTCATCACAGGCAAGGACGTATTCCGGCACTCACTCACGATCGTCCGCCTCTACGGCGCCCGCTGCTACCTGCGCTGCCTGCGTGCCAACATGAGCTCGAAGCCGACCACGTTCCTCGAGGCGGTGTTCGCGACGACGTAGCGGGGCGGTGGCGCGGCGGTCGCCCGCGCGCGCCAAGGTGGGCCCGGGGGCGCGGCAGGAGGACGGGCGCTCGGTACGGCTTACGGCAGAGCGGCATCGGAGCTGGGCGGGGTGCCCCGATCGTACAGTCCGTAGACTGATGAGCCGCGGTCGCCTCGGAACGGATCCCACGGCCCATCCGAAGCGAGGGAGCACGGCGCCGGGCGACGTCTTATGTACGCGCATGGCGATGTCGACCTGCCCGACGTGCAGTGAAGAGGGACCCCCCGGCGCGCTCTTCTGCGGATCGTGCGGGTCGCGCCTCGTCCTCGATCCCGCGCGCGACGCGAAGGCCGATCCCTTGGTGGGACAGACGATCAAGGGGACGTACCTCATCCAGCAGAAGATCGGCGGCGGCGGGATGGGCGACGTCTACAAGGCCATCCACACCAAGCTGGACTCCCCCGTCGCGCTCAAGATCGTGAAGCCAGCGCTGCTCGGACACACGGCCATGGTTCACCGCTTCCAGCGAGAGGCGCGTGCCGCGTCGAAGCTGCACCACCCGAACGTCGTGGCCGTCACCGACTTCGGGCAGTCCGAGGACGGAATGCTCTTCATGGTCATGGAGTACGTGGCCGGGAAGAGCCTCGCGCAGGTGATCGCGGACGACGCGCCGATCTCCGAGCGCCGCGTCGTCCACATCGCGGCGCAGATCCTGTCGGCGCTGGCGGAGGCGCACGCGAACCAGATCCTCCACCGAGACCTCAAGCCCGAGAACGTCATGATCGAGCGGCGGCGCGACGTACGCGACTCGGTCAAGGTCCTCGACTTCGGCATCGCCAAGGTGCTCGCAGCCGGGGCGGGCGCATCGACGCTCACGCAGGCGGGCCTCGTGTGCGGCACGCCCGGCTACATGAGCCCCGAGCAGCTGCGGGGCGGCGACGTGGACGCCCGGAGCGACCTCTTCTCTCTCGGGGTCGTGCTGTACGAGATGCTGACGCACAAGCTGCCGTTCGACGCGCAGACGCCGATGGAGATGCTGCACAAGCACCTGACCGAGCCCATCCCGCCCCCGAGCAAGCGCAGGGGGCGACCGGTCTCGCCCGAGCTCGAGGGACTCGTGCTGCAGGCGCTGTCCGCGGCGCGCGACGCGCGGCCTGCCAGCGCGGAGGCGATGCGCGGGGAGCTCCTCGGCGCTGCGCTCTCGCTCGCGGAGGACGACGACCTGGAGCAAGGGCTCGCGACCGAGATCCTTCCGCCGAGAGAGCCATCGCGACCGGTCGCGACACCCCGGCGCGCGACCCCTACGCCTCCGCGCTCGGATGCTGCTCGTACTCCGCCGCCGTCCTCGAGGACGCCCGTAGACGCCACGGCCGGACGGAAGACGCCCCTGACCGAGCGAACGCGGTCGCGCCCCGGGGTCCCGCGCCGCGAGAGCGGCAGCGATACGACGGCGTCGCAGCGGACGCTCTCGTTCGAGAAGCGGGTCGAGAATCGCATCGCGCCGCTGCTCGGCCCCGTCGCGCCCTATCTCGTGAAGAAGGTCGGCCTGACGGCGACGACACGCCAGGACTTCTGCCAGCAGCTCGCGGTCTACATCCCATCACCGCAGGATCGGAAGGCCTTTCTCACGTGGTGCGTTGCCCAGACGGGCGCGCCGGCGGCGACCCGTGAACGGCCGCCCACCCTGGCGCCTCCGACCACGCCGGCCGCCGATTGGGATCCTG
Organism: Anaeromyxobacter sp.; assembly: GCA_035456445.1. Lineage (GTDB taxonomy): Bacteria > Myxococcota > Myxococcia > Myxococcales > Anaeromyxobacteraceae > Anaeromyxobacter. The sequence goes on from DATIDF010000294.1 coordinate 2,771, forward strand.
CCGTCCTCGCTCGCGCCCGGCACGACCTCGCGACCTACCTCGGACCGCTCGCGCGGGTCATCGTCAGCCGGGTGTGCACCCGCGCACGCGACCAGCGCGAGCTGTACGAGCTCCTCGCGCTCGAGATCCCTAGCGAAGACGAACGCGAAGCCTTCAGGCGAATGACCCCGCGGAATCGTCGCGACGAGTAGCGCGGGGACGCTCGAGGAGGCGTGCCCGCCGGAGGGATCGTCGAGCTCTACCGCCCAGCGTTCAGGCGGCGAACACCATCTCCTCGGCCGGGCAAGGCGCGAGGGACGACTCCGTGCCCCTGAAGAACGGCGTCAGATCGGGGTAGGGCGCCGGGACGTGCGGGGCGGAAGCGTCGAACTCGTGCGACAGCGTTTCTCTGCCGTGCGCGAGCGCCGTGCAGACGATCCCGCTTCCGAAGGGGACGTCGTAGGCCGGGAGCCGGGCCACCGCGCGGTGCCAGATCGCGTGCTCGAGCGCGGAGAACGCTGCCTCGACGTCGCAGAGCTCGAAGCCCGCCTCGGAACGCTCGCGCGCGATCTGCCGCACGTACGCGAGCAGGTCGGTAACGTCGCGCGCGCGCACGGCCGCAGCCAGCTGACGGTAGAGCGCCTCGACCCGGCGACGCGTCACCGGCGTGCCGTCCCGGCGGTACCGCGCGATCTCCACCGTCGCCTGAAAAGCCTCGTCGACGATGGCCCGCTCTTCCTCGCTCAGCAGATCCTCGATGTTCATTGCGTGTCCCCGTTCGTCTCCGAAGCACGGCTTCGGAGACATGCGCACCGTAGCCGAAGTCGCATGATAAGAAAAAGGCATTCTGGCTATGGTGGGGATAACCAATTGGCATGGAGAAATAGTTGCGCGTCGTGCCTTCTAGACGGGGAGCACGCGCTGATCGCTTGCACTTCGGCCGCTCCGGGTGCGAGGGTGCCCCCCGATGAACGTCCTGGTCCTGAACTGTGGCAGCGCGTCCGTCCGATTCGCCGTCGTCCACTCGTCGAACGGTCACGAGCACGTCGCCGGGAGCGCGCAGAACCTCGGGACGCCGCAGGCCGTACTCGAGTTCGATCACGAGGGCCGAAAGAGCTCGCGGCCTCTCCAGGGCACGGACCACGAGGCGGCGCTGCGCGCGGTCGTCGAGGTCCTGCGCGAGGTGGGGCTCGCCGATCGGATGCTGGGGATCGGGCACCGGGTCGTCCACGGTGGCGCGAAGTTCTCGGGGTCCATGTTCATCAGCCCGGAGGTCGTCGCGAAGATCGAGGAGTGCATCCACCTCGGCCCGCTCCACAACCCGTCCAACCTGCGCGGCATCCGGATCGCGCGGCAGCTCTTCCCGGAGGTGCCGCAGGTCGCGGTCTTCGACACCGCGTTCCACCAGACGATGCCGCCACGGGCATACCTCTACGCGGTCCCCTACGAGTGGTTCGAGCAGCACGAGGTGCGGCGCTACGGCTTCCATGGCACGAGCCACCGGTACGTGTCGCTCCGGGCGGTGACGCAGCTCGGCCTCGATCCGGAGGATCACGCGATCGTCACCGCGCACCTCGGGTATGGCTGCTCGCTCGCGGCGGTCCGCAACGGTCGTAGCCTGGACACGACGATGGGCCTCACACCGCTCGACGGAGTGGTCATGGGCACGCGAAGCGGCTCCATCGATCCGTCGATCATCGCGCACATGAAGAAGGCGCTGAACTGCAGCGCCGACCACGTGATGGAAGAGCTGAACACGGGCTCCGGTCTGCTCGGGATCTCGGGGCTCACGAACGACGTGCTGACGCTGCAGCGCGCGGCGGAGGACGGGCACGAGCGCGCGGCGCTCGCGATCGACAAGTTCTGCCATTCCATCGCGAAGGCGGCCGCGGGCATGATCGTGGCGCTCGGCCGCCTCGACGCCCTGGTGTTCACCGGCGACGTCGGCGAGAGCGCCGTCCAGGTGCGCGCCAAGGTCGTCGACCTGCTCGCCGTCACGGGGCTCACGCTCGATCCGGCTGCGAACTCGTCCCACGGGCGCACGCTGTGCGGCCGGATCACGAGGACGACGCGCCCGATGGCGGCCGTGGTCGCCACGAACGAGGAGCTCATGATCGCGATGGACACCGCCGAGATCGTGCAGCGCGGTAACCACGCGTCCGCGTAGGCGACGCTCGTCGTGAACCGGGGGCAGCGAGGTCAGCCCGCGAGGTCGGCTCGTCACTCGTCCACGCCGGTGCGTGCCCACGGCACCGCTGCCAGGCGGGCATACGGGATCGGGTCGCCGGTCGCTTCGCTGCGACCGTAAGTACCCCCCCGAATCTTCGCGAGAGCTCGCTCGACCTCCGCGAGGAGCGCGCGCTCGCGCTCCGCGACCCCGAGGGCGTGGGTCCGCTCCGTCGCGCGCTGCGCGGACTCCTCCATCTCGGTCTCCTCGTCGGGCGGAGCCGTCGGCGCGGACACCTGCAATATCCGCAGAATCCTGCTGCGCTCTTCCTCGAGCCTGCGACGGAGGGACTCCAGCTGCTCCTTCGTGAGCCCGATCTCGGCGTCTGCCATCGTCTTCTCCTGCGTGCGTCGCCGCTCAGCGAGCATCACTGGGCGAGGCGTAGTGCTCCGGCGGAGACTCGACCGGGAAGGCGGCGATGGAGTCGACGAGGTCCTCGTCCACGTAGCACCACGCCCAATCCTCCCCGGGCTCGAAGGATTTGACGACCGGGTGCTTCGTTCCGTGGAAGTGCTGGGTCGCGTGCCGGTTGGGCGAGCTGTCGCAGCATCCCACGTGTCCGCAGGTCATGCAGAGGCGTAGATGCACCCACCCGTCCCCGCGCGCGAGGCACTCCTGGCACCCCTCCGAGCTCGGTCTCACGGGGGCGTCCCTCGTGCCCTCGAGCCTCTTCAGGTGCTTGCACATCGGTCCCTCCAAGGGGCTTCGCCGCCGTGTCTCCGTCGCGTCGCTGATCCGTCCGGAACGAACGTTTGCACCGCGGTGGCCAGGTCACACGAGGCGCGCGTCGAGGGGGGATCTGATTGGAGCGCACACCGGCAAAGTCAACGCGAACGCCGGGCGCGGGGTGGAAGGCCACCTAAGGGGGGCTCAAACTGAACGTGCTCCACACGAGGCCATTCGCGCTAGGTGCGTCGCAGAGACAGGGAGGAGCACGCGATGGGAAACCCCTTCGTACACGTCGAGCTCAACACCACCGACGTCGCCAAGGCCAAGGCCTTCTACGGCAAGCTGTTCGACTGGAAGCTGGAAGACGCACCGATGGTCCCCGGCGGCGTCTACACGATGATCGATGTCGGCGAGGGCACGGGCGGCGGCCTGATGAAGCATCCGATGCCGGGGGCCCCCTCCACGTGGCTGGCCTACGTCCTCGTGGACGACATCGGCGCGGCGACCGAGAAGGCGCGGTCGCTCGGCGCCACCGTCGCGAAGGGTGTCACGGAGGTGCCTGGCGCCGGGTGGTTCAGCATCATCGTGGACCCGACGGGCGCGACGCTCGGGCTCTGGAAGTCGAAGTAGTCCTCACATCCCGGCACCGGGTTCGTCCCAGCCCTTCGGCATGCGGTCACCACCGACGCCGGTGTCGTCGCTCGCCTGTCGTCGAGGCGGTGTCTCGTCGGCGCCGGGCTCGCGCCGAGGAGCCGGCACGTCCTTGGTCGTGCTGGTGGGCTCCGCGGGAGCGCTCGTCTGAGTGCGGGGGACCTCGGGATCGTCGATCGGCATGTGGCACCTCCGCGGTGGACATTGAGGACGCCTCTCGGGATCCGGGAGGCGAGCGGCGAGGTCGCTCGCGTTGGACGATGGGGAGGAGCGACGCGGCGGGCGCGGCAGGGGCGGGGAGGCGGGGCATCGCCCCAGGGGACGGCCGAAACCGCAAATCCGCTGCGCGCCGAAAGGCCGTCGCGCAAGAGAGATCCGCGGAGGCGATCATGATCTCCGAACGGACTGAGAGTGAGTCGAGATGGCGTGACCATGGAGTCCGCGTCGTCCACGGGGACGCGCTCGATCCCAACACGCCGCAGACACCGGGCATGACGCGCGCCGCGGCCATCGATCACGCGCGGGCCGGAGCGCAGAAGCTGTGGGCCGGCAGGGTGGTGATCCATCCCGACGCGAAGACGGGCCCGCACCATCACGGCTCCCTGGAGAGCGTCATCTACGTCGTCACCGGCCGCGCCCGCATGCGGTGGGGCGACCACCTGGAGTTCGTAGCCGAGGCGGGGCCCGGCGACTTCATCTACGTCCCCCCGTTCGTTCCTCACCAGGAGATCAACGCGAGCCGCGACCAGTCCTTGACGTGCGTCGTCGTCCGCAGCGATCAGGAGCCCGTCGTGGTGAACCTCGACATCGCTCCCTCGGAGCCGCCGGAGGAGGTCCGCTGGGTCGATCCGATCCACCCGGCGTCGTGACCGTCCGTTTCGCGCCCGCGGCCACTCCTGTGGCTGAACCCACGAGAGATGGCCTTTCAGGCGGTCGAAAGTTCGACCGCTATCGCCAGCGGCGTAGCGTGGCGATGGGTGGGCGCGGGAGGACCGGCATGGTCGAGCCGACCGGTGGGGTGGTGATGGTCGTGGACGACGACGAGGACTGGCGGGAGCTCGTCGTCCAGTTCCTGTCCGAGGCCGGCTTCGAGGCGGTCGGCGCAAGGCACGGGCTCGAGGCGCTCGCGCGGATCAGCGGCGGCGATCTCACGCCCGATCTCATCCTGCTCGATCTCGAGATGCCCGTGATGTCGGGCTGGGAGTTCCGCCGCGAGCAGCTGCGCGATCCCGCGCTCGCGGCCGTGCCTGTGCTCGTCGCTTCGTCTGCCGATCCCGGCGAGCTCGCGGTGGACGGGTACCTCCCGAAGCCGTACGCCGCGGCCGACCTGCTCCGCGCCATCGCTGGGCTCCGCGCGGGCAGCGCGATCGCAGCCTGAACGGCCGAGCGTCGCGAAGCGCGACCTGACGGCCGCCCACCGTCGCACGCGCCATCACTGCCCAGGCATCGAGCCGCCGAGCATCAGCGGCTCGCGTGCTCCGCCCGTCGACGCCCGGCTGCGGCGCTCCTCCGGAGAAGAGGGAGCCAGGGAGGCCATTCTCCGCCGTGATGAGCACGATGAATTGGATCAAAGGTAGATGTCGATCCGAAGGAGGTCGTAATGGCAATCGACATCAAGAAGGTGAGTCGCGGGATACTGGAGGACGTCTTCGGAAACGGGAAGCTGGAGTACCTCGACCAGGTGTGCGACGGCTCCTACAAGTCGCACGATCCGCTGACCGGCGAGTCCGACATCGCCGGCCTCAAGCGGGAAGTCGAGATGTACCGGACGGCGTTCCCCGACCTGAAGCCCACCGTGCTCGGGATCTGCGGCGAAGGGGACACGGTGTGCGTGTTCTTCCGGATGACCGGCACGCACGAGAAGGCGCTCATGGGCATCGCGCCCACGGGCAAGAAGGTGACGTGTGACGGCATCAGCTTCGACCGCTACCGGAACGGAAAGCTGGTCGAGAGCTTCGTCCAGTGGGACACGCTTCGGTTCCTGCAGACGCTCGGGATCGTCCCGAAGCTCGACCTCACCGCGCCCAAGGCGGAGGCCGAGCGCCGGCCGCACGCCTAGAGGTGCCTCGCGCGCGAGGGGCTCTCCGAGGCCCCTCGCCGCGCAATGCTTCGACGTCTACGTCCTGGCATGGCGCTCCCGCAGCGCCCGCGCCGCGCGCGCGAGCACGCGGAGCTTTCCCTCCGCCACGGCGGCAGAAGCGATCGGATTGTCCGCGAACGTCGCGAAGCCGCAATCCGGATTGAGCAGAACGCGGTCCACGCCGAGGAGCTGCACCGCGTGCTCCGCGCGCGCGGTCACCTCGTCCAGGGATTCGACGGAGGAGAGCTTCTGGTTCACGAGGCCGACGCCGATCCGCTTGTCGTCGGGTAGCGAGCGCAGCACGTCCAGCTCGCCCGCGCGCGGCGTCGCCAGCTCGAGGAACAGCGTGCCCACCGGCGCGCGCGAGAGCAGCGGGAGGAGCGGGCGGTAATCGCCCGCGAGCGCGACGCGCTCGTCGGGCGTCCAGTTTCCGCGGCAGACGTGCAGCGCGAGCCGCTCGCGGGGGATCCCACGCGCGAGCTCGGCGAGCAGCGCCTCGGCGAGCGCGAGCTCGGCGTCGCGGGAGCCGCGCGCGTCCAGGACGCCGCACATGAAGGTGCGATCGCCGGTGACGCTGCCCCCGAAGACGACCTCCGAGAGCACCGGCTCGTCGATCTGCACGAGCGCGGCCCCCTCGGCGAGGAGGAAGTGGAGCTCCTCGCGCAGCACGCGGACCACGTCCCGGGCCAGCGCCTCGCGATCCGGGTACGCGCGATCCGAGATGCACTCCATCCACATGGTGCGGGTGAGGAGGTAGGGGCCGGGGAGGGCGACCTTGACCGGCAGGTCCGTCTGCGTCTTCGCGAACGCCAGCTCGTGCGCGGCGAGGGGCCGGCGACGCGAGAGCGGCCCCAGCACCGCGGGATGGCGGACCTTCCCGGCCGGGACATCGAGGGCGCCGAGCTCCCGCTCGAACTCGGCCGGATCGCTCACGTACGCGAGCAGGTCGGTGATGGGGACGAGCTGACAGTTGTCGAGCCGCTCGCCGACGAAGCTCGCGTAGTTGTCGCGCCGCTGCTCGCCGTCCGTGACGACGTCGACGCCAGCCGCCACCTGGGCGGCGATCGCGAGCCTCACCGCATCGTCCGCGGTCTGCTCGAACTCCGCGTCGGAGAGCTTTCCTTCGAGGTGCGCGTGCAGCGCCTGGAGCATCCAGCGCGGGCGCGGCCAGCTGCCGACGCCCATCACCGAAAGTGCCTTCAAGGGAGGCGCCGGCGCCGGCGCGGGCAGGCGCTCGGGGACGTACACCGGGACGATCGTGCGCGTGACGATCGCCGCTGGCGCCGCCGGTGGAGAGAGGAGGGCCGGCGGGACGAACTTCCCTTTCGCCACGAGGAAGCTCGTCCCGCCGGGGAGGGCGAGCTGCGACACGAGCTCGTTCCCGGTCATCCGGCACCAGGCAGGCAGATCCTCGCGGACGGAAGGCTCCGACGAGCGGATCTCGAGCAGCTCCCCGTCCGCGAGCGGGTCGATGTGCTGCCGGATGAGCAGCAAGAGGCCGCCCCCGCAGTCGAGGGCCCCGCCGTCGAAGCTCGCTCGGGGCGGGAAGGGATGCCGGGCGTCGGAGCTCATGTCGAAGGCCTCGCTAGTACGAGATGCAGGCCGCGCCAGCCGCGAGGAACTCGACGAGCTTGGCGCCGCCCACGATCGTCGCCCCCTCGACGAGCGGCGCGCCGTCGAGGCCGCGCTTCTTGATGCAGGGCGAGCAGACGTAGATCTGGCCGCCGGCCTTCACGAAGTTCGAGACCAGCTCCTTCAGGGGAGCGAAGCCTTCCTCGTGGATCTCCTCGGCGTAGCCCTTCACGGCGATCCGGACCGCCTCGGTGGAGAGGAAGACCAGCGTCTCCTGGGCGGACGCGACGGAGGCGTTCGCGACCACGAACCCCACGGTCGCCTTGTCGGGGTCGTTCTTCGCGTGCGTGATCGAGACGCAGAGCTTTCCGGGCATGTCAGGTGTCCTTTCGTTCGATGTAGTAGTGCGGGTGCTCCGCTCGGAGGAGCGGGTGCCCGGTCATGCGGCACCAGGCTGGGATGTCATGAGGCGCGCCGAGATCCGTCGCCGTCAGCTTCAGCACGGCCCCCGGCCGCATCGCGCGGAGCCGCATCGCGAGCCGGAAGACCAGCTCTCCGCAGCCCATGCTGCCGGCGTCCCAGGTGTCGTCCACCGGGATGAGCTCGTTCATGGGCGTCCTCGTCATGCGGATCGAGAAGAGAGCGCACACGCCCTTCGGGCGTGCGCACCGACACGTGCGAAGGCGTGAGGTACCCGCCCGTGGCAAGGCGCCGCGCGCGGGGAGACAGGGCTGGCCGCGGTGAGATCGCGGACCGACGCTCGGCTACGGGACGAACTCGCCCCGGGGCGTGAGCCCTCAGCCGTCCAGCGGGACGCGACGCTCGATCTCGAGCATGCGATCACCTCTTTCCGCGCGGGACGACATCGCCGCTGAGGTTACCAGAGGCGCCGCGCCGTACGGAAGCGCGATCGCGCACGACCGCCCCGTCGCGGTCTCCGCCCGTGAACCCGAGGGCGCCGGCAGTCACGCGTACTGAGCGACCCCGTTCCCGAACGACCAGTTCTCCTTCGCAACCTCGACGAGCGAGACGAGGACGTCCTCGCGCCTCACGCCGGGGGAGGTGGCGAGCAGCTCGGCGATGCGGGCGTAGAGCGCCTTCTTCATCTCCACCGTCCGCCCGGCGTTGAGCGTGATCTGCACGACGACGAGGTCGTCGGTCCGGGAGATGCCCAGGTACGACGGATCGTAGATGAGCCCCGCCGCGTCGTGCTCCGTGACGATCTGGAAGCGGTCCTGCGCGGGGACGTTGATCGTCTCCACCATCGCGCGGTGGACGGCGTCGGCGATCGCGATGCGGTGCGCCGCGGGCTTTCCTGCTCTGAGCGAGATTCGGACGAGTGGCATCGGGTCTCCCTGGGGGTCGGGACCCCATCTATCGGGCTTCAGCGCTCGTCGCAGGGACGCGTACATGGCTCGCGAGGGCCGTGGCGTCGGGAGGCGCCGATGCGAACAGGCTACCTCGTTCGCGCGGGGCCGAGAGATCGCCGCGAGACCAGTCGACGCGCTGCACCGACGGATCTCCGATTGCCTTACTCAGATTGTCGAGGCAGCACGCAGCCGTTTCGTGCCGACATTCTGCAAGAGGTTGAAATGGAGCGGTAAACCCACACCGTGCGTCCGGGGGCATGATCTTGCGATATCGCCAAGATACAAACACCCACATTGTTGCGGGTTCCCTGATTGCAATGAGCAGGCGGGTCACCCGGCACCTGCGACGGAAATCCGCGGGTGCCCGTCGATCACCACCGGAGTCCGGGACGCGGGGCGAACTGCCACCGCGGCGGGTGACGTGCGCGCTCCCAACGGCGCGCCGAGTCGTACAACACGAACGGAGGAGACGTGATGAAACAACTACGCCACCTGAGCCTCGCGGTTGCGCTCGCGGCTGGACTCGGGTTCGCGCCGCAGGCACGAGCCAGGTCTACCTACTACTCGTCGATTTGCGCCGGCTGCCACGGCACCACCACCTCGACGTGCAACGGCTGTCACATGCACGGCTCGAACGTCACCGGGCAGATCGACAAGACCTCCTTCGCCCCCGGCGAGACGATGACCTTCACGATCAACGCCGGGACCAAGATCGGCTGGTGGCGCGCCGGCGTCGTCGATCAGGCGGGGAACGTCGTGAAGACCGCCTCCGTCGCGAGCGGGACCAGCACGACCCTGACAGTCCCGGCACCGGCCGCCGCCGGCACTTACGCGTACAAGGTCGCCTGGTACGGCAACCAGTACGGCGTCTCCCCTGGCGCGGGCTGGGTCCCCGACTCGGGCAACCCGAACCACGGCTATCAGACGACCGCCGTCACCTCCTTCTCGGTTGCGGCCCCCGCCGCCGCCACCATCGCGCTCGATCCGGGCTCTCTCAGCTTCGGCAGCGTGAACGTCGGTGCGACCGCGTCGCTCACGGCGCAGGTGCGGAACACCGGGACCTCGCCGCTCACCATCAGCAACATCGGGCGCTGCGCGAGCCCGGCGACGAGCGCCGAGTACGCCTGGTCGCCGACCACCCTCCCGATCACGGTGGCGCCGGGCGCCAGCGCCGCGCTCGCCGTCAGCTACTCGCCGACCGCCGCGGGGACGGACTCGGGCTGCCTCGCGGTCACCTCGAACGCAACGAACGGCCCCACCACGAACCTCGCCGTGAGCGGGACCGGTGTCGTCCCCGCGGCGCCGAAGATCGCGGTCAGCCCCGCGTCGCTCGCGTTCGGCAACGTCACCGTGGGCGCGTCGTCCGCGAAGACCTTCACGGTGTCGAACACCGGCAGCGCCACGTTGACCGGCACGCTCGCGCGCGCGTCGGGGACGAGCGCCGAGTACGCGGTCGCGCCCGCCTCCCTCAGCGTCGCGCCGGGCGGCAGCCAGGTCGTGACCGTCACCTACGCGCCGACCGACACCAGCGCCGACTCCGGCGCGATCTCGGTGAGCACGAACGACGCGACGAACGCGAACGTTAGCGTCGGTGTCTCCGGCACCGGCATCGCGGCGCCCGCGCCGAACATCTCGCTCGCTCCGGCCTCGCTCGCGTTCGGCACCGTCACCACCGGTGGGACGGCCTCGCTCACCGCGCAGGTCCGCAACACCGGCACGGCGCCGCTCACCGTCTCGCAGATCGCGCGCTGCACGAGCCCCGTCACGAGCGACGAGTTCGCCTGGTCGCCGGGCGGCCCGATCACCGTCGCCGCCGGCGGCAGCGCGGCGGTCACGGTGACGTACGCTCCGACCGGCGCCGGCGCCGACACGGGCTGCCTCGCCTTCACGAGCAACGACGTCACCAAGCCCGTCGTCAGCCTGGACGTCTCCGGGACGGGGCAGGTGCCCTCGGCGCCCAAGCTCGCGGTCAGCCCCGCGTCGCTCGCATTCGGGAGCGTCACCACGGGCACCCAGAGCGCGAAGACCTTCACCATCTCCAACCCCGGCAACGCCCCGCTCACGGGGACCCTCGCGCGCGCGTCGGGGACGAGCGCGGAGTACACGCTCTCCGCCGCCTCCTTCAGCGTCGCAGCCGGCGCGAGCCAGGTCGTGACCGTGACGTACGCTCCGGCCGACGTGGGAGCGGACGCCGGCGCGATCGCGCTCACCTCCAACGACCCCGCGACGCCGAGCGCCTCCGTCGGCGTCTCCGGCAGCGGCGTGGCGGCGCCCACACCCGCGATCACCGTGGCCCCGAGCTCGCTCGGGTTCGGCACGGTGCTCCTCGGCAGCTCCGCGTCGCTCACCGCCGAGGTGCGCAACAGCGGCACCGCTGCGCTCGACGTCACCGGGATCGCGCTCTGCTCCGGCACGAGCGCGGCGTTCGGTTGGACGCCGGTCGCGCCATTCTCGGTCGCGCCCGGTCAGGCTGCCACCGTCACCGTGAGCTACCGGCCCACGGCCGCGGGGACCGACTCCGGCTGCCTCGCGCTCGCGAGCAACGATCCTGCGAGCCCGCTCGTCAACCTCGCGGTCAGCGGTACGGCTGCGGCAGAGGCGGTCCCCTCGATCGCGGTCGATCCCGTGGCGCTCGACTTCGGTACCGTCACCGTCGGGAGCACCGCCTCCCGGAC